>JBJDYK010000032.1:0-15446 GCA_051867275.1 Faecousia sp.
GAGGCCGCCCCCTACAGTGATTCGTAAAGATTTAGATGTTCCATGGTAGTAGGGGAGGGTCATGACCATCCCGGCAGTATGCAAAAACAATACGTTCCGCATTTCGGCGAATATGAGACAAACTCACTGCGGATTCGCCCGAATTTATTTGTAAATACTGGAACCTACCGCCGGGAGGGTCATGACCCTCCCCTACAGTGACAATCGTTTAAATCCGAAATTCTTCCATGTCTATGACCTGACCGCCCTGGACCCGGGACTTTTCTGCTGCCAGGGCGATGAAGTGACTTTCCATGGAATCCTCCAGAGTGGTGATGCTGGGGGGATTTTTGCCCTCCAGATAGTCCAGGAAGTCAGAAATCAGTACGTTGTCGCCCCCCGCGTGGCCGGACATCCGCTCCCGTTCCTGGTTGAAGTCCCAGACCTCAGGCTCCTTGCCGAAGGGGGTCACGGTGACTGTGTTTTTTGCCATATCGGCGATGATATCCCCGTGGGTGCCCATGAAGTTGGTATACCGTCCCCCGCCTGCGGTGAAGGCGGACATGGTGAAGTTGATGGTGAGGCCACCCTCCATTTCCAGATTCACCACCTGGTGGTCAACCACATCGTTGTCGCAGAAGTAGACACACCGGCCGTAGGGACCTTCCTCGATGGCCTGACGGATGCTGGCCTCATCGGGATGCAGGGCAAGAATGTTGCAGGGCCAGTCGTTTTTGCCGTGGAGAATGCCGGTTTTTTTGCTGTAGAGGTAGATTTTTTCAGCATCATAGGGGCAGTTTTCCTTGGCCTTGCAGCCTGCTGTGCATCGCTTTGCGGCTCCGGCAGGGGCGTTTTCGGCACGGAAATGGGACAGGCTTCCGAAGGAGGACAGGCGAAGGCACTTTTTCCCGGTGAGCCAGACCATCAGATCCATGTCGTGGCAGCACTTTGCAAGGATCATGGGGGAGGTTTCATCCTGACGGCGCCAGTTGCCCCGGACGAAGCTGTGAGCCTGATGCCAGAAGCCCACGTTTTCGATGCCCTGAATGGAAATGAGCTTTCCAATTCTGCCGGATTCCAGAATTTCGTGAATCTTCCGGTAGAAGGGGGAGTACCGCAGCACATGGCATACGACCACCTTCCGGCCGGTTTCCCGGGAGACCCGCAGCAGCTCCTTGCACTCCTCAATATCCGGGGAAACCGGCTTTTCCAGCAGAACGTCATAGCCCTTCCGCAGGGCGGGAATGGCCTGGGGAACGTGCTGCCGGTCCTGGGTGCAGATGAAGATCACGTCCGACAGCCTCGGCTGGGCCAGAAGCTCCTCGGCAGAGGAGAAGCAGTTTTCGGCGGGAACCGCAAATTCACGGGCCACCTCTGCCACCTTGGCAGGGTCGCAATCCGCAACGGCTACAATTTTTGCCCGGTCCTTTAAATCCGCCAGTGCCCGGGCATAGGCATCCTTGCCCCGGCTGCCCAGGCCGATGATGGATATAGTGCGCATAAAAAAACCTCCTTAAAAAAAATCTTCCAGGCGTTACCGCCTGGAAGATTTTGGAATACATTACATATCGAAGGGCTCCATGCTGAGGACGGGGTGGCCAACCTCAGACAGGTAGTTCAGCAGCTGCTCGGGATCCTCGGTGCAGATGGTCTCATCGGCAATCATGTCGGTGAAGTTCTCTATGCCGTACAGCTCCTTTGCGGCCTCGTCCAGACGGGACCGGACCTGCTCCTTCAGTTCCTTGGGCATCCAGACGATACGGCCCAGGCCGCCCTCGGCCTTCAGGAACTTCTTGGAGGAGATGAACTGCTTGCCATGGCCCATGAAGCCGGGGGTCTGAACGCCGCCGCCGGTCATGGAGGCCATCTCGGAGAAGCTCATGCCCAGGGGGGTCACACCGGCATGCTCACGGCAGGTGATGACAACGCCCATGGAGACGGGCTCCACGCCGCAGATGCACTCGAAGCAGCCGCAGGAGGTCATGGGATCCTGGAACAGGGAGTACAGGGTCACATGCTCCAAAGCGCCGTGGGAGTACTTGTTGACGGCCTCGTCCACGTCCTCGTAGCGGCCCAGGTTCTCGTCGATGCAGCGGTCCTTGGGAACCACCTGGCAGGGACCCTGGGGATCCAGCTCGTTGGTGGCCTTGGCGTCCAGCCAGGACACGGCGCCGCAGAGGCCCAGACGCTCGGGGGTGACGATGCACACATGGCTGGGGGAGAAGGCCTGACACATGATGCAGGTGTAGTACACGGGGACGGACTCGTCGGTCATGGAGCGCAGACGGTCGTCACGCTTGGCAAAGACCTCGTTGGCATGCTTGCGCAGCTCGGCGTTCTTCTCGGCGTTCACAACGATGGTCACCTGGCACTTGTCCACAACGGCCTCGAACTCGCTCTTGACCTTGGCGTACAGAACCTCGCCCAGGTGCTTGAACCGGAAACCGGCCTCAAAGTCGGCCTTGGAGATACGGACACGGATCATGTCACGCTGACCGGTGTGCATGACACCCTCGATGCAGTTCAGGTAGGCATGGAACTTACGCTCCATGACGGACTCGAAGTCGGGCTGCATGTTCTTACCGGCCACGTCCACGGTGTAGGACAGGGAGATCTTGGAGCCCACGGGAATCTCGTCCAGCTCGGGGCCTTCCACAACGATCTTGTGGTCCTCCACCTCGTTGGCCTCCTTGGTGCGGACCAGCTCGAAGCAGTCCACACGGGAGCCGTCGATTTCCACCTGCATATCGCCCTTACGGATGATCTCACCCTCAAAGGCGGAGGCGAAGGAGACGGGAATGTCGATCTTGGTGATCTTGATCTTGATGTCCCGGGCCTCCAGGGAGGTGGCGTTGAACTTGGACACATCCTCCTGCACAATCAGGCTCTTGGGAACACGGAAGATGTTCTCGGTCTCGTTGGTGACAACGGGGAAGCCCAGGGCAATGGCACCGGCGCCGCAGGCCACGATGACGTCGTCCAGAGGCTTGAAGGCGTTGACGAAGGCGGGCACACGGTCCATGGTGTACTTCATCAGGCTGCCGGCGTCGCCGGGGGTCACGTTGCCGAAGATCAGGGCGGCACGGAGGGCCACGGACACCACATGGATGACGGAGGTCACGTCCTTGCCCAGGGGCACGACGCGGACATTGTCGCCGGTCTTGTAGCCCTTTTCGGCCAGCTGATCGATGACACCGCCCACCAGGGTCACCAGGATGCCCTGGCTCTGGTAGCTCTTCACCAGCTCCACGGCCTCGTCGGCGGAGGGAGCGGAGCCCAGGATGACGGCAACGCCGGGGATGTCGCCGGTGACCAGGGGCACGCCCAGATTCCGGACAAAGGCGTCGGACACATGGCCGTAGCAGGGCAGCTCATAGGGAGTGGCGCCGTTGATGTACTTCAGAACCTCGATGAACTCAGCGCACAGGGCAGTGGCCACGCCGGACATAAAGGCGTCGTTCAGGCGGTTGTTCCGGGTCATGAGGGTCTTCACCACACCCAGAGCGGCCTTCAGCTCGCCCAGGGTGCCCACCTTCACACCGGTGACGGAGTAGTAGCAGGGCAGGCTGTAGGCGGTGTCAGGGAAGGACACGGCCTGCGCCTCGCCGTACTGGGCAATGGCATTGTCAATAGCGGCTTCAGTGAGGCCGTATACGGCATCGTTGCCGCCGAAAACTCTTTCAAATAAAGTCACGGTTGTTCCTCCTATTTTATTCACGATCGATAATAGCCTTGATTTGTCTGATTTCCTCAATAGCCTGGGGGCAGAAGTCGTAGGGGGACTTGCCCATGCGGTCGGCGTCCATGATCTCCGGATTGTAGTGGATGCAGCCCAGGAAATCCTCCGCCGGAATGACGCTGCGGACATAGTCCTCGTCCCGCTGGTCCCGAACCTTGTTGGCCACCACCCGGACCCGGCGCACGCCCAAGTCCTGTGCCAGCCGCTTGACGCTGCCGTAGGTCTGCACGCTTCTGGCGCCTGGCTCGATGACCACGATGAACTGGTCCATATTGGCGGCGGTACCCCGGCCCAGATGTTCCAGACCGGCCTCCATATCCATAACGACCACATCGTCCTTCCGGTAGGAGAGGCTGCTGAGGATGGCCTTGAGCATCACATGCTCCGGGCACACACAGCCGCTGCCGCCTACATCCACGGTGCCCATCACCAGTAGCTTCACGCCGTTAATTTCCTTGGCGTACTTCTCCGGAATGTCGGCGACGTAGGGGTTCAGCTTGAAGAACTTGTTGGCCTCGTTGGCGCCGGTGCGCTCCTCTACCAGAGTGCGCATTTTGGAGATGGGGATGATGGCATCCACCTCTTCCTGGGTCAGGCCCAGGGCCAGTCCCAGGTTGGCGTCGGGGTCCACGTCGGCGGCCAGGACGGTGCGTCCCTCGGCGGCGTAGAGCCGGGCCAGTGTGGAGGACAGGGTGGTTTTGCCCACGCCGCCCTTGCCGGTAATCGCTAGTTTCATGAAAATCAGAACCTCAATTTATAATCAGTAGATTCCGGAAAGACTCCCGGAGCGGAGAATCAGATGCCCAGAGCGGCGCGCTTCTGTTCGATGCGCTCGATCATCAGGTCGCCCAGCTTCTCGATATCGGTCTCCACGGTGTAGTTGGCCTCGACCCAATCCTTCACGCCGTGCTCGCCGGTGAGCCAGTCACAGATCTCGGAGGAACCCTTGACGTAGGGATCAACACCCAGGAAGGTGTCCAGACCGGTAGCCACAACGTAGTTGCCGATGGAGACGGCCTTCTCGGACATCCACTCGGGGGCGCAGCCAACCACGGGCAGCTTGGAGATGGGCAGGCCGGAATCCTTGGACAGCTCGGAAGCCAAAATCAGCATACGGGAAATATCCACGCAGGAGCCCATGTGCAGGACGGGAGGAATGCCTGCCAGCTCGCAGACGCGCTTCAGACCGGCACCGCAGTACTCCTTGGCCTTCTCGGGATCCATGAGGCCGGCCTTGGCGGCAGCCTGGGCGGAGCAGCCGGAGACGATGAGGATGATGTCGTTTTCCAGCAGCTTCTTCATCAACTGGATGTGGGCGAAGTCGGGGCGAACCTTGGGGTTGTTGCAGCCGACCATAGCCACGGCACCGCGGAGGACACCGGAGGTGACGCACTCCAGCAGGGGCTTGGTGGTGCCGAACTGGTCAACCTGAGAGTTGGCGACGCCGTCGAGGACCTTCACAATGGCCTCCACGGAGTAGCCCACGCGGGCCTTGGACACCTGGTTGGGGATGTTCACCAGGTCCTGATTCCGGTTCTTGAAGTTCTCAACAGCCATCTTTACGATTGCCTTGGCGTTGTCGCCGGCGGTCTGGGCGTTGAAGCGGATGAACTCGGAGTCCGGCATCCGGGCGATGGGGGAGGTGGTGACGAACTTGGTGTGGAAGCACTTGGACAGGGGGCCCAGGGCGGGGAAGATGCACTGCACGTCCACAACGATGGCTTCGCAGGCACCGGTGAGAACCACGTTCTCCTGGGTCAGGAAGTTACCGGCCATGGGGATGCCGTGACGCATGGCAACCTCGTTGGCGGTGCAGCAGACACCGGCGATATTGATGCCCTTGGCGCCAACGGACTTGGCAAGAGCGATCATCTCGGGGTCATTGGCGTAATGTACGATCATTTCGGAGAGGGAGGGATCGTGACCATGGACAACGATGTTGACCATGTCCTTCTCCATGACGCCGATGTTGGCGGTGGTGTCCACGGGCTTGGGAGTGCCGAACATGACGTCGGAGAACTCGGTGCCCATCATGGAACCGCCCCAGCCATCGGACAGGCCGCAGCGCAGAGCCTGACGGATCAGAGCCTCGGGCAGGGAAGAACAGCCCATGTGGGTCATGTGCAGAGCGGTGGCGACCTCACGGTCGATGGCGCGGGGCTCAATCTCAGCCTTGGCCCACAGCTCCTGGGTGTGCTCGGGGGCGCGCTTCAGGAAGCGCTGGGTGCCGAAGGGCTTGCCGTATTCCAGCAGGCCGATCTCGGCCATCTCGTGGGCCAGGTCGTAAATGTCCTTGCCCTCGGTCTCCACGCCCCACTCGTGGGCGATGCGGATGAGCTTCTCTGGATCCTTGACCTGATAGTTGCCGCCCTCCTTGGTCTGGTAGAGGGTGTGCATGATCTCACGGCCGTGGTCGGAGTGGGTGGCGGAGCCACCGGCGGTGAAGCGCAGGAAATTCCGGCCTACGATGCCATGGACGTCGCAGCCGCAGATGCCGCGGGGGCTCTTGGGGGTGATGCGGCAGGGGCCCATGGAGCAGATACGGCAGCAGGTACCTGCTTCACCGAAGCCGCAGTGGGGAGTCTGGTTCTTGACACGCTGCTGCCAGGAGTCCGCGCCCACCTTCTTGCCGTTTTCCAGCAGAGAGGCGGTGGCAGCTTCCATCTCTTCGACAGTGGTTAAAGATGCCCAATCCTTCAAAGTGAATTCCTCCTATTTTTGAAAATCTCGTGTGCGGATTTCGCCCGGCGGGGGGATACCTGGGGAAGCCGGACGGGTGAGGGAAATTTGTGACAATCAGTCACAATATACCTATGGATATTGTACCGGATTTCACGGCAAAAGTCAATCCAATGTTAGGGTGTGCCCCAAGGTTTTTTCGAAAAAAATAGAGAAATATCAGGTAAAAAAAGGAAAATGAAAAATGGGGGGTGGGGGGATAAAAAATAAAGAATAGATAATAGATAATAAATAATAGAGAATGTATAATATAAATATAGCGTGATAGGAATCTATGCGGTGTACCCTTTGTCAAGGACAATTTTAAATAGTGACAAATGAAATTGAAAAAACTGTGGCATATTGATTTTGCTTTACCATCACGGAGGATCGTGCAACGCTGAGGCGCGACATGAGCGCCGGGGTGGGTTTGCAGAAGGCGGCGTACCATGCTGGGTGCTGCCTTTTGACGCCTTCTGGAGCCAAATGCGATAAACCTAACCTCGGATTTTCTGAGCTCCCGGAACAGTCCCTGTTTCATAGACATATGTATCAAGACTCGTTTCGTCCAGGTTATTGAACGTGGATCTGAGCTGCATCGCGGCCCAGTCGCAGTCGTCACTCTCAAAGAAGCAGGTTTCGTATTGCTCGAACACCCATGTCACAAGGCTGCGGGCGAAATTCGCGAAATGCCGCTTGTCCGTGCCGCACACATAGGCAATCTCATTTTCCTCAATGAACGCCAAACTTACGATCTTGTCATCCGCCTTTGTGAAGACAACATGGACAGGCATACTCCGGCGGAAGGCTTCGAAATCGGAGGTCCAGGGATTTACCGCCCTGTGGGTTTCCACATAGTAGTCAAGCATCATTCGGCAGCACCGCTCATAGTCCGGCTCGCCGGCACGGCTATGGACAAGGGGCACATCGGAGCTTCCGCCGATGTAGTCATCGGTGCGGGCTTCAACCTCATAGCACCTCCGCCTGCGTTCGAAACCACCGGCAACCAGAAACTCCGTCAGCGCGCCGTTATCAGAGCGTACCATGATCTGCAACGGACGCTTCGCAATTTCATGAATCTTCCGGAACAGTCCCGCGCTGATAGCAGGCTCCAGCCGCTCCAGTTTTAGCTTCACATAGCAGTTTTTCATATGACAGGGGTTATCGTACAGCTCAACGATGCCGATCCGCTGTTCATCCCCGTAGATGGCGTAACGACCATCCTCCTGCTTAAGCTGAATCATTTGATGCATGGTTACCGCCTCCAACCCGATCTTACCATAAATGCCACAGTTTTACAAGGATGTCCCGTTGACATAGGAGGAAATAATAGTATACTGGAGACAATACACAAAGAGAGGATGGAACCACCATGCGAATCAAAGTGACCTCAGACAGCACCTGCGACCTGTCTCCCGCTCTGCTGGAGCAGTACGGGATCACCGTAATGCCTCTGACCGTGATTAAGAACGGAGAAAGCTTCCGGGATGGTGTGACCATCACCCCCGGGGATATTTTCGCCCATGTGGCTGCGGGCGGCAGCCTTTGCTCCACCGCCGCCGTCAGCATCGGCGAGTATGAGGAATTCTTCCGCCCCTTTGCGGGGGAGTATGACGCGGTGATTCATGTCAACATCAGCGCGGAGTTTTCTTCCTGCTATCAGAACGCCTGTATCGCCGCCCAGAGCTTTTCCAATGTCCGGGTCATCGACTCCCGGAATCTGTCCACCGGTCAGGGGCTGGTGGTCCTGGAGGCCTGCCGCCTGGCCGGGGAGTTGGAGGATCTGGATGAAATCTGCCGCCGTTTGCGGGAGCTGACCGGGAAGGTGGAGGCCAGCTTCGTCATGGACCGGCTGGAGTATATGGTGAAGGGTGGACGCTGCTCCTCCGCCGCCGCTCTGGGGGCCAATCTGCTGAAGCTGAAGCCCTGCATTGAGGTGAAGGACGGCAAAATGCAGGTGGTGAAGAAATACCGCGGCAGCTTCGGAAAGTGCCTGGCCGCCTACGCCAGGGACCGCCTGGCCGACCGGGAAGACATTGACCGCAGCCGGGTCTTCATTACCTACACCACCGTGGAGCCGGAGGCTCTGACTGCCGTGCGGGAGATCGTGGATTCCTGCGGGAAATTCGGGCTGGTCCATGAGACGGTGGCCGGCTGCACCGTGTCCTGCCACTGCGGCCCCGGCACCCTGGGTGTCCTGTTCATTCGGAAGTAACCTGTCACTTCGGGGCGCCATGCGCCCCGATTTCTATATAGGAGATCAATATGCTTGCGGATTGTCACATTCATATGGTGCTGGACGGAGTCTGGTACAAGGATGCCATTGCCGCCCACCGGGAAGGACCCCGGGAGGACCTGATTCGTGCCCGGCTGGAAACCTACAAGGCCCTGGGCTTTTCCTATCTGCGGGACGGAGGCGACCGCTGGGATGTGGGCCTGACCGCCCGGAGCCTGGCGGGGGAGTACGGCATCATCTATCGCACCCCCGTTTTCCCCATCTACAAGGTGGGCCACTATGGCTCCTTCATCGGAAAGGGCTTCGACGGCTGGGCGGAGTACGAGACGCTGCTTTCCCAGGTTCGGGACAGAGGCGGAGACTTTGTAAAGCTGATGATTTCCGGCCTCATGGACTTCGACTGTTGCGGGAGGCTGACCGAGAAACCTCTGGAGCCGGAGGAGATTCGGCAGATGATTGACCGGGCCCATCAGCGAGGCTTTTCCGTCATGGTCCACGCCAACGGTGCGGCCACGGTTCTGGCTGCCGCCCAGGCGGGGGTGGACTCCGTGGAGCATGGGGCCTATTTAAACGATGAGGCCCTCCACGCCATGGCCCAGGCCGGGACTGTCTGGGTTCCCACCCTGTCCACCATCGGAAACCTCCGGGGTACCGGCCGGTTCCGGGAGGGAGAGGTCCAAAAGATTCTGAAAAGCGCCATGGACAATGTAGCCCGCTTCCGTGACATGGGAGGCATTCTGGCCCCCGGCTCCGACGCGGGAGCCTATGCCGTTCCCCACGGCCTGGGCGGTCAGTCGGAATACCGCCTGTTGAAGGAGGCTCTTGGAACAGTGGACCCGCTGGAAGTGGGAATCCGGGAGATTCAGCATCGTTTTTAACGGGAAGGAAGGGACTGGGGGCGAGCCCGGATTCCGATCAGCACGGCCCCAAAATACTTCCGCCGCCGAAGAAATCCGTCCAGGCTGGTTCCGTAGCGGTCCGGGCCGGTGGAATTGCGGTAGGTGTTGTAGCCCAGAAAGCCTCCCTCCGTGTGATGCAGGGCCACAAAATGGGCCCCCAGCTTCAGGCCCTTCCTCCAGCGGTAAAATAGAATGCACGCATCCGATTCCCGGGCCACCCGGTCAAAGTCCCGCCGCCGGAGTACCAGCTCCACGGGAAAGCCCCGATGCCGGAAATAGAGAGCGGGGCCAAAGAGCGTGGTACCGGCGTTGCCGTGGATCAGGGGGAGCTGACGCTCGTAGAAACGAATCAGCTCCTCCGGCTCCGCGTCACAGCCCAGAAGACGCAGGGCGTTGTAGGTGGCAATCCACCCGCAGCCCACCGCCGCGCTGGAACGCAGACCGTACCGCCACCGGTCCTTCGGAATGTTCCTTTGGTTATAAATCAGTTCTTCCACTTCCATCGCTCCCTCTCTGTAACAGGGTAAAATGGCTCCGCCGGCAGTCGATGACGCCGTCTCTGCGCAGCTTGCCGATTTCCGATGACATGGCGCTGCGGTCCACCTCCAGGTAGTCAGCCAATGCCTGCCTGTCGTAGGGGATGGTGAAGCTGTTGCTGCCCTGGAGCTTTGCCTGGGTCAGCAGGTAGGCCATGAGCTTTTCCCGTGTGGTGCGCTTGGAGGTAATTTCAATTTTCTGGTCGAAGACCAGATTTTTTTTTGCCACCACCTGGAGCAGATTGTAGATCATGCGGCTGTGAAAGGCGCAGGCACTGGAGCAGCTTACGGTGATGCGGTGGCAGTCGATGAGCATGACCCGGCTGTCCTCCGACGCCACCACGCTTACAGGCAGGGCGGAAGCGCCGGCGCAGGCATAGCTTTCTCCGAACAGCTCCGTGGGCCCCACATGGGCCACGATACTGCGGTTGCCGCAGAAATCCTCCCGCACCAACTGGACCGCGCCGGTCAGCACAACACCCACATATTTGGCAGGGTCCCCCTCCCGGAAAATCACATGGTTTTTCCGAACCTCCGACACCCTGGCACCCAGACAGGCCAGCATGGGGGGCAGCTCCTCCGGCCGGATGCCCTGAAACAGGGAACACCTGGTCATGATGGGAACATATTCTTTCATACACCCACTCCTTTGTTGGAAATCCAACATACATTTGAGGCTAAGTATAGTATACTGGGGGCACAAAGTCAAGGAGGGATGCGCATGCTTATGGAAGGCTGCCAGGGAAAACCCCGGACCCCAACCATACATGAGAAAATTTGCCCCCAGTGCGGCAATGTGATTGAAATTTTTTCCATTGATACAGAGGTTCCCTGTGACCGCTGCGGCTTTGTGGCTTACAATGACAGCCTGAGCTGTGTCCAGTGGTGCAAGCACGCCAAGCAATGTGTGGGAGAAGAGATGTACCGGCATATGATGGAAATCGCCGCTTTGCAGAAAGAAAAGGCCGCCCAAGAGCGGCGGCATAAAGGGGAGGAAACTACATGATTCGAAAAATCATTACCATTGACGAAGCGCGCTGCAACGGCTGCGGCCTCTGCGCGAAAGCCTGCCATGAGGGCGCCATCGGCCTGGAAAACGGCAAGGCCAGGCTCCTGCGGGAGGACTACTGCGACGGCCTGGGGGACTGCCTCCCGGCCTGCCCCATGAGCGCCATATCCTTTGAGGAGCGGGAGGCGCCTGCCTACAATGAAGCTGCCGTCCTGGCCGCGAAAAAGGCAAGGGAAGCCGCACCTTCCGGCATCAAGGCTCCCAGCAGGCTCACCAATTTCCCCATCCAGATCAAGCTGGCACCGGTAAACGCCCCGCATTTTGACGGCGCCGACCTGCTGATCGCTGCCGACTGCACCGCCTACGCGTTTGGAAACTTCCATGAAGATTTTCTGCGTGGCCGCATTACCCTCATCGGCTGCCCCAAGCTGGACGGGGTCAACTACGGGGAGAAGCTGACCCGGATTTTCACCGAAAACCAAATCCGGAGCATCACCGTCACGCGGATGGAGGTGCCCTGCTGCGGCGGCCTGACCTATGGGGTGCAGACCGCCCTGGAGGCCAGCGGCAAGGAGATTCCCCTGCAAGTGGTCACCATCTCCACCGACGGCAGAATTCTAAACTAAAGGAGAACCATTTCATGTTTTGCTATCAGTGTGAACAAACCGCCGCCTGCAAAGGCTGCACCGGGCAGGCCGGTGTCTGCGGTAAGCAGGCGGACACCGCCCGGCTTCAGGACAAGCTGACAGGCGCCCTCATCGGTCTGGCCCGGGCCACCGACGGAAACGAGCATCTCATCACCCCGGAGTCCAACCGGATTGTGATGGAGGGCCTCTTTGCCACCCTGACCAATGTGAATTTTGACAACGAAAGATTGCTGGGCCTGCTGGAGCGGGTGGAGCAGGTGAAGCGGAAGATGATTCCCGACTGCTTTACCTGCGACGCTCCCTGCGGCAAAAGCGATGCCTATGACATGGAGAAGCTGTGGAACGATCAGGAGGACATTCGCAGTCTCAAATCCCTGATTCTCTTCGGCATCCGGGGCGTGGCGGCCTATGCCTATCATGCCGCCGTTTTGGGCTATGAGGACGAGACGGTGTGTCGTTTCTTCTATAAGGCTTTGGTGGCCGTAGGGATGGAGGACTACGGCATGGAGGAGCTGCTGCCCATTGTGCTGGAGGTGGGTGAGGTAAATCTGAAGTGCATGGTTCTGCTGGACAGGGCCAACACCGAAACCTACGGCCATCCCGTACCCACGGAGGTTTCCCTCACGGTGGAAAAGGGTCCCTTTATTGTCGTCACCGGCCATGACCTCCATGACCTGAAGCTGCTGCTGGAGCAGACCCGGGGGAAGGGCATCCACATCTATACCCACGGCGAGCTGCTGCCCGCCCACGCCTACCCGGAGCTGAAGAAATATCCCCATCTGAAGGGCAACTTCGGCACCGCCTGGCAGAACCAGCAGAAGGAATTTGACGGCTTGCCTGCCCCCATTCTGTTTACCACCAACTGCCTGATGCCTCCCAAGTCCGGCTACGCCGACCGGGTCTTCACCACCGCTGTGGTGGCCTATCCGGGCGTGACCCACATCGGGGCGGAGAAGGATTTCACCCCCCTCATTGAAAAGGCCCTGGAGCTGGGTGGCTTCCGGGAGAACAGAACCTTCCCCGGCATCAACGGCGGCAAGACGGTTATGACCGGCTTTGCCCGGAACGCGGTGCTATCCGCAGCGGATCAGGTCATAAAGGCTGTGAAGTCCGGTGCCATCCGGCACTTCTTCCTGGTAGGCGGCTGCGACGGCGCCAGAGGGGGCCGGAACTACTACACCGAGTTTGTGAAGCAGACGCCGCCGGACACCCTGGTGCTGACCCTGGCCTGCGGCAAGTACCGCTTCAACGATCTGGACCTGGGCACCATCGGCGGACTGCCCCGGCTGCTGGACATTGGCCAGTGCAACGATGCCTACTCCGCCATCCAAATTGCGGTGGCTCTTGCGGATGCCTTTGGCTGCACCGTCAACGACCTGCCCCTTTCCATGGTGCTGTCCTGGTATGAGCAGAAGGCGGTGTGCATCCTGCTGGCGCTGCTGCATCTGGGCATCCGGAATATCCGCCTGGGTCCCACGCTGCCGGCCTTTATCTCTCCCAATGTGCTGAACTTCCTGGTGGAGAAGTTCAACATCGCCCCCATCACCACCCCGGAGACTGACCTGAAGGCCATTCTGGGCTAATACATTTATCCAAAAACGCTCCGCCCCCCAGCAAGACGCACGCTTGCCGGGGGGCGGAGTTCCTTTGGTTCCGCTTCCGGATTACTCCAGATGCGCGAAATAATTGCTGCGAAGGGTATCCCATGCCGCGTTTACGCGCCGGGAAATCTCCGCGTTTCTGGTCTGGATTTCCTCGGTCAGCTCTCCGGTATAGTTGGGGGTGTAGTAGATTTCCCCATCGTACCAGTTGTTGCCCTTGAAGATCACATAGCCGCCGCCGTCGCCGAAAATGTCATCTCCGATATAGTAGGCGTAATTCACATCCAAATCAAACAGATTGGCCACGGTTGGCGCAATGTCCATGGTGGAGGTGAATTTGGTCACCGTCCGGGCCTCTGTATCGGCGCTGTAGATGAAAAACGGCGTATTGCACAGCAGATCGGTGTTATCCACATCCTTGAGATCCATGAGAAGCTGGGTATTGGTCATATATTTCCCATAATGATCCGTAAAGAAGATGAGAACCGTATCCTCCAGATGGCCGTCCTGCTCCAGGCGGTCCATCAGTTCCCCCACAAAGGCGTCGGTCTCCATGGCGTGGGCAATGGCATGGATGTATTCCTCCAGATCGCTTCCGGTGGCGGGGACGGCACTGGGGTCCACCGCGGCACGGGCCTGCTCCAGATGGGCGTCGGAAATGTCGCGCATATGGTCCGTGTAGGGCCCGTGACCGGAGAAGGTGATGATAAAGGAGAAGAAGGGGTCTCCCGCTGTCATCAGGTCGTAGCCCTCGATCAACTGGCTGTCCAGCATATAGTTCTCCATGCCCATATCCGTCCAGGAATGGTAGGCATTGTAGCCCAGATTGTGGTGGATATTTCCCCGATTGTAAATACCCGGGTTGGCACTGTGGAAGGAATTGGTCTGATACCCCGCGGCGGTGAACAGATTTGCCAGGGATGTGGGGAAGTCATTTTCCGTATATACACGGGTATTGATTCCGTTGGTGGGGGGGATCAGTCCGGTATTGGCTGTGAATTCGGTGTTGAAGGTTCCGGCGCTGATAAACATGGGGGAATAATGATTGACAAATTGCATGCTGTCCTGCTGAACCCCATAGAGATTCGGCATATATTCCGGCGCGAGCATCCAGGTGTCGATGGACTCCAGCATAATGAACAGCGCGTTTTTTCCGGCGAAGACACCGGTCATGTCATTGTCGGCATGATTCTGCTTGGGCGACGCGCTGTAATAGGCGTCCAATTCCTGATAGACCGGTCCGTATTGCATCCGGTTGTCCAGACCGGTGGACACCGTAAAGCTGCGCCACAGGTACTGGTAGATGCCGCTGATGGACAGGGCACGGTTTACGTTGTTCATATTCTGATAGATGTCCCCGTCGGTATTGACCGACGCGGTATCCCAGGTAATGAGCCTTTGATCCAGCGTCCCAACCAGCCGGTTGTGCTGGAAGGCAATGCCTGCCACTGCCACGGCTGCCATAACCAACGCGATGACAGACTGCTGCCACCGGTAGCGCCGCTTGGGGATGGACCAGGCCGTCAGAACCGCACCCGCAATGGCCAGAGCCACGCAGAGAAGCAGGGCCTTTCGGACCTTCAGATAGGAGAAGCTGAAGAATTTGGCGCCGTCTTCCGTATAGGCCAGGTCCGCAAAGGAAAAGAAGCTCCCAAACAGATGATACATGACGGCATGAACGATGCACAGGATTCCATGAAAGGTAATGACAAGAATCATGGCAATTCGGCGGGCACGAACCGGCAGGGCATACAGGATGCCGCAAATCAGCAGTGCCCAGCACAGGGTGAAGACCAGCGCCCTGGAATCAAAAAGCGGAACGCTGTCACCGGTTTTATAGAGGAACCGGAAGGCCAGATCCAGCGCAACCAGAATAAAAAAGTAGATGGGGAGAGAAAGAAACCCGATGATCCTCCGGGCTTTGTCAAAAAAGTTCCGCAATCGTTTATTGCACATCCTTTTCCGCAAAATATATAGCATTTTATCATTGATCCCGCAAGTTGTCAATTGCCGCGCCCCCGTGTCATCCTGAGCGCAGCGAAGGATCTCATGCAGGGCAGTACCGACACCGCAGAATAAGCG
>JBJDYK010000033.1:0-15106 GCA_051867275.1 Faecousia sp.
TCAAGAATTTTGAAGATTTAATTTCAGAAGTATATCACGCAATGCTGGGAATTGGGCGCGAGTTGGTTCGGGAAGCCCTGGAGCAAACAGATGCAGCAATCCTGGCGGAACGAGACGTGGCAAGATATCGGGACGGCAACACCCACAAGTGCAACGGTCTGCGGCTGCATCCCTGCCTGGTGGAGAGCGACGACGGCCCCATGAAGCCCATGGACTATGAGAACGGCCGCCTGAAAGACCCCCGGCAGCGCTGCGACTGCCTGGACGAGCTGAGCCTGCATCTGTACAAGCTCTCCGGTGGAGCCCGGAAGGAGGATCTGAAGCTCTGGGATTGCCCCTACATGGAGCAGGAGGACGGCACCATCAACCTGTCATAGTCTGTACCTGGCGATCCGTGCCGATAGGCCTCCGGTGGCATCCGGATAATCTTGCCCATGCGGGAATGGAGCACGGCAAGGCTCTTTTCCGTTGGCTGGTTCAGACGGCGGCGCAATAAAGTCGGTTACACATTTTTGAACAAAAATCCGCCGGGTACAGGCATGTAGCCTTGTATCCGGCGGAATTTAATTTTTACAGGAGGATTATTGAATATCGGTTACCGCATAGCCCTGCTCGGCAACAGCCTGCTTCAAAACATCATCTGAAACATCTTTGTTCAAGGTTACAACAGCGGTTCCGGTCTTGTGGCTGACCTCGGCAGAGGTTACGCCGTCGATGGCCTCCAGTGCCTTTTTGGTGTGCATCTCGCAGTGCCCACACATCATGCCTTCGATTTTCAGTGTCTTTTTCATGGGTTTGGTCTCCTTTTTGGTTGTGGAATTGGGTTTGATTTTATGATCCCGTTTGGAATCATGCATCCGAAAGAAATTCAAGCGCAGAGCGTTGGTGACAACGCTGAAGCTGGATAAGCTCATGGCTGCCGCGGCGAACATGGGATTGAGCTGCCAGCCCAGCAGGGGAATGAAGATACCTGCCGCCAGGGGAATGCCGATGGTGTTGTAGATAAACGCCCAAAACAGGTTTTCGTGAATATTGCGCAGCGTCGCACGGCTCAGGCGGATGGCCGCAGGCACATCGGACAGGCGGCTTTTCATCAGCACCACATCCGCCGCGTCGATGGCAACATCAGCGCCCGCACCAATGGCAATGCCGATATCGGCGCTGGTCAGGGCAGGCGCGTCGTTGATGCCGTCGCCCACCATGATGACTTTTCCTTTTTGCCGCAATTTGCGGATCACGCTTTCCTTTCCGTCAGGAAGGACGCCCGCAATCACTTCATCCACGCCGGCCTTCGCCCCAATGGCCTTGGCGGTGCGCTGGTTATCGCCGGTCAGCATCACCACATGGATGCCCATGTTCCGCATTTCCTGAATCGCCTGGGGACTGTCCTCCTTGACGGTATCCGCCACGGCAATGATGCCGTAAAGCCTGCCGGCACAGGCAAAAAACAGCGGGGTTTTTCCTTCTTCCGAGAGCTGTTCAGATCTTGCTTTCATCTTTGCGGACACTTGAATTTGTCCGCTGATGAATTGGTAGCTGCCGCCGTACAAAGCTGCGCCATCGATGGTCGCAGTCAGTCCGTTACCGGGCAACGCCTGAAACTGTTCAACTTCGGCTGCCTTTAGCCCGCCCTGCTCAGCCCTTTGATGGATGGCCCGTGCCAGCGGATGCTCGCTCTTTTTCTCCAAAGCGTAGGCGATGGACAGAAGCTCCGCTTCACCTATGCCCTCAGCCGGAAGGATATCCGTAACCTTCGGCTCTCCTTGGGTGATCGTTCCGGTTTTGTCCAGCGCCACAATCCTTACTTTTCCGGTTTCCTCCAAAGACACAGCCGTCTTGAACAGAATTCCATGCTTTGCGCCCATTCCGTTGCCTACCATGATGGCCACAGGCGTGGCAAGACCCAGCGCGCAGGGGCAGCTGATGACCAATACAGAAATGCCCCGTGCCAGAGCAAAACCTGCCGTCTGACCGGCGAGAAGCCAGGCCATCACGGTTATCACCGCGATGGCAATCACGGCGGGGACAAAGACACCGGAAACCTTGTCCGCAACCTTGGCGATGGGCGCTTTCGTCGCGGCGGCATCGCTGACCATCTGAATGATCTGGGAAAGGGTGGTGTCCTCGCCAACTCTGGTGGCTTCACAGCGGAGAAAGCCGGACTGGTTCAGCGTTCCTGCGGAAACTGCGCTTCCCGCCCCTTTGTCCACCGGAATGCTCTCGCCTGTCAGGGTGGATTCGTCAACCGCGCTGGATCCTTCCAAAACGGTTCCGTCCACAGGGATATTTTCACCGGGACGCACCACAAAGATGTCGCCCTTTGCCACCTGTTCAATCGGCACGGTGATCTCCATACCATCTCGCAGGAGCGTGGCGGTTTTGGGGGCAAGCTTCATCAGGCCTTTGAGAGCATTGGTAGTCTTTCCCTTTGAACGGGCCTCCAGCATTTTGCCCAGGGTAATCAGCGTAAGAATCGTGGCGGCGGACTCGAAGTAGAATTCGTGCATATAGGCCATCACGGCATCCATATTGCCCTTGACCTGCGCGTCCGTCATGGCGAACAGGGCGAAGGTGCTATAACCAAAGGCTGCCGTAGCGCCCAGCGCAACCAATGCGTCCATGTTCGGAGCACGGTGCCACAGGCTCTTAAACCCGCTGATAAAAAACTTTTGATTGATGACCATCACGCTCACCGTCAGCAGAAGCTGCAAAAGCCCCATTGCCACATGGTTTCCCTCAAAAAACGATGGCAGCGGCCAGCCCCACATCATGTGCCCCATGGAAACGTACATCAGTACGATCCAGAAGCCCAGGGAGGTGATGAGCCGTTTCTTTAGCACAGGTGTCTCCCTGTCCTTCAGCGCATCCTCTTCGGAGGAAAGCTGGGCGGTCTGATTGTTACTGCCTTTTTTCAGAGCCGCTCCATATCCCGCCTCACGAACCGCCGCAATGATCTCCTCGGCGGAGGCGGTTCCCTCCACGCCCATGGAATTGGTCAGCAGACTCACCGAACAGGAGGTGACGCCTTTCACGCCTGATACCGCCTTTTCCACCCGGGCAGAGCAGGCGGCGCAGCTCATGCCCGTTACTGTATATTGCTCCATAACTGAGTCTAAAAACCTCCCTTTATTTCATCAGTTTTTGCAATGTTGTCACCAGTTCATCGATGACTTCATCCTTGCCCTCCCGGATATCTCTGGCAACGCAGCCCCGGATATGACTGGCCAGCAGTTCCTTGTTAAAAGCATTGACTGCGGCGTTTACGGCGGCGGATTGCACCAGAATATCCGCACAGTAGGCATCGCTTTCCACCATCCCGCGAATCCCACGGATCTGCCCTTCAATCCGGTTCAGACGGTGGATCAGCTTTTTCCGTTCTTCCTCTGAGCGGTCCGTTGTTTTCCCGCAGCATTCGCACATTTCCTTCTCAGCCATAATTCAGCCTCCATTTCACAAATACCCCCGCCGGGTATATGCATTATATACCTGGTGGGGGTATTTGTCAATGGGGAAAAAGGGAAAGCCGCCATTTTTCCGCGAACAGTTTCGGCGCCGTAAAAACACAAGTCGCTAACATAGCCAATCATCACACCCCAGATTTGGTGGCAGCCGGCAACGGAATCAATCAGACGGTCACGACCAATGCGGCAGGCGAAATTCTCGTCGACGGCCTGACCCCGGGCGTTTATACCGTGACCAAGACCAGTGAGGACGGTCTGGTGGAGGGTATGAAGTTCCACCTGTATGGCACCTCTCTTTGGGCAGCACAGCGCGAGATGAGCGAGGCTGAGGAAAAGCCATAGTATCTTTAGCCAGTCCAATTTTTTGCGCCGGGAAACAAGGTGTTTTGATACCTGTTTCCCGGCGCGTTTCGCAGGTGTTAAATTTCAATTGGATTTCCTTGGTTGCTCCCCATTCCAAACGTTATTGATCTCTTCTAAAATATTTCCGGAACGAGTCGATGAAACGGTCCAGTTCTTCTGTGTTGAGTGAATAATATGTTTTTGTCCCGTCGTTATGCATGGTGATTAGATTAGCGCTGAGCAGTATGCTAATGTGCTGAGAAATCGTTACGGGCGAGATACCTACGAAGCTGGCTAACTCTCTGCCGTAGGCTGGGCCATCCAGCAGTTTTGCGATAATATTAAAGCGGTTCCGGTTACTGAGAGCAGCAAGCGTTTGTGTTAGCTTAATCCCTGGATTGCGAGCCAGCGCGAAATTCTCCCGCAGATACTCATATAGCGAGCCAATGCACCCGAGCAGTACGGTTTTGCTGGAGTTAAACGCAATAACAGCGTAGTTGCTGCATACGACTGATGGACAGACAATCACCTGCTTGATATTGGCCCGATCTCCCCGCCAGAGCCGGTCGACGATCTCTTCTGCGGTTTCGTGTTCGTAGCGATTTTGGAAATGCTTAAGCAGTGGGGCAATCAACTCTTGACACTCAATAAACTCCTCGGCAACGGGAGACAGGGTTTCTTCAATCATGTCAAGATAGCGTTCTGTGTTCAGGGCAAGGTCTGTAAGAACCAGCTTGGAATTCTGGGGCAGATCACTGCTGTTGATTTTTGAAAAAAGCTCGTGAATACTGATATCTTCGTTTTCGCAACAGGAAGCGGAATCCAAAAACTCCAGAATCCGGCCTGGAATTTTACGAATGTCTCTTCTTAGATTGTTGAAGAATTCTGATTGCTTCCAATCCACATAGGCCTCCACCACACCGGGCAGTAGCATATTGCAAATATAGCCGGAGGAGGGATGATAATCGTCTTTTCCCTGCTGATACAGCGGTGCAAACAGGGTTTGTACTACATCCTCAGAGACGGTAATGCTGGCGTTAAGACGGCGCTCCAGATCAATCATAATCTTTGAATAGGGCTCTAAAATTGCGCTGTTCGGATAATTATTGCCCTTCCTGAACGTTTTTTCCATGTATGAAGTCCAGGATACTCCTATCGCTTTGTTTGCGAGGAACAGGCTTGCCTCAAACAGTGGTATGGACTCATAGTAAATCATGATATAGATACCTCATAAATCTGTCTGTGGGGAAAAATTTCGTTACATTTGAAAACTATTATACCACTTTCTTGGGAAAAAACTATTGACAATGCTATAGAAATACGATACAATTTCTATGCGACGAACGTTCGCAAATATACAAACTATACAACAGGAGGTATCTTATGAAAAGGACAATCGCATTGCTTGCTGTTCTGGCTATGCTGCTCTCATTTGCCGGCATGCCCGTTTCGGCAGCATCTCCCGGCTTGCCTATGGTGGGGCGTCTTTCCCTGCCGGCAGGCGTGGAGCCGACCGGGACCCCGCAGGAGGACCTGAATGAGGCTCTGAATGTCCCAGGTGGAACCATTGAATTCATTACCTATGACGAACCGTATTACGGCCTCTACCCCTGGGTGGCCGAGAACGGCTATGCCAAGTCCACCAATGGCGGCATCGAGGCGGATCCGGAGATCGGTGTCACCCAGAGTATGGTGGGCATTGTCGTGGAGGTTGGCAGCGAGCAGGGCGTCAGCTTTGATTTTAAGGTGAGCTGTCAGGATGAGGCGAACACCGACTGCCTGGGCTTTTTCGTGGACAACACCCTGGTCAAAGCCTGGTATGGTGAGGCGGATTGGGACACCTTCACCTTCGCGCTGCCCGCAGGTAAGCACGCGCTGACATGGGTCTATGAGAAGGATGACTCTGTCCACGAAGGCGAAGATATTGCGTATCTTGACAATATCGCCATCGTTCCCTTCCAGCATTATAACCCCGTCCATTCTGCGGAGCTGGATGAGGCACTGAACGTTCCCGGAGGGGAGCTGGAGTTCTATACGCCGGAGGAAGCGGCCAACGGCTATTACCCCTGGGTAGCGGAGGACGGCTATGCCAAGTCCACCAACCAGGGCGTCGACAGCACGGTGGATCGTGCGCCCCCCTCCATTTCCACGGTCAAAACCACGGTTCAAGCCAACGAGGGAGACGTGTTGCGGTTCCGCTACAAGGTCAGCAGCGAGAAGAACATGGACAAGCTTCGGTTCTATGTGGACGGCCAGCGGGTAATGACCTGGTCCGGAGAGGTCGACTGGGCGGTGTTCTTCCTTGCGCTGGAGCCCGGCGAGCATGAATTGAAGTGGGATTACGACAAGGACTTTGACAAGTCGCGTTTAGACGATACTGCATATCTGGATGATGTATTTGTGGGCGCGCCGGAGCCCGTCACCGGTGTGGAGATCCAGAAGACCGCCTCTGTCCCGGGCCACAGAAATACCCAGCTCTACTGGAACGTTCTGGCCGATATTGCCTACAACCGGAATGTCAGCTTTGCATCCTCTGACGAAAGCATCGCCACCGTGAATGAAAAGGGCATTGTCACTGGTGTTTCCAAGGGACAGGCCGTCATCACCGTGACCACGGAGGACGGCGGCTTCACCGACACCTGCCTTGTTACCGTGACCCTGGATGAGCCGCCTGCCAACATCTATGGTTTTATGTACGCCCAGTTCGCAACGGTTGATGGCTACTATCGGGATGCCAAGAAGTGGTGCCGCTTCACGGATACCGACCCTGTAAACGCAGAGATCATCGGAGAAATGCCTGGCACAGACGAAGTGCCTGCGGGCGGCCTGGTGAGTTGCGCTGCCCTGGTGGACGATACGGTTTACGGCTATACCGCCGCCGGTCTCTTCTTCACTATGGACTTTGAGGCCATGGAGGAAGGGAAGCTGGATGCCCAGTACAAGGCTGTGAATGTCACAGGCACGGAAGGATTTTATCCCACGGAAATGGCTTATGACTACAGCACAGACACCATGTATGTCATCAATGAAATGGGCGTCCTGTATGAGGTCGATATGGAAACCGGCGATCTGATTCTGGATTCCTACCGTTTCATTGACGGTAATCTGCCCGGCGCGAAGCCTGGTGCCAGCGATTATGTGTGCGGATTCGCCATTGACATGGAAGGCAACGCCTATGTCATGATTGTGGGCCGTGGCATGACCTGGGGCGGAACCGGCGGTTCCAGACTGGCCAGCCTGGATTTGGTCACCGGAGAGTATACAGTCATTGGCCAGACCGATGCCCAGTGCTATCAGGAGCAGTCCATGTGCTTTGATTATAATACTGGGAAGCTCTACTGGGCGCAATTCAACAGTATTTATGACTGGGACACGATTCAACTGTTTATGGTGGACACGGAGACGGCGGAGCTGACGGACTGCGGCCGGGTTACGGAATTTGGCGCGGAAATCCTGGGCATGTTCATCCCCATCTGTGAGCATGAGAACGTCAAGGCAGTGGAGGCGACCGCGCCCACCTGCGCCGCTCCCGGCAACATTGCCTGCTGGCAGTGTGTGGACTGCGGAACGTGTTTCACCGACGAAAGCCTGACCGAGAAAATCCTGGTGCAGGAGGTTACGCTGCCTGCTGCCGACCATCAGGTTGAGCTGAAGAATGTTGAGGAAGCCACCTGCACCGAGAAGGGCTACACCGGCGACGAGGTTTGCGCCCATTGCGGCGAGACCGTAAAGCAGGGCGAGGAAATCCCGGCTCTGGGCCATGACTTCCAGAAGGGCGAGACCGTAGCTCCCACCGAGACCGAAGAGGGCTACACCGTCTACAAGTGCAGCCGCTGCGATGCCACCGAGAAGCGGGATATTGTACCCGCCACCGGCGTTCATGTGTGTTCCTCCAAGGATTTCACCGATCTGAATCCGGAGCGGTGGTATCACCCCTACACCGACTATGTGCTGGGCAACGCGCTCATGAACGGCATGAGCAAGGATCAGTTTGCACCCAACGGCCCCACCACCCGGGCCATGCTGGTGATGACTCTATACCGGATGGCCGGTGAGCCGGAGGTTACGGAAAAGTCCACCTTCACCGACGTGCCTGAGAACCAGTGGTACGCCAAGGCTGTTGCCTGGGCACAGGATCTGGGCATTGCCACCGGCGTGACGGACACCACCTTCTGCCCCGGCGCGGCCGTGACCCGGGAGCAGGCTGCCGCCTTCCTGTACCGGTATGTGACCCTGTACCTGAAGCAGGAGCCTGCCAAGGGCGCTGACCTGTCCGTCTACAAGGACGCCGACAAGATTACCGGCTTCGCCAAGGAGGCCATCGCCTGGGCTACCGCAGAGGGCCTGTTCAACGGCTTTGAGAACGGTACCTTCCAGCCCAAGGGTACTCTGGTTCGGGTGCAGCTTGCCAAGGTGCTGACCATCCTGGATCAGAAGTTCTAAAACCGCTTGCTTTCTCATCTTTATCTTCCTTTCTGAAGGGAAGTCCCCCTGCGGGTTTCCTCAGGGGGCTTCCCGAACAAACAGGAGGAAAAAAACCATGATTGATACACCAAAATAAAGTATAGGAGGATTTTGTCGTGAAAAACAGGCACCAATTGCCCTCTCGGATATGCGCGCTTCTGCTGGCACTGGCAATTCTGTGTTCCTTTGCTGTGCCGGTGGCAACAGCCGCAGACGGCTCTGTCACCTTCACACAAGTGGATAATGACGCTGTTACAGCGCAGCTTCCCCTGCGGGAAGCCGGGGAAACGGAGACGGCCTCCGTGTATGCGGATACGGATTCCGTCCGTGTTTCCATTTTCCTGGCGGACGCGCCCACGCTTGCCAAATTTGATGCCGGAACCGTTTCTGAAAATCAGGCTGCTCTGGCATACCGGGCCAACCTGGAAACCCGGCAGGAGACCGTGACCCAGGCCATCTCCACCCAGGCTCTGGGCGGCAAGCGGCTGGATGTGGTTTGGAATCTGACTCTGGCTGCCAACATCATCTCCGCCAATGTGGAATACGGCCAAATTGAGGCCATCGAGCGGGTCCCCGGCGTGGAGAAGGTTCTCATTGAAACCCGGTATGACCCCGCTGTGGTGGACACGGATCTGCCTGCCGATCCCAACATGGCCACCTCCTCGGCCATGATCGGCTCCAGCGCCGCCTGGACCGCCGGCTACACCGGTGCGGGTACCCGGATCGCTGTTATTGACACAGGCACGGACACGGATCACCAGTCCTTCAGTGCTGCAGGCTTTGACTACTCCCTGGCGAAGCAGGCCGAGCTGCATGGCAAAACTGTGGAAGATTATAATTTGCTGGAAGCGGATGAGATCGCAAGGGTGTTGAACCAGCTTCATGCCAGCGAGGCTCTGAAGGGCGTAACTGCAGAGCAGCTTTATCTCAACACTAAGCTCCCCTATGCATTCAACTACGTAGATAAGGACCTGGAAATCGACCATGAAAACGATGACCAGGGTATGCACGGCTCCCATGTGGCCGGCATTTGTACCGCCAACACCTACATTCCCAACGGTGACGGCAGCTTCTCCAACGCGCTGCAGACCGTAAAGGTTCAGGGCGTGGCGCCGGACGCGCAGCTCATTACCATGAAGGTCTTCGGAAAAAGGGGAGGCGCGTTTGACTCTGACTATCTTGTCGCCATTGAAGATGCCATCATTCTGAAGTGCGATTCTGTAAACCTGTCTCTGGGCTCTCCCAACCCCGGTATGACAAGACATTCCGATGCGGCATATCAGAAAATTCTAAACGATCTGGAAAAATGTGGCGTTGTGGTAGCCATTGCCGCCGGCAACGCCGGTTCCTGGGTGGCACAGGCCCAAAACGGCGGATATCTGTACGCCGACGATATTAGCACGGATATGGTGGGCTCTCCCGGCTCCTACACCAATTCCCTGTGTGTTGCCTCCATTGACAATGCGGGCGTGACCGGCGAATACTTCTCCGTGGACGACCATGTGGTGGTCTACAACCAGAGCAATCAGTATTGGAACGATCCGCTGAGCACCCTGGTCGGCGAGCATGAATATATCCTCATTGACGGCATCGGCACCGAGGAGGAGTTCGCAGCCATCGCCGATGTACTGGAGGGCAAGATTGCTGTCTGCGCCCGGGGCACCATTCCCTTCTCCCAGAAGGCCAATTCCGCCGTGGAAAACGGCGCCATCGCCACAATCATCTACAACAATCAGTCCGGCGTCATCGGTATGGATCTGAGTGACTATGAGTACTCGGACCCCTGTGTCTCCGTTACCCAGGCTGATGGCAACGCAATGCGTGAGGCAGCCACCGCCGTTACGGACGATAGCGGAAAGACTCTCTATTATGAGGGTTCTCTGACGGTAGAAGAAGGCATGGGCTCGGCTTTCTACGACCAGGAATTCAACACCATGAGCGTTTTCTCCAGCTGGGGCGTCCCCGGCTCCCTGGAGATGAAGCCTGAAATCACCGCCCCTGGCGGCTACATCTACTCTGTAGATGGCATGGATCCTAAGGGTATTGGCTATGCAACGGAATCCGGTACCTCCATGGCAACGCCGCAGGTAGCCGGTATGGCCGCCCTGGTGGCCCAGTACATCCGGGAGAACGGTCTGGCGGAAAAGACCGGCCTGACCCCCCGGCAGTTGGCACAGAGCCTGCTCATGTCTACCGCCGTTCCCCAGATGGAGGACTTAGGCGATGACGAAAGCAGCTACTACCCCGTTATCCGTCAGGGCTCCGGTCTCGCCAACGTAGGCAAGGCCATTGCCGCAGACTCCTACATCCTCATGGGCAAAGACGCCACCCGCTCCTATGCCGATGGTAAGGTAAAGGTGGAGCTGGGAGACGACCCCCAGAAGACAGGCGTTTATGAGTTCTCCTTCTCCATCCACAACCTGACGGCAGAGGAGAAGACCTACGCCCTGTCCGCCGACTTCTTCACCCAGGATGTCTTCACCGCGGCTCCGGGTGAGGACGGGGTTGAGTATGATTACATGGCCACCTGGACGGCGCCTCTGGAGGCCGATGTGACCTTCGACGGGGGCCGGACCGTAACGGTTGCCGGAAACGGCTCCGCTTCCGTAAAGGTCAAGGTTGAGCTGACCGATGCTCAGAAGGCTGAGCTGAATGAAAACTACCCCAGCGGTGCCTATATCCAGGGCTTCGTGTATGCCGAAAGCGGTAAAACCGAGGAAGGCATGGAGGGCACCAGTCACTCCATCCCCGTACTGGGCTTCTATGGCTGCTGGACTGAGCCGTCTATGTTTGAGGTGGGCTCTCTTCAGGAGTACCGGAGCGGCCAGGAGACCCGGATTCCTTACCTGGGCAATACAAATGTAAACACTGCTGTGATCACCTATGCAAATGACCCGAATACCAGATACTACTTCGGCGGCAATCCCCTGGTAAAGGATGCCAGCTATATGCCCGAGCGCAACGCCATCAACAGCCAGAACGGCGACCAGATCAGCCATTTCAGCTATTCCGTTATCCGCAGCGCGGGGGAATCCCGTATCACGGCGGTGAACAAAACGACCGGTAAGACTATGATGGAAACGCTAAATGGTCGTGTGGATTCCGCATTCTTCTACACCAACGCCGGTACCTGGATGTACACCTCCAATACCTCCGGCGTAAAGTTTGTCCCTACCGGTGTACCTGAGGGGCAGAAACTTACGCTTTCCATGACACTGGCTCCCGAGTACTACATAGATGAGACCGGCAATGTGCGGTGGGATGAGCTGGGCAGCGGCGCCTCCCTGACGGTCCCCATGGTGGTGGACAACACTGCTCCTGAAATCAAGGACATACTGGTCAGTGTCGTGAGCAACACCATGATCGTGGAGGCAAAAGACAATCAGTATGTGGCGGCTGTGGTGCTGTACAACACAGCCGGCACCAAGGTTCTGGCGCAGGTCGGAGCCAAGCAGGACATCGAGCCCGGTCAGGAGGCGCTGTATACCCTGGATCTTACCGGTGTCCGTGGCAAGAGCTTCCTGGTGCAGGTATTCGACTACGCCATGAATGCAACCACCTACCAGGTGAGCCTGCAGACCGGCGGACAGGAGGACCTGCCTGAAATGATCGCCTTTAAGACCGGCGACCAGGTCTGGGTTGGACTGGACAGCAGCAACGGCTACAAAAATCCCAGTGAGCTTGCAAACAGCCAGCAGAAGTACTTGGCGGCTGCCGAAGTAGAGAACATGCTTTTTGCCGCCACGGAGCGGGGCGATCTGTATGTGCTGAGCATGGATGACCTGTCTGCCGAAATCATCGTCGGCAACATGGGCGCGATTGTAACGGATATGGCTTACGATGCGTCCACCGAAACCCTGTATGGCGTGGCGGATAATCATCTGTTCAGCATTGACAAGCTGACCGGCGAACTGAATGACCTGGGAGAGATCCCCATCCATACGAGAACGCTTGCCTGCGACGGCAACGGCACCTTCTATAGCGCCGTGGACGGGAACAGCCTGGAGAACCCTGACAGCGGTTTTGTATACGCCTACACCTTGGATACTCTGCGGGGAGGCAACCTGGACTACGACTTCGATGGCGACGGCAATGTGGACGCGGATGACGGCCAAGCCATCCTGGATTATGCTACCGGCGTCCGTTCCGGTATTGAGAACGAGTCCAATGGGGACTTTGACGGCAACGGCAAGCTGACCGCCCGGGATGCGTATGTGTTCTTTGAAAAGTTCAATGCCGGCCGGCTGGGAGGCGCGCCCACCCAGATCACCAGCAGAAACCGGAGCGATGTGCAGTCTCTGGTTTGGGATCCCAACAGTGGGCTTCTGTACGGTGTCCTGTTCACAGCACTGAAAAATGGTGAACATGCTTATTTCTTTAAGATTGACATCGAAGCAGGAACTGACACCTCTCTGAGAGATCTGGAGACGAAGACGACGGCACTGGTGGTTCCCTCCAAGGCCACCGGCGGCAGCTGGACCAGCCCCACCGACCAGGTCAGATGCGTCCAGATTTCCGAGGAAGCCCTGCAGCTTCTGAAGGGCTCCAGCAGAACGCTGGCCGCCGCAGTGCAGCCCTGGACAGCGACCGACCGGAGTGTTACCTGGACTTCCGCCAATCCTGAGGTTGCCACGGTGGACGAGAAGGGTTTTGTCACCGGCGTAGCTCCGGGCGAAACGGTCATCACCGCTACATCCGTTCTGGATCCCACAAAATCCGCATCCTGCACCGTGACCGTAGATACCCTGAACGTTACCCTGAAGGGTGCTTTGCAGAATGACAAGGGCAATCCCATGCTCTTCACCTGGAACATGGAGACAGAGGATAGCTGGAAGCCTGGTCCGGCACTGGAAACCCCCTTGGCTTCTGCCGTCTATGACCCGGTAACGGATAAGCTGTACCTCCATGATTCCAACAGCGGAAGCTGGTTTATGCACCAGATAGATCTGGCCACCGGCAAGGAAACCGCAAGATCCGAGGCTTCCTGCGAATTCCAGTTTGCCATGTCTGACCTCGTTGCGCTGGAGCTCTACAATACTGAGGATGAGCCGGGCATGATGGCGGTGGTCCAGAACTACCTCATGAGCCCCTGCGATCCAATGGAAAACACCTTCAGCAGCGGTTGGAATATGACCCCTTACCTTTCCAAGTACACCGGCGGTACAAAGTTTGTGGCAGCGGCATTCATGGGAACTGCAACCAATGACATAGGGGATCTGTGCGATCTGATCTACGCACTGGATGATGCCGGCTATCTGTGGACGTTTAAGTACAATGGCACCAGCTCCATCAGCATCAATTACATTCCCACGGATCTGGAGCTGTCTTTCCCCACCCACCAGAATTACCAGTTCTGCTCTATGGTTCGTGGTGACGATGGAAATCTGTATTTGTCTTACTTCACCGGTGAAACCAACGAATTCTACCGCCTGGTCTGGAATGAAGAGCAGGGCCTGTATGCCTCTGACCGGATTGGAAACGTTGGCCAGGATGTTTGGCCCGCAGTTCTGTACGCAGTGGAGACAAACGGCTCTGACACTTCCAATGCCGCTTCTGCGGTGGGTGTCCTGGACGAGGCCATCACCCTGGAGGCCCAGACCATTGGCATCAGCCCCATGTCAGAGGCACAGCCCTCTGAGGATGGCAAGACCTTTGCCGTTACCGTCACTGCCAAAAACGCCGATGGCGCGGACGCCGCTTCCAACAACGGTATGGCAGTTGTGTCCTACGATGTCTCCGCTCTGGAGCTGACGGACGTAACGATCTCCGGCGATTACACCGCAATGGTGACTGCAGACGGCACCGTGACCTTCGGCTATGTCAGCATGGAGGGCATTGCTGCCAGAGACCCGGTGGCCCGGCTGACCTTCACTGTAAAGGACGGCGCGACACCCAGCGTTACCGTAACCCACAAGGAAATCAACG
Organism: Faecousia sp.; assembly: GCA_051867275.1. Taxonomy (GTDB): domain Bacteria; phylum Bacillota; class Clostridia; order Oscillospirales; family Oscillospiraceae; genus Faecousia. The sequence goes on from JBJDYK010000033.1 coordinate 14,193, forward strand.
ACACTGCCCTTGACCTGACGGAGCAGTTGACTCTGGGCTGCGCCCATAACCATACGGAAATACGCAACGAAAAGAACGCCACGGATACGGAAGACGGCTATACCGGCGATACCTACTGCGCCGACTGCGGCCTGCTTCTGGTAAAGGGCGAGGCCATCCCCGCTCACTGCGCCTCCAAGTCCTTTACCGACGTGAACACCGGCGAGTGGTATCACGAGTATATCGACTATGTGGTGGACAAGGGCCTCATGCAGGGCATGGGAAATGACAAATTCCTCCCCGAGGGCACCATGACCCGTGCCATGCTGGTGACGGTCCTGTACCGTCTGGCCGGCGAGCCTGAAGTCACCGGCACCACCGCCTTCACCGACCTGAAGGCTGGCGAGTACTACTGCGCCGCAGTGCTGTGGGCTGTGCAGAACGGCATCACGGAAGGCATGGACGAGACCCACTTTGCTCCCAACAAGGCTGTTACCCGGGAGCAGATGGTGACCTTCCTGTACCGCTACGCCAAGCTGGCCGGCATGGACGTGACCGCCAAGGCTGATCTCTCCACCTACGCTGACGCTGACAAGGTTGGCACCTATGCCGCCGATGCCATGGCCTGGGCCGTGGCCAACGAGCTGATCAATGGTGTGGGCAACAACACCCTGGCTCCCAAGTCCACCGCCACCCGGGCTCAGGTTGCCGCCGTGCTTATGAGATATCTGGCTGAGTAAAATCCCGTATCAGCACTCGTTTCTCTTTGTTCTTCCATTATCTCTCCTCGCACCGGGCCTGCGGAAGCTTCTTCCGCAGGCCCCTTCCATATGTGTCATTAGCAAACGTAAATGCTCAACCATCGGTACCTCGCATTACGTCGTAAGCGTCAATTCTAAGCCCGTAAAGGAACACACCGGTCTACCACAAATGGT
>JBJDYK010000034.1:0-2774 GCA_051867275.1 Faecousia sp.
TCGCCCGGAAGCTGGAGGCCGAGCTGGAGTACCCCGGCCAGATCAAGGTCAACGTGATCCGGGAAACCAAAGCCGTGGAATACGCGAAATAATGCGCAGACCCGCCCTGTTTTTTCAGGGCGGGTTTAACGCGCTTTACGGCGGAACTTCCGTTATCGCACCCGTAGGGGAGGGTCATGACCCTCCCGGCAGTGCGCAAAAACAAATCGTACCATGTTTCGGCGAATTCGAACCGAACTCCCTGCGGATTCGCCCAAAATGGTTGGAAATCGCAGGTGCCTGCCGCCGGGAGGGTCATGACCCTCCCCTACGGGCGACTTATAAATTTCAATTTACATATAGGATAAGTCCTTGACTTTTTCCTCCGGGCGGGCTATGATAGGGGCAATACCAAAACCGTTGACGGAGAAAGAGTAAGGATGCCTCCGGTCTTTCAGAGAGCGGCCCCTAGGCTGGAAGGGACGCAGGCCGCGCTTCCCCAATGGGCTCCCGAGGGCGGCCCCAACTCCCTTTATGGGGACAGTAGGCGCCGACGGCAGACCGGCCGTTATCCGGCGGGCCCATGCTGGTGGGCTGCGCGTAAGGTGGCTATGCGGTTTTGTACCTCATCCTTTTGCCGGGATGGGGTTACTTTTTTTAGGAGGGAATCATTATGGAAAAAATCATTCTGACCGGCGACCGTCCCACAGGCAGGCTCCATCTGGGCCATTATGTGGGCTCCCTGAAGCGGCGGGTGGAGCTGCAGAACTCCGGTAATTTTGACAAGGTGTTCATTATGGTGGCCGACGCCCAGGCTCTGACGGACAACGCCGACAACCCCGATAAGATTCGGGAGAACATCATCGAGGTGGCTCTGGACTACCTCTCCTGCGGCCTGGATCCGGCCAAAAGCACCCTGTTCATCCAGTCCCAGGTTCAGGAGCTGACGGAGCTGACCTTCTACTATATGAATCTGGTGACGGTGTCCCGGCTCCAGCGGAATCCCACCGTAAAGGCGGAGATTCAGCTTCGGAACTTCGAGGCCAGCATTCCCGTGGGGTTCCTGACCTACCCCGTCAGCCAGGCCGCCGACATCACCGCCTTCAAGGCCAACGTGGTTCCCGTGGGCGAGGACCAGCTTCCCATGATCGAGCAGACCCGTGAAATCGTCCGCCGCTTCAACCAGACCTACGGAGAGGTGCTGGTGGAGCCGGAGGCCCTGATTCCCCAGAATCAGGTCTGCTGCCGCCTGCCCGGCACCGACGGCAAGGCCAAGATGAGCAAGTCCCTGGGCAACTGCATCTACCTGTCCGACACGGAGGCGGAGGTAAAGCAGAAGGTCATGAATATGTTCACGGACCCCAACCATCTGAAGGTGTCGGACCCCGGCAATCTGGAGGGCAATGCCGTGTTCACCTATCTGGACGCCTTCTGCCGGGACGAGCATTTCGCCGAATTCCTGCCGGAGTACGCCAACCTGGACGAGCTGAAGGCCCACTATCAGCGGGGCGGCCTGGGGGACGTGAAGGTGAAAAAGCTGCTGAACAACGTGTTGCAGGAGGAGCTGGCTCCCATCCGGGCCGCCCGGCAGCAGTGGCAGAAGGACATCCCCGGGGTCTATGAGATTCTGAAAAAGGGCAGCCAGGTGGCAAGAGCCGAAGCGGCCCAAACTCTGGATCAGGTGAAGCGTGCCATGCGGATCAACTACTTCGAAGACGGCGCCCTCATCCAGTCCCATGTGGAGAAGTACAAATAACCACGGCAAACGCCGGAAGATTTCATAACCAGAATTACAAAACGGCTGCGACCGATCCCGGTCGCAGCCGTTTTGCCGTCTGTCATGCAAATTTCCGTTTACCGCACCGCCCGTAGGGGAGGGTCATGACCCTCCCGGCGGCAGGCACCGGAATTTACAAATAAATTGGGCGAATCCGCAGGGGGTTCGGCTCGAATTCGCCGAAATGCAGTGCAAAGTATTTCTGCGTTCTGCCGGGAGGGTCATGACCCTCCCCTACGGGCGATTTATAAATTTTCGTTACAGAGGGCGAAAGACCCGGAGGCCCTGGGGCCTCCGGGTGGGGAATATTGCGGGTTTTAAGGCTTAGCCGAAGGTTTTGCAGTAGCGCATCAGGATGGTGGCAACCTGGGCGCGGGTGGCGTTGCCCTTGGGGTTGATGGTGTTGTCGCCCATGCCGGTGATGAGGCCGGACTTCACGGCCCAAACCATGTTCCGCGCGGCGTACTTGCTGACGGAGGTGCCGTCCGTAAAGGCGGACAGGTCGCCCTCCACCTCCACGTCCTGGCCGTTCAGCGCGGCGAACCGGGCGAAGAAGGTGACCATCTGCTCACGGGTAACGAGAGCGTTGGGCTGGAAGTAATCGGCAGACACGCCGGTGGTGATGCCGTTCTCAACGGCCCAGGCAACGGCCTTGGCGTACCAGGCAGTCTCAGCCACATCCTTAAAGGAAGCGGCTTCCTTGGCCTCGGGGCTACCGGCCATCCGGTAGAGAACCATGACGAGCTGTGCCCGGGTCATGTTATCGTTGGGAGCGAACACATCCTCGCTCATACCGTTCATGAGGCCCTTATCCAGGACGAAGTCCACGCCCTCGTGATACCACTGGTTGTCGGCCAGGTCCTTGAACGCCTTGGAGGGGCAGTTCTCGCCGGTGGCGGGAATGACCTCAGTCTCGGTCTCGCCGCAGTTGGCGCAGGTGCGGGTCTTCAGGCCATGGGTGAAGCAGGTGGGCTCCGTGGTCACTTCCCATTCGCCGAAGCTGTGGCCGGTGGCTTCC
>JBJDYK010000035.1:0-2769 GCA_051867275.1 Faecousia sp.
TATAAATTTCCGTTTATCGCACTTTACGGTGGTACTTCCGGTAACGCCCTGTAGGACGGGGGCATGACCCCACCTTACAGACGGTGCGATACTGTGATACATAATGGTTTACCGCCCCCACGGGGATTCCGTGGGGGCGGGTTTTGGATCAGTTCTGGGTATCGATCAGTTCCTTGAAGACGGGCAGGCTCTTTTCGATCATCTGGGGGGAGACGCAGTAGCAGATGCGGAAGTAGCCGGGGCAGTCGAAGCCGGTGCCGGGGACCAGCAGCAGGTTCTTCTCCTTGGCCCGCTGGCAGAAGGCCAGGTCGTCGCCGCCGGGGGCCTGGATGAACAGGTAGAACGCGCCGTCGGGCTGGGCCATGCGGTAGCCCATGGCGGCAAGGCCCTCGGACAGAGCCTTCCGGTTCCGGTCATAGGCCTCCAGGTCAGGCCGCAGGTGGGCGCACCGGGCGATGACCTTCTGCCACAGGGAGGGAGCGCACACATGGCCGCCGGCACGGGCCGCGCCTGCGATGGCGGCGTACAGCTCCCGACTGTCGGTGGCCTTCTGGGGCACATAGATATAGCCGATACGCTCGCCGGGCAGAGACAGGGATTTGGAGTAGGAGTAGCACACGATGGTATTGTCGTAGATATTGGGGATGAAGGGGGCCTTCACGTCGCCGTAGACCAGCTCCCGGTAGGGTTCGTCGGCCAGAATGTAGATGGGATGGCCGTACTCCCGGCTCTTCCGGGTCAGCACCCGGCCCAGAGCTTCCAGGGTCTCGGCGGTGTAGACGGTGCCGGAGGGGTTGTTGGGGGAGTTGACGATGACGGCCTGGGTGTTGGGGCTCAGACGCTGCTCCAGAGCCTCCAGGTTGATCTGGAAATGCTCCGTGTCGGCGGGGACCACCACCAGCTTGCCGCCGGAGCAGGCGGAGAAGGGGCGGTACTCGGGGAAGAAGGGGGCGATGGCCACGAACTCCGCCTCCGGTGTGGCGGAAAGGGCCCGCATGATGGCGATGAGAGAGGGAGCCGCGCCGCAGCTCATGAACAGATCCTCGGCCCGGACACCGGCGTTATAACGCTGGTTCAGGTCCCTGGCGATGGCGTCCCGGGTGGCGAAGTCGCCGATGGCGGGGGTGTAGCCGTGGACCTTCACGCTGTCGGTATCGGCCAGGATGGCCCGGACGGCGTCGTCCACCTCTTTGGGAGCGGGGATGGAGGGATTGCCCAGACTGTAGTCAAATACATTCTCCGGGCCGACGATTTTGGCCTGCTGCAGGCCATACTCAAACAGATCGCGGATAACGGAACGGTTGGCCCCAAGGGCCCACATTTCTTTGGAAACCATAGCTGCCTCCTAAGTAAGTTATTTCCATCTCATTATAACAGACTTTTCCGGAAAGACAAGAATGTTTGGACATTTTCTACATTCTATGGTACAATAGCGATATACCAGAAGTGAGATTGCCGGCTTTCCTTCCCGTGTGCTGACAGCCCGGGACTGATCCGGCCACCCATACAATATGAAATGGAGGAAAGAAAAAATGCCGAATTATGAAATGGTCCATGAAATTCTCAATAGCTGCCCCAACAATCAGATGCGGGACGTATTTTTTGACGAGGTGGAAACCGACGACCCGGAGGGCTATGTGCGGCAAAGCATGAAGGGACGAATCGCGGAAATCTGGTCGGAGCGGAAGTCCGACGGCACCATAGAGGTCCGGGCTGTCCGCGACGGGCTGAACCACCGGTTCCTGTTTACGCCGTAAGGGGTTTCGTTCCGGTTTTTCCAACAGGAATCGGCGGAAAAACGAATTTTAAGGTTGAAATCAGGCCACATCTGTGATACGATATCCTCGTATCAATATGGGCGCCGTGCGCTCGTATGATGACGCCATAAACCCATTATTATTATACATAGGAGGTAATTCATCATGAGCGTTTCCGACATTCTGGACACCCGCAGCGCGTTTTCCTTTGAAGTGTTCCCCCCCAAGACAGACGTGGGCATGGAGAAGCTGTGCGGTCAGGGCGGCGTGCTGGATCAGCTGTACACTCTGAATCCCGACTACATTTCCTGCACCTACGGCGCCGGCGGCACCAACGTGGGCAAGAACCTGGAGGTTCTGAAGAAGATCAAGGAGGATGGCAAGTGCATCCCCGTGACCCACTTCACCTGCATCGGCAACACCAAGGAAGGCATCCGTGAGCAGCTCCAGACCTACCTGGACAACGGCATCGACCACATGCTGGCCCTCCGGGGCGACCTGCCCTTCGGCTGGACCGGCACCGGCGGCGACCTGCACTACGCCACCGAGCTTGTGAAGTTCGTCCGTCAGGAGTTCGGCGACAAGTTCACCATCGCGGTTGCCGGTTCCCCCGAGGGCCACATCGCCTGCCGCTCCCTGGAGGCTGACATCGCCTTCCTGAAGCAGAAGCAGGACAACGGCGCCGACTACATCATGACTCAGCTCTGCTGGGATATGGACCAGTTCCGTTACTGGCTGGACGCCATCCGGGCCGCCGGCATCTGGATGCCCGTGGACGTGGGTATCATGCCCATCCTGGACCAGGCCGCTACCATCAACATGGCTCTGAGCCGCAACGGCTGCGTCATGCCCCGTGAGCTGTGCGAGATCATCTCCAAGAACTGGATCTTCCCCAACCCCTTCGAGAAGGAGCCCTTCGACGCCAACGTGGCCGAGAAGAAGGCCAGCTTCAAGGAGGCCGGCATCGAGTACACCATCCGTCAGATCGACGAGTACCGCGCCTGCGGCATCA
>JBJDYK010000036.1:0-2766 GCA_051867275.1 Faecousia sp.
TGCGCAGCTTGAATCGGTGCCTGCTGCCGGGAGGGTCAGTGACCCTCCCCTACAGGGCAAAATCAGAGCAATCCCGTAGGGACATTATTCCACCCCATGAATCAGGTCATCCACCTGATCCCGGGAGGACAGCAGGGCCTCGTACAGGTCCTTACTGACCTTATCCACATAGTTGGACAGGTACAGGTCAATGGTTTTCTCCGTGTCCAGAATCTGAAAACCGTTACCCGTTTCCTTTGCCGTTGCCAGGTACACAGGCGCGTAGGTGTAGCCCTCCAGCACCGGCTCCGTGCCGTTCATGCGGAACTTCAGCTTCAGCACCACGCCCTGATTGGCTCCTCCGGAATCGTCGGAGGACAGGAGGTTTCCCAGACTGTAGGCGGTGAGGCGGCCGTTTTCCGTCTCCACCCGGCCCACCAGATGGGAATGGGTGCCTAAAATCGCGTCCACGCCGTTTTCGTACATGAGGGTCTGAATCTCCTGCTGGGTGTCGCTGATCTCCCCGTTATACTCGCTGCCCCAGTGCAGAAGGGCGATGGTAATATCGGGCTTGGCCTCCTGGACACTCTGTAAAACCTCCCGGATGCCCTGGGTGTCCACAGCCTGATAGGTGGTGTTGTAGTCCTCATACAGAAGATTGACGCAGTATTCCGCCCCTTCCGGCACCCTCAGGTTCCCCAGCCCCTTGGTAAAGGCCACAAAGGCCACCTTGAAGCCCTTGCACTCCACCATGGTAAAGCCGCCGGATTTTTCAAAATCCCCCTGGGAGGCGAAGGTGCCCACAGGCTTCATCCCCGCCTGCTCCACGGCCCCTATGGTGTCCGTGAGGCCGGAAAGACCGCTGTAGACGCTGTTGGTATTGGCGGTTTGCAGTAAATCCACACCGGCGGCGGACAGGGCCGTCAGCAGACTCCGGGGGCCAAGATTGCCGGCCGGGTCGGGATTTGCGCCGATGTTGGCCTCCAGATTGGCCACGGTCAGGTCCGCGTCCGTCAGCAGCGGGGCGGCGCTTAAGAAAATTTTGGAAAAATCATAGCTGCCGTCGGGCCGGACGGCGCTGGCCATGACCTCCGGCGTGATGAGAATATCCCCGGCGGCGGCGATGGTGATGGTATCTCCGTCCTTTGCCCCCAAAACCGGCTCCGTTTCCACCGGCACGGTCTCGTCCCCGGCCTTTCCGTTTTGCCAGAGGGCGAAAACCAGGATGGCGGTCAGCAGCAGGAAGATGGTAACGAGCCAGGGAAATCCCCTGCGCCTGCGCCGCCCGCGAACGTTCCTTCTATTTTTTTCAGGCATGAAACATACCTCCAAAATCCATGAGATTCATATATTTTACTATATTTTGACGGCGGATACAAGCAAAATCTTTCCGGTAAATTTCTGTTTCCACACCTGTAGGGCGGGGTCATGACCCCGCCCTACAGATGCGGAAAAAAACCGCGAAAGTTTGGAGCAGTCCATACTTTCGCGGAAAATGGGTTTAATCAAAATCCTCCGGGGGATAGAAGGGGTCCTGAGGCTTTTCCTCCGGGTCCTGGAAGATGGGGTCGTCAAAGAACGGACTGTCGGAAATGGGCAGGGGGTCCTCCTCATCCTCCACATGGGGCGGGAACTCCACCGGTGGAGCAAACTCCCCGGCGGCCTCAAAGCCTTCAGGCATTTCATACGATTCCGGCTCCGGGTATTCCTCCGGCTGCGCTAAATCAACCGAAACCTGGGGGATGGGGCCGGTTGGCTCGAAGGTCTGCTCCGGCTCCGGTTCCGGCTCGGGAGTACCCCTGCGGCGGCCGAAGCGGTCAAACAGACGCCAGAGCTGCACCTCCACCGTAATCATGGACAGCAGAATACAGACATTCTGCACCAGAATCAGAATCACGGCCCGCTTGACCAGGGCCTCCATGGTGGCGTCCTTCTGGCCCTTGCACAGCAGCAGACTCACCACCAGCAGCACGATGCCCAGAAGGGTCCAGATTTTTCCTGCCAGCTCCTGGGCGAACTGCCAGCTCCGGTCACTGGCTCTTGCCCGGCGGGACCGGTAGCCCAGTGCCCAGGTGGGTCCCTGAGGTGGGCAGCACCACAGGACGCAGCCCAGACCCAGGGCGCAGCCCGGCGTCAGGATGCACAGCAGGGTGATTGCTTTCCAAAATGTCACGGGAACCTCCCCTTACTTTTCTTCCAGGAACTTGTTCAGCTCGTCCATGAAGCTGTGGATGTCCTTAAACTGGCGGTAGACCGAGGCGAACCGGACATAGGACACCTCATCCAGAGCCTTCAGCCGCTCCATGACCAGCTCGCCGATATTCTCGGACCGGACCTCCCGCTCCAGGGAGTTCTGAATGGCCTGTTCGATTTCCGTAGTGGCCTTTTCCAGGTCGGCCAGGGGGACCGGCCGCTTTTCACAGGCCCGGACCATGCCGTTGAGAATCTTGCCCCGGTTGAAGGCCTGACGGCTGCCGTCCTTCTTCACCACGATGATGGGCAGGCTCTCCACCGTCTCATAGGTGGTAAAGCGCCGCTGGCAGTTGAGGCATTCTCTGCGCCGGCGGATGCTGAGGCCGTCGTCGGAATGGCGGGAATCCACCACCTTGCTTTCCTGTTCGCCGCAGTAGGGACATCTCATAGGGCAAGCTCCTTTCGGATAAATCCACAGATGAATTCATTATAGCAGAGTTTTTACCCTATGTCCAGTATTTTTGTATATTATACTGTAGGGGTATGTGTCAAGTAAATATTGGCAATTTTTTCACGCAGCCAAGTGCAAATATC
>JBJDYK010000037.1:0-2732 GCA_051867275.1 Faecousia sp.
ATTGCATATGGAGTGGACCCTTCCCGGTACGGTGCTGGAAATTGACACCGACCGGCCGGAGGCGGCGGGGGAGCTGATTTCCTCTCTCTTTGTGGCCGGAGGGCTGGTGCTCAGTCAGGTCTGCCAGATCACGGGGCTGGAGCCCTACACGGTGCAGAACTGGGTCAAGCGGGGATTCCTGTCGCCGCCGGAGAAGAAGAAGTACAACCGCCGTCAGCTCTGCCGGATCATCATCGTGAATATGCTGAAGGCCGCCATGCCTATGGATGCCATCTGCCGCCTGCTGTCCTATGTGAACGGCCAACTGGACAACGAGGGGGACGACATCATCGACGACAGCGTCATGTATTTCACCTTCGTCCGCCTGGCTGCCCAGTGCGGCGATGCCTGGCCCCCCCAGGGGTTGGAGAAAGCCATGGACGAGGCCCTGTCCGGCTACGCGGAGCCATGCCCCGGGGCGAAGCGGCGGGTGGCGCAGGCACTGGAGGTGATGCTCACGGCATGGTTTTCCTCCCAACTGCAAAAGAGAACAGCAGAGCAGTTGGCAAAGCTGGGACTTTGAGCAATCATTCCCATTCGTAGGGGAGGGTCATGACCCTCCCGGCGGCAGGCACCCGATTTACAAAGAGATTTCTGCGAATTCGTAGGGAATTTGGGTCGAATTCGCCGAAAGGTGGTACGAAATATTTTTGCGTACTGCCGGGAGGGTCATGACCCTCCCCTACAGGCGGCAGGAAAATACCGAGCCGTCTGCATACCCTGAAAACAAAAAAAGGAGCGATTTTAATGGAAAATGGAAACTATCGTTGGGTCCGGGACCCGGAGCCTGACGGACGCAAGAACCGCGCCGGGAAAATCGGCCGCTATGTGCTGCTGGGTGTGGCTGCGATTCTCGTGGTGATCCTGGGCTTTACCTGCTGGTACACCGTGGACGACAAGCAGCAGGCGGTAGTCACCACCTTCGGCAAGGTGACGGACGTGACCGACGCCGGTGTCCACTTCATGCTGCCCTTCGGCATTCAGAAGGCGGAGAAGGTGGACGTGAACGTATACCAGAAGCTGGAGCTGGGCTACCGCACCAACGGCACCGACGCCAACGGCTACACCGTGGTGGAGGACGAGTGCAAGATGATCACCGGCGACTACAACATCGTCAACGTGGAGTTTTTCGTGGAGTATAAGGTCTCCAACCCGGTGCAATACCTCTACGGCTCCTACGACCCCGAGGACATTCTGCGGAATCTGATTCAGAGCCAGGTTCGCAACGTGGTAGGCTCCAGCCTGGTGGACAGCGTGCTGACCGACGGCAAGGAGGCCATTCAGATGCAGGTGAAGAACCTGGTGACGGACATCTTGCAGGAATATGACATCGGCCTGACCCTGGTGGACGTGAAGATTCAGGACGCCGAGCCGCCTACCCAGGAGGTCATCGAGGCGTTTAAAGCGGTGGAGACCGCCAAGCAGGGGGCCGAAACCGTGGTCAACGAGGCCAACGCCTACAAAAACGCCCAGCTTCCCAAGGCCGAGGCGGAGGCCGACCAACTGATTCAGAACGCCGAGTATTTGAAGCAGGCCCGTATCAACGAGGCCAAGGAACAGGTGGCCATGTTCAACGCCATGTACGAGGAGTACCGGCTGAACCCGGAGATCACCCGTTCCAGAATGTACTATGAAGCCATCGCCCAGGTGCTGCCCGGGGTGAAGGTCTACATCAACACCGGCTCCGGCCAGACCATCGACATGGTGCTGCCTCTGGAGCCTGTGGTGGAAACCGGAAACGGAGGTAACGACTGATATGAAAAAGACCATTCTCATTGCCCTTGTGGTGGTGCTGGCAGTCATCTGCCTGGGCTCCTCCCTGTATACTGTAGGGGAGAACGAGTACGCCTGCACCGTCCGGTTCTCCAAGATCATCGCCACCACCCAGGAGCCGGGCCTCCACTTCAAGATTCCCTTTGTGGACAGCGTCAAGTATTTCCCCAAGGCCATCAACCTCTATGACATTCCCCCCTCCGAGGTGCTGACCGCCGACAAGCAGAACATGACCGTGGACAGCTATGTGCTCTGGCAGGTGTCCGACCCCAAGCTGTTCTATCAGACTCTGGGCTCCACCGTGGTGGCCGAGGAGCGGCTCAACGCCCTGACCTACAACACCCTGAAAACCGTCATGGGTACATTAAAGCAGAAGGACATCATCAACGAGGAGGACGCCGACCAGCGCAACGACATCTATGAGGGCATCGCCGCCGGGGTCAACAGCCTGGCCGAAGCCTACGGCATCCGGGTAGTGGATGTGAAGATCAAGCGCTTCGACCTGCCGGAGTCCAACGAAAACGCGGTGTACACCCGCATGATCTCCGAGCGGAACCAGATGGCCGAGAGCTACACCGCCGGCGGCAACAAGGAAGCCTCCCTGATCCGCAACGAGGTGGATAAGACCGTAAATATTCTTCTCTCCGATGCCAAGGCCAAGGCGGCCCAATTGGAGGCCGAGGGCGAGGCCGAGTATATGCGCCTGCTGGCAGAAGCCTATGACAGCCCCGAAAAGCAGGACTTCTACACCTTCAATCTGGCCCTGGACGCCCTGAAAAAGAGCTTGTCCGAAGGGGAGAAGACCATCATCCTGGACGAAAATTCCCCCCTGGCCCAGATCCTGCTGAAGCCCTGATTTTACATCTGTAGGGGCTTTTACATCCGGCCCGGCAGGGAAAACCGATTCAAGCCGCGCGCCT
>JBJDYK010000038.1:0-2731 GCA_051867275.1 Faecousia sp.
TCCAGCTCCTCCACCAGGTCCCCCACGATTTCCACGTTGAAGGGGGTGATGAGGTAGGCGGAGGCGGCCACCTTCTTGATCTTGCCGTCCAGGGCGTAGGCACAGCCGGACAGGAAATCCACCAGGCGGCGGGCGATGTTCTTATCGGTACTCTCCAGGTTCAGCAGCACGGCGTGCTTGTCCCGTAGATGGTCGGCAATTTCGGAGACATTGTCGAACCGCTCCGGCTTCACCAGAACCACCTGGAGCTGGGTGGTGGTATTGATATTCACCACTCTGGCCCCGCTGGCGCGGCGGCCGTCCAGATTGCTGCCTGCGGAGAAGGAAGGGGCGGGGGCGGGAGCGGTGCGGCGGGTGGGACGGGGGGCGGGTTCCTCCTCCGGCTCCTCGTCTACGGGCTCGTCGTCGTATACGTCGTAATCGTCCTCATCGTCGGCATAAGGCTTCGTCAGCTTCTTCAGTTCGTCCAGAAATCCCATGATGGTGTAAATCCTCCTATATCTATTTACGATTCAATTGTTCAGTAATTGCGCGGCCCGAAAATGGCTGTACCCACGCGCACCATGGTACTGCCGCAGGCAATGGCATCGGCAAAGTCGCCGGACATTCCCATGGACAGATGCACCATAGAGACATTATCGTATTTTTTCTGCCTTATGTCAACAAAAAGGTTGCGCATTTCCGAAAAAAATTCAAAATTTTCTCCCGCAAACTCGCTGACCGGGGGGATTGCCATGAGACCCAGGGCTTTCAGGTGGGGATAATTTCCAAAAATTTCCACTTCGTCCAGCAGCTCCCGGGGGGAGAAGCCGGATTTGCTGGCTTCGCCGCCGATGTTCACCTCCAGCAGCACATTCTGGATGATGCCCTGACGGGCGGCCTCCTTTTCCAGGGCCTCCAGAAGATTCCGCCGGTCGGCGCTCTGAATCAGGTCCACCTTCCCCACCACCTGACGCACCTTGTTGGTTTGCAGGTGGCCGATGAAGTGAACCGGGGCGCCCCGGTAGGCGTCCTCCTTCCCTTTTTGCACCAGCTCCTGAACCCGGTTCTCGCCGCAGCAGTCCACACCGGCGGCGATGGCCTGCCGGACGGCGTCGGCGTCGTTCATTTTTGTGGCGGCGCACAGGAGAATCTCCCGGGGGTCTCTGCCGGCCTTCACCGCCGCTTCTTCGATTGCCCGGCGCACCTGGGCCACGTTTTCCGCAATTGACATCACTCTACCACCTTTCCGTCATACAGGCCCTGGGTTTCCAGCAGAATCTCGTCCTGGGGCCAGAGATTACTTGTGCTGCTCTGGTCCAGCCTGGCGATGTAGGCGTCGCCCAGGTCGTACAGCAGCTCCACGGTTTTCCACCGGGCCTTGCCGCCTACCAGTACATACACACCGGCAACGCCCTTTTCATTGTCATAGCAAACCGCCTCCTTGGGCACCCGGAGGCCCGAATAGGAGCGGAAAATCAGGTCGGCCTCCATACGACGGCCAGCCGACACCCAATCCAGCCGGTCCCGGCTGGTCAGCACCAGAAGACCCTGCCCTTCTCCCCGGACGATGCGGCTGACGGTCATTTCCAGCTCCCGGTCTCCCTCCAGAAGGACGGTCAGGGTGTCCCCTGTCTCCAGGTCCTCCAATACCTGGGGCTCTGCCAGGGCGCCGTAGTACCACTGGGAGGAGGTGATGAGCTTTCCCGCGTTGGCCCCGGGGGACTTGGGGCTGTCCTGGGACTGCCACAGGTTCTGATACTCCTCCAGGGTCACGGTGGACAAAAAAGACGGCGTCAGCAGGGACTCCCAGCCGTCTGCCACGGCGGAGTAGTAGCCCGCCGCCTGGGCGGTGATGGAGACGGTGTCCCGGCTGGCAGAGCCGCGCAATGCTTCCAGCTCCGACTCCAGGGACGCAATCTGGCGGCTGAGGGCGGTTTTGTCCTGACCGCCCACCATCTGCCGCAGCACCAGGGCCTTCAGGTCGTGGCCGCTTTCCAGATCCCCCTTTGCTACCTGGGCCGAGAATTCCGCCGCGGAAAGGGAAATGGCCTGGCTGACGGATTCGGTATCGGTTAGGGTGTCCTGGAGGGTGAGGGCCTCCCGAAGCTGCTCCAACTGAGCCTCCTTGTCCAGAATTTCCTCCTGACGCTGGCGAGCCGCGTCGCTGCCCAGACTCAGGGCCACCTCCTCGCCCTTGGCCACCTTGGCCCCCTCCGGCTTGGTGGCCATCACCAGATGGTAGCCGGCGGGGATGACGCTTTCCTGCCGCACCAGGAAGCCCTGGGTCCGGGCACTCCGGGTGGTGGAATAAGGAACCGCCTGGGCCGTCTCCACCCCCTGGCTGCCGGAGCGCACCAGATTGTATAACAGATAGCTGATCACCATCAAAGCCAGTACCAGCATCACTACCTTCATGTACTTGTCGCCCTGTTTCATAGGCAACCCCTTTCTGTCTATGTATTTAAGAGGCGTTTTATTTTAATAAATACCGCATCCGTAGGGCGGGGTCATGCCATAAGCCCTACGGCGCACCATCGATACACATTGTAGGGCGGGGGCATGCCCCCGCCGGGCACCGATTATTTCAAACGCAGTTGCGGTAAACGTATATTTCCCACCGCAAATCGTCCTTTTTGCGGATTATAGGCACTGCCTACGGGTTTGTAACTGCCCGGCGGGGGCATGCCCCCGCCCTACAGCGATGTTCGATAAATTTCCGTTTACCGCGCCGCACCCGTAGGGGAGGGTC
>JBJDYK010000039.1:0-14669 GCA_051867275.1 Faecousia sp.
CTCCCGACCCCTACAATGCGAATGTAATGCGCTCCCAGCTGCGCTACGGGCCCGTTTCAATATTATTCTTTAATATTTAATTTAACAAAATGCAAACTCAGTGCATGGCACTCGCGCCACATCCCTTGTTTTTGTGTGCTAGAACTTGCCCGCTTGCTCTCCCAGCTGCGCTACGGACCCGTTCATTTTTCCGCTACATAACTGTGGGAAACCAAACATCCTCCACATTATAGTTCCTTTCTTCACAGGTGTCAAGCTTTTTTTACCGTTAATGCAAAAAAATCAGAGGGCCTTAGTTTTCAAAGTAAACGCGACCCCTTTCCCCTAGGGGAAAGACTAAAAATTCCCCTTGCCCTTCCTTCTTTGTCAAACTAAATGCGACTGTGATTTTTGCCAAACTAAACGCAACACACTTTCCTTTTCCTGTCGCGTTTAGTTTGAAGATTGAAGGACACATACGGCTTCCTCGTTCCCGCAAAAAAGAGGTATACTTTTCACCGAAAGTGTGCTATAATAGCTGTATCTGAGCGCCTCAGGCGCACGGGCAGTCTGGGGCTTGGGCTGTCCGGCAATGCTTGTTGTCAGTTTCGCGGATGATTCCGCGTTTTGAAGCAGAAATACAGTGCATGGATGCGCGGTATTCAAGTCACCGGAACGGCCGGACGGAGCAGGGTCCTGTCAGATGGGATGCGGATGCTTTGCTTTGCTATGCCTTTTTGTATTTCTGTCAGCCGGTTTTCCGGCAATTTTGTCTTAAAATTTAAGGAGTTGTATATCATTTGGCTGAAAAACTGAAAATTATTTCCTTGGGCGGTCTCAATGAGATCGGCAAGAACATCACCGTGCTGGAATACGGCAAGGATATGATCGTGGTGGACTGCGGCGTCGGGTTCCCGGAGGACGATATGTACGGCGTGGATCTGGTGATCCCCGACTTTACCTATCTGGTGAAAAACCAGAGCAAGCTCCGGGGCTTCTTCATCACCCACGGTCACGAGGATCACATCGGTTCCCTCCCCTACGCTCTGCAGCAGGTTTCCGCCCCTGTCCATGTGACGCCTATGACCGGCGGCCTGATTCGGCTGAAGCTGGAGGAGCATGGTCTTGCCGGCAAGGTCAAGCTGGTGGACCACAAACCCGGCGACGTAGTCAAGGCAGGCTGCTTCCAGGTGGAGTTTATTCATGTGAATCATTCCATTGCCGATGCCGTTTGCTTCTGCATCACCACCCCCGTAGGCAAGGTAATCATGACAGGTGACTTCAAGATCGACCCCACCGCCGAAGGCGGTATGATGGACCTGGGCCGTCTGGGCGTGCTGGGAAACGAGGGGGTTCTGGCCCTGCTGTGTGATTCCACCAACGTGGAGCGCACCGGCTACACCCCCTCCGAGCAGGTGGTGGCCGAGAGTCTGGACCGGCAGTTCAAAAGCTGCAATCAGCGAATTGTAGTTACCACCTTTGCCTCCAATATGCACCGGATTCAGGCCGTTCTCCAGACTGCCCACCGGTACGGCCGTAAGGTGGCCGTTACGGGGCGCAGCATGGAGAATATGCTGAAGGTCGCCACGGAACTGAACTATCTGAAGGTTCCCGCCAACACCATTGTGGACATCAACACCATCAAAAGCCTGCCCAAGGACAAGGTTGTAATCGTATCCACCGGTTCCCAGGGCGAGAATATGTCCGCCCTGTACCGCATGGCCTTCTCCACCCACAAGCAGGTGGAGATTCAGCCCGGCGACCGGATCATTATCTCCGCCTCCGCCATTCCCGGCAACGAGAAGGCTGTGTCCCGGATCATCAACGAGCTGTACCGCAAGGGTGCCGAGGTGGTCTACGAGAAGTCCGAGGGGCTTCATGTGTCCGGCCACGCCTGCCAGGAGGAGCTGAAGATCATCCACGCTCTGACCAAGCCCAAATTCTTCATCCCCGTCCACGGCGAGCAACGCCATTTGCAAATCCATGGCAAGCTGGCAAAGCAGATGGGTATGAATCCCAAGAACATCATCATCTCCGACATCGGACAGGTCATGGAGTTCACCGCCAAGACCTGCAAAATCAACGGAACCGTCCCCGCAGGCAAGGTGCTGGTGGACGGCACCGGCGTAGGCGATGTGGGCAGCGTGGTTCTGCGGGACCGGAAGCATCTGGCCCAGGACGGCATGCTGGTGGTGTGCGTAAACCTGTCCAGCCAGGACGGCAGCATTCTCACCGGCCCGGACATCATCACCCGGGGCTTTGTGTATGTGAAGGAATCCGAGACTCTCATGGAAGATCTGCGGCTCATTGCCCTGGAGGCCATCGAACGCTGCACCCGCAAGGGCACCCGGGATTGGGCTTCCATCAAGTCCTCCATCAAGAGTGACCTGTCCGGATACCTCTTCAAAACCACAAAACGAAATCCCATGATTCTGCCTGTCATTATGGAAATCTGAAACAATGCGCCCCGGCATTCGGTTCTGAATGCCGGGGCGCACTAATTCTGTTTCTTATCGCTTGTCCTTGTCCACAAACTCCAGAGCTCCGATGGCGGCGGCGGTGTAGAGGGTCGAATAACCCAGCAGCGCAAACCAGGTCAGAACCGTATTGTCGGGGTCATAATCATCAAAGTACTCATGTCCGGTCTCATTATAGGAATCATCCCGGAAGTACTCATAGATCATTTTTTCGGTCATGTCATCCTCGTCGTAATCCTCCAGCTCCTCCAACTGGCGGCTTTTCAGCCGGTTGATGTCCGCTGAGCAGCACAGGGCATCCTGGCCCCACTTGCTGATGGTCAGGTTGGACACCCACTCGGCGCTTTCGGGAAGCTGGAAAAGCATACCGGACATGACAAGCTGAATAATCAGCACAAAGGGCATGACAGTCATGGCAGTCTTGGTGCTTTTCACGATGGAGGAAACGCACAGACCCAGGCAGTCTGAGCAGAACAGCGTCAGCAGGAAGGCAATGTAATACTCCGGATAGATGCTGCCGAAAATGGCGCCTTCATCCGGAAGGTCCCGGAACATCGCCAGCAGGACCAGCAGAATGATGGCCTCCACGGCGCAGAGAATCAGCTCATAGATGGCATGGGCAATGATGTAGGAGGAAATGTGCAGACCGGAGCGATGCTCCCGCTTGATGATGGCCCGCTCCTTGCAGATGGACTGAATGGAATTGAACAGGCCGATCCAGATACAGCCACAGACCATGGCGAACATACCGGATTTGGTGGATTCAAACAGCCGGAAGGTTTTATCGCCCACTACCCAGGATAGAATCAATCCGATGATGGCGGCGCTGACCAGCACCTTCCAGCCCTTCTCATTCCGGAAAATCCGGAAGCACTTGCCCAGGTATACTTTGATCTGCCCGCCCCTTGTAATTCTGTCGTTCATCGGTACAGCCCCTTTCTTCTTGCCTCTTTAAATTGTTCGATGAAATAGTCGGATTTTCCCTCACCGCCCTCGTCGGACCGGTTGACCCGGCGGACGATGCCCTCCATGGTGTCCGCTCCGAAGAATTTCCGCGCATCGGGGATGGAGCCATAGAACGCCAGGTGGCCGCAGTTGTCCTTGACGCCCTTGGCCAGGACGATGACCTTATTAAAGTTTTCCGGCACACGATCCGGGGAGTGGGTGATGACCATAACGATCTTACCCTGGTCGGCAATGACCCGCAGGCAGTCCATCAGCTCTCTGGCCACGATGCCGTCCAGGCCGGAATCCGGTTCGTCCAGGAAGAACAGGCTGGGGTCCGCAATCAGCTCCACGCCGATGCTGACACGCTTGCGCAGGCCACCGGACAGCTTTACGATCAGATTGTCCCGCTCCCGGGTCAGGCCCAGGGTGTCCATAACCTCGCAGACCCGTTTGGCCCGCTGTTCATCGGTGAGCTTCACAGGCAGCCGCATCTCCGCCGCGTTTAAAAGCGTGTCGTAAACCGTGTCGCTGTCCCGCAGCAGATCCTGCTGGGGCACATAGCCGATCTCATACTTCATCTGCTCATACTGGGTATAGATATCCGTGGAGCCGTGGAGAATCCGGCCCTCCGCTTTCTCATAGCCCATGACGGCGTTCATAAAGGTGGTCTTACCGGCGCCGGAGCCGCCTAGAATCAGGACCATCTCGCCGGGATGAACCGTCAGATTGATATCCTTCAGCAAGGTCCGCTTTTTAAAGCGCTGGAAGGCGTTGCGCTCCACAATCTGGATTGCCAGAGCGCCGGCGGATTTTCCTGCCGATGCAGGCTTCGGCTCAGCTACAGGCGGGGAAACAGGCTTGGGAGCCGCTCCGCTGCCTTTTGGCTTCACGCCGGGAATGTCAAAGGACGGCTTGGATGGCGTGGGAGCCGGCGATACCGGAGCCTTGGGGATCGGGGCGGGAGGAACCGGCGCAGCAATCTCCGGTCTGCCGGGAGCCGGCTTATGAGGTGTCACAGGCGCGTCCAGAGTGAATTTATAGGAGTTCCTGCGGCTTGTGGTAGGCTCGGATTTCGAAACGGGGGCGCTTTCAAAACTGCCGCCCAGGGGAGCGTTGAAGAAGAAGCCGCCGCTGGAGGACGGAGTGGGCTCCCGGAAGGGATTGGCCCGAACCTCATGATAGGTGGTGGAAAAAAGCTTCTCCCCGGTCTCCGGCTTCTTTGGGCTGCTTTTCGGCGGTCCAAAGCCGGGGGCAGGAGCCAGACTGGGAGCGGCGGAGAAACCGCCGGAGGACTTATGGGCCGGTTTGGGCTCCATGGGTGTTTCCGCTCTTTTATCCTCCAGAGGCAGCCGGAAAATCAGACGGTCACACAGGAAGAAAAAGTCTGTGGTGACAATCCGAACCACATCGTATTTCCGCAGATACCGGGGGCTTTCGATACGGATGTTGTTTAAAAATACGCCGTTGGTGCTGCCGTGGTCGATGATGGCCCAGCCCTCCCTGGCCTGGAAGAAGGAGGCGTGGTTCCGGGATACCCGACCGTCATCCAGAGTCAGGCTGCCGGAGTCCCGTCCGATGTCAATTTCCGCAATTTCAGCGTTCAGCTTCTGAAACTGCCAATCGTAGCGGTCGGAATAGCTGGTGGAGAACACCATCACCACCGTCTGCTCCACCGCGCCGCCGGCAGGCGGGCTGATGCGCAGCACATCTCCGTCCCTCAGCTTCCGGGCCATAATACCCTTGGGCGAACGGGTGCCCAGCAGCTCATCACAGACCCAGGTGCCGTTGTCGCTGTCTAAATCCCGGTAAAAATACTCGCCCTTTACATAGGCAAATTCGCCGTGTTCCCGGGACACCAATACGGAGTCCAGTGGAATCTGGAGGGAGCTTTCCTCTGCCGTTTTTCTTCCGATGACCGCGTAAGAGCCCAAAGACGCCTCCGTCACATTGCCGCCGGGGTTCAGAATGAACAGCTTTCCCGGTCTGGGAGGCGGTGCCGTGTACAGGACTGTCTTATTCATAATTCAAACATCCACCTTCTGTTTATTTCTCACGCTACATATTCCTGGGCGCACAGAACCAGGTCTGGCCTCCCGTCTGCTCAGGAGGCTCCGGTGTTTTGCGTTTCATGTTCAGCTTGACACCGGCCGCCCGGAGGCTGTCATAGCTGCTGTCCTCCCCTCCCCGGAGATGGGGGGTAATTACCCGGGTCTCTGACAGAACGGCAGAAACCGTCCGGGTCAGATTGGGCTTTTCCGGTTCCTCCAGGTCCAGAGCTTCCAGCTCTACACGCAGCTCCGTCATAGAGGGAATCCGGTGGGATGCCTGGACCGCCATACCCCGCAACAGCACAGCCTCCTGCTCCGGCGTGATGGCAATGCCCAGCTCAGAGGGCTTTTTCAATTCATCGCAATACACCCGGGTAATGGACTCAATCGGCTCCTTGCCGGTGACGCACCGATAGATCACGGCGCACAGGGCATAGACATCGGTCCAGGGGCCCTGGTTACTGCCGGCCCGGTATTGCTCCTCCGGAGCGTAGCCGGGCTTCAGGACCACGGGAAGTCCCCGGTCCGAATCCTGAATCACATGGCGGGCCGCGCCAAAATCCAGGAGCTTCACCCGTCCGTCTCCCAGAAGCATAATATTGTCCGGACTGATGTCCCGATGAATCAGGCCCTTGGCATGAACCCGCTCCATGGAGTTGATTACCGGAGTCAGCAGCTTGCAGGCCCGGGAGAAACTCAGCTTTCCCCGCAGGGAGGTATAGGCCTTCAGGGTCTCGCCCCGGAGGTACTCCATCACGATATAGGCCGTGCCGTTGGCCTCGAAATAGTCCCGGACACCTACGATGCCCGGCTCCCCCACCAGCTTGGCAAGGATGCGGGCCTCCTGCATGAAGCTCTCCAGTCCCTTGCGGAAGGTCTCCCCTTCATTACCGGCCTTGGGCACCACCCGGTGAGACACCGTCCGGTCCCGGTCAGCCAGCCCGCCTGGGTAATACTCCTTGATGGCAACCGTCAGCTCCAGATTGGTGTCGCTTCCGATATATGTAATTCCAAAGCCGCCTTCTCCCAGCGCCCTGTTCACCAGATACCGGTTCGACAGCAGGGTTCCGGGATGCAGGTGATGTCTGGGGACCCGGTAAGGCACCCCATTGGGTCCGCATCTGGGGCAGGCATTGCCGTCCAAAGGCTGCATACAGCGGCAGCAGTAAAAGTCAGTCAACCTTGGGCCTCCTTAGAATTCCAGCACAACAACGAAAGCGGTTGCTGCCTGCATTTGGAATAAAAAACAGCTTACCACTATCAGATTACCATAGAATTTCACTTTTTTCAACGACTTCTTTTCCGTCATGGTCGAAATTGGCAGCATCCTTTTGCGTTGACAAACCTTCGGCCCTGGGCTATCATAATATACAGAATGGAGGTATCCCATGAACCAATCTATTTTAAAAGGGCACATTTTCTACAGCACCGGGCCCAATACCTGGAAAAGTATGGAAAACGGTTATCTGGTCTGTAAGGATGGGTTCAGCCAGGGCGTCTTTTCTGAAATTCCTCAGGAATACGCGTCTTATCCCCTCCGGGACTACGGAAATCAACTGATTATTCCGGGCCTTGTGGACCTGCATCTGCACGCGCCCCAGTTTTCGTTCCGGGGGTTGGGTATGGACCTGGAGCTTTTGGACTGGCTCAACACCCACACCTTCCCGGAGGAGGCCCGGTATCAGGACCCTGCCTATGCCCGGGCCGCCTACGGCTGCTTTGTTGACGCCTTGAAGCGCAGCTTCACCACCCGCGCCGCCATCTTCGCCACCGCCCACACCCAGTCCACCCTCCTTCTCATGGAGCTGCTGGAGGAAACGGGACTCGACACCTGTGTGGGACGGGTGAATATGGACAGGCTGGGCCCCGACAATTTAAGGGAATCCGGCATGGAACGGTCCATGGAGGAAACCCGGAGGTGGCTGGAGGGCTGTCGTCACCTTACCCGGACAAAGCCCATTCTGACGCCCCGGTTCGTACCCGCCTGCTCCGGTCCCCTTCTGGAGGAGCTTGGAAAGCTGGCCCATGAAATGAGTCTGCCGGTACAAAGCCATCTGTCGGAAAACTTGGGCGAAATCCAGCTTGTCCAGTCCCTGCACCCGGAAGCAAGCTGCTACGGCGACGTCTACGACCGGTTTGGCCTTTTGGACGCCCCGGGGGGCTGCATCATGGCCCACTGTGTCCATTCGTCCACGGAGGAGCTGACCCTGCTGAAGGAGCGGGGCGTGTATATTGCCCACAGTCCCGAGTCCAACCTGAACCTTCGCTCCGGCGTGGCACCTGTGAGCCGTTATCTGGATTTAGGACTCCGTGTAGGTCTGGCTTCCGATGTGGCAGGCGGCAGCACGCTGGATATGATGCGGGCCATGGGCTATGCCATTGGAGCCGGCAAGCTGCGCTGGCGACTCCTGGACCAGTCCGTTCAGCCTCTGAATTTCAATCAGGCCTTCTATATGGCCACGCTGGGAGGCGGCAGCTTCTTTGGGAATGTCGGCTCCTTTGAACCGGGATACGCGCTGGACGCCCTGGTGCTGGACGACAGCATCTTCCCTACCGTACTGGACCTCTCCATCCACGACCGGGTGGAACGCCTGGTCTATGTGGCCGACGACCGCTGCGTCAGCGCAAAATTTGTGGCCGGCAGGCAAATCAAATAATCACACCACTTTATAAACTGCCCCTGCGACTTTTGCGTCGCAGGGGCAGTTTATAAATGAGATCGTAGGCAGTATTTCAACATGACGCAAAATAGAAGTACCTAATTTCATGTATTTCCTTGGCATCATCGTATTTTAATAACTGCTTTTAGATTTTAAGCTGCAGCAGTTCAACCCTACAGTTCACAAGTTATTATTCATTTATTCTAAAACCAATTACTTGTCTTTGTATATTCCGTGAATTGATATTGAGATTTACTTTTTATATAATATCTCTATCTTTAGAAGTGTCTGGAGGTGAACACTTGAAATAGCTTCTGTTGAAAGCACACTCTCTGGTTTTCAAAAATACATAGCGATTTAACAATCTAAGGAGATCTCATCATGAGATGTAAAAGAGTTCTTTCGACCATTTTAGCCATCGTGGTTGCTTGTAGCTTTTAGGCGGAATAAATTGAGAAAGTTAAGAGCGACGATCCTGATGATTGTCATCATTGCGATAGTAGTAGCAAGTTTTTCGTTCACAGTATCAGCGCAGGGAACCGGTGTGGATCTGACCTATTGGTACAGTGATGCATCGGATATTGGTTATTTCTCATCGGCGAGCATTTCGGTTTACGCCGGGAGCAATTCTAGCTGGAATGCCCTGTCACCTGCAAATATCAAGTCCTACGCACAGTCAGCATTCAGCAGCTGGAGTTTTACGGGAAGAAGCGCGTCATACGTTGGATCACAGCAAAGTGCAAAACTTGCAATCGGTGGTATTACATCCACAGAGGCGAGCCAGGCGGGAATTCCGTCAAATGCGCTGGGTGTAACATATCCAAATAGAACATATGTATTTGATGGATATTATGGAACGGCGATAAAGAAGATTTACAAGGTTACGTCTGCCGATATTGTATTGATTGAACGGTCTGTTTTGGGCAACTCTACTTCGAACTACAAAAAAGTGTTAATTCATGAGTTAGGTCATGCGTTTGGGTATTTTGGACACTACAGCGGGGGCAATATTATGCCTGTGGATTTTTCCGGGATAACGTCCACAACACCAAGTACAAATGAAAAACACCATCTGAAACAGACGTACTAAAGGAGGATTTGCTATGAGAAGAATGGGTTTTTTGGCACTGTTGATGTCGCTTTTGATGCTGGTTGGCTGTGCCGCCGCGAAAACTCCGGCGGAGTCTGTGGAAGCAGACTTCAATCTGGACGCTTTGAAAGAGCCGGGCGGTGAAGATGATGTGGTTTTCGGTCTGTATGATGCGTGCTTTGATACTGTGGAGGAAATGATGGCCGGGGACGATGTTCTGGTGGTTCGGGCGACACCGGTTGCGGTAGAGTTTGAAACCCGGCTGGGTATCTGCCTGATTCTGGACTGTGCGGAATCCAGTCTGCCCGGTCTGGAGCAGTTCCGCTTGTTGCAGGTTCGCGATGAATACGAGCTGCCGCTGGGCCAGGAGGTTGTTCTGGCACTGGAGCCGGACTTGGAAAAAAATACATACCACATCCTTGGCGGCGGCTGCGGTCTGTTCCGCTGCGACGGAGACGGTGATGTGGAGGGCGTACTGCTGGACTCCTTGTTGGAAGATGTTCCCGCCCCACTGTCTGATGGAGCAGCCTGGCAAACCGTGGATTTGGCCACGGTATATGCGCTGCTGTGCGAAAAAATCTAACTTCCGGTTATTCGTATGCGCAATGGTTGTTCCGTGTGATTCTTGCGCCCTCGGCGTAAGAATCACACCTCAATAAACCCCCCCGCGGTTCTTGCCGCAGGGGGGATTTTATTGGGATTATCCGTGCTTCTGTACCATAACGGTCAGGAGCTTGGCCATCTGAGCGCGGGTCAGGGTGCCTTTGGGCTGCAGGGTCCCGTTTCCGAAGCCCTTGAAGAAGCCCTCGGCTACAGCCCAGGCAACCTCCTCCTTCGCGTAGCCGGAGACAAGGTTCCAGTCTTTAAAGGTGGTGAGGTCCGCACCTGCGACAGGCTCCTGCTTCAGGTACACGGTCACATAGCGGTACAGGAACGCGGCAGCCTGCTCCCGGGTAACATCCGTGTTGGGGCAGAAGGTGGTATCGGTCACGCCCTTGGCAATGCCCACGGACCGGGCCCAGGCCACGGCATCGGCATACCAGGCACCGTCGGCCACATCCGCAAAGCCGGACTTTTCAGTCACCGCAGGCTCTCCTGCCAGGCGGTACAGAGTCGTCACCAGCATGGCGCGGGTCATCTTTCCATCGGGTGCAAAGTGGGTTTCGTCCATACCCTTGAAGATGCCCCGGCGGGCGGTTTCCTTCACATACTCATAATACCACTGGTTCTCGGGAACATCCACAAAGGGATTGACCCAAGGCGTCTCCTCACGGGTAACATCGCTCATATCGTAGAGGGAGGTCTGGCCTGCCAGGAAACGGGTGTAAGCGGTCAGAGCGTAGTAGCCCTGCTCGGTGGCCATGCCGTCCAGCTCACCCTCGGCAATGTGACGGAAGCCGCCGCCTTCTACATAGTACCCGCACAGCGCGTCAACAACACTGCGTCCATTCTTCACGAAGCGGGGGTCCGTATTGGGGTCAATGCCCAAAGCGGTCAGGGCCACAATAACCTGGGCGCTGGACTCGGAATTGGTGGTGCCCCAGGAGCCGAAGCCCCCGTTGGGCTGCTGCAGCAGAGACAGGGTCTCAAGGGCCTTGTCCACGGCTACCTTCACTTCTTCGCTGCTCTTATAGTAGGGAGCCAGTGCCTGCAGTGACATGGCGGTCATATCGGGGTCCGCAGCCGTGCCGGACAGAGCCCAGCCGCCGTCGTCAAGCTGCTTGCCAAGAATCAGGTCAATCAGCTTCTCCCGGGTGACCTGGTCGCCGCCCGCAGGGACGGCAGGAATCTCATAGCTGCCGCAGTCGAAGGCAATGAGCGCCCAGATGGGTCCGTTGATGCCCTGCTTCTGCAGATAGGTCATATCGGTCAGGCCCGTCAGAAGGTTGTGGCCTGCCACATCGGTTACATCCTTGCCCAGAGCGGTCAGGGCCAGAATGACTCTGGCATTTTCCGTGGACTTGGCTCTGTGGAGCTGTTCTTTCTCGTTGATGTTCTCCCGGACATAGGTCAGAACGTTGTCATAGTACGCAGCGGGAACGGTGCGGCCGCTTCTGGCCAGACCGATCACCACCCACTCGCCGCCGATGGAGCCCACAACGGGAGCCGTCTTACCGGCAAGGTTCTCCAGATAATCACCGGTGGTCTTGTAGATCTTCTCCACATCAGCGTGGGGCAGCAACAGGTAGGAAAGGGTCTCCTCCGCGGCAACCAACACATCGTAGTTGGAAACCAGAGCCTTCTGGTCCTTCGTCAAGGCCTCATAGGCAGTGCGGGCCTCCGTAATGGCTTCCTGGGAATCCAGGGTAACGGTGCCGATGGCGTCAATCTTTTCCATCACCGCATCAGCCGCGGCCTTGTCAGCCTTCAGCTTATTAAGAATCGCTTCTGCTTCGGTCAGGCGTTCATAGTTGGTTACAAGGGCCTTCTGATCCTCCGTGAGTGCGTCATAGGCAACACGGGCTTTCTCAATGGCCTCCTGAGAGTCCAGGGTCACGGTACCGATGGCATCAATCAGTGCGGAGACCTGTGCAGCCGCCTGCTCATCGGCAGCGGCCTTCTGGAGGGCTTTCAGCATTTCCTCCGCTTCGGTCAGCGTTTCGTAATTGGAAACCAGTGCTTTTTGATCCTCCGTCAGCGCATCGTAAGCAGCGCGGGCTTCAGAAATCGCCTCCTCCGAATCCAGGGTAACGGTGCCGATGGTGTCAATCTTTTCCATCACCGCATCAGCCGCGGCCTTGTTGGTCTGTAGCTTATGCAGTGTCTCCTCGGCTTCGGTCAGACGTTCATAGTTGGTCACAAGAGCCTTTTGGGCATCCGTCAAAGCGTCATAGGCAGCACGAGCCTCCGAAATAGCATCCTCGGATTCCAGAGTCACGGTGCCGATGGCATCAATCAGGGAAGAGACCTTCTCTGCCGCCAGGGCATCCTTTGCGGCCTGGGTCATGGAAATGGCAAACACATTGCCGGAGTCATTCTTATAATACAGCGTGCCGTCTTCACCGGCGATGACGCTGCAAATGCAGAATTGCTCATAGCCTGCAGCGTCAAAGAGCGTGACCTGCTCAGCCTCGGAGCCGTCGATTTTCGCCTTAATGACATTGATGCCGCCGGGATTGGCGTTGTAGGTCACATACAGATATACATATCCGGTATTGGCGTATGCCGTGGACAGCAGCAGAGAGCACTGGGGATAGGCAGGCTCCTCGATGCTCCACTTGATTTCCCGGGTTTCCAGGTCAACGCAGACAACACTCTTATTGCCGCTCCAGCCGCCCACGCCAATGTAGGCCAGGCCCTCATAGACCACGGGGGTGCAGGTAGAGGCGGAACCGTAGGCGGAGCAGTCCACAGCGGTCAGATTGCTGAGCTCGCCGGTCTGACCATCCAGGGTGGCCCAGCACAGGTTACTTTTATTGCAGGTAAAGTAAACCGTACCGTTGTCATAGCAGACGCTGGAGCGGATCTGGCCGTAGGCACTGGCGTCCAGGTCGGTAATCAGTTCGCCGGTTTCCTTGTTCCGGCTCAGCAGATGGCCGGCATCATTGCCGCAGATCACATAGTCTCCCACGACAACCGCGCCTGCCCAGTAGTAGCCCTTGGCATCGGTCACCCGCCAGACAAGACTGCCGTCGGTGGCATCCAGGCAGACAAAGGCATACTCTCTGCCATAGCCGAAGCCCACATAGACCTTGCCGTCAGAATAAGTAATGGGGCTCTGAGCCTGGCCACCCAGGGGATCGGTGTAAACCCACATTGCCTCCAGGGTCTTGGCATTGAAGGCCTGAACCCTGCCGCTTCCCAGAGGACAGAAGATGATGCCGTCGCCGTAGGTGGGCGGCACGGAGCCCCAGCTGGTGGCGGCAACCATGTCCGCAGTGGCCAGCACCTGGCCATCCGTCATGCTCAGCTTTTTCAGACTGGAGCCGTACATGACAACCAGGCTGTCATCCGCCAGAATCATGGGGCTGGGAGCGTCGTTCCAGTCGGTGGAATGCTTGACGGCCCATTTTATCTCCGCTTCCTCCCCTGTTCTGGGCGTGGCGGCAGCGGTGATGCCGTTGTTCCGCTCATTGCCCCGGAAGCTGGGCCACTGGGCGCTCACCGTAGCGTCCACAGGCCCCTGCTCATGGATGGTGACGGTGTAGGTGGTGGGGGTAGCACCGCTGTTCATGGACTCGCCGGTGCCCACCTCCAGGGTAATGACGGTTCCGTCTTCCACGGGCACCGTGGCAGAGCGCTTATACTCCGTTTCGCCAATTTTGGCATGGACTTGGAAGTTCTTGTTGGCAGCGGTGGGGGTAATCACCAGTCCCCGGGTGCCGTTGGGAACGGACAGGGTGTAGTTCAGGGTAGCGGAATCAAAAGAGGGAGTCAGCATACCACGGCTGAAGGTCAGAGCCTTCAGGCTGGTGTCATTGCTGCTCCAGGAACAGCCCAGATCCTCGCCGTAGTTGGTGGTGTACATCACCCGGATCTCGTCTCCGGCTTCCAGGGTTCCATCCTCCACGGTATAGTAGTTGAAGCCGTTGTTGGTGAACCAGTCGTTGAGGGTTCCCATCCAGCCGGACAGGAAGCCCCCGTCAAACTCGCCCAGGCCGTTGATGGAGCTGATATAGCCGCTGCTCACACCCTCGGCGGAATACCCCGCCTCCGTCAGGGCCGCGCTCACGCAGCTCATCATGGTGGAGCTCTCATCCAGTTCGACCCAGGTGTCTACCAGGGTACCGTACCAGAAGCCCTCTTCCCAGGTGGCCTCCAGCTCCTCGGCATTGTCCGGGGTAAAGGTGGTGTTTTCCACAATCACCCGCACCTGATCCTTTTCCTCGTCCCGCTCTGCGGCCAGGGCAGGCAGAGGAAGCAGCCCCAGAACCATGACGGCAGCCAGGACCAGACTCAAAATTCGTTTTTTCATCGTTTTGCATACCTCCAAGCAATAATTTCGTTGCTTTTCCGGAAAAGACCACGCACCCCGTCCCAGGCGGCAACCCGAAGCCTGTGCTGTCCCGGCCGACGGAAGGAAGGGGGTAACCTTCCGCCGGCCGCAAAACAGAAATCGCGGCAACCCCCCAAAGGTTGCCGCGACCGTTTTTCGCGTTAAGACAGCCAGTGCCCCGTACTTGCAGGGTGTGGCAAAGTGCGCCGTTTAAGCAGGTCTCCTGGCTTACGCATCATGGGCGCCCACAAGGCCTTCTCAAAGCGTTCGCTTCAATGACCGGCTTTCGCCAATTGTGGGCGGCCTCCGCGCTTACAGTGGCGGTACCGCTCGGGATTCACACCCGATTCACTATTCTCCTCCCGGATCTGCAACCAAACCGGGAGGCACTTAAACCGTTATTCTCTTTTCCGGAAATCAGCATACCACCGCAGGGCCGGTTTGTCAATGGAAAAATAAAAAAAGGATTGCGCTTCCTCTGCGTTGTCAAATGATATGACCCCATGGAGGAAGCCCCCCTTGTGTGGGGAG
>JBJDYK010000040.1:0-2684 GCA_051867275.1 Faecousia sp.
GGCGGGGTCATGACCCCGCCCTACGGCGATGTTCGATAAATTTGCGTTTACCGGTCTGAATGACGCGAGAATTGAAAAATCCGCAGCGCATGGCTGCGGATTCTTTTTTTAAATTTCCTGACGGCCCTCCAGGGCACGCAGGAGGGTCACTTCGTCGGCATACTCAAGCTGGCTTCCCACCGGTACGCCGTAGGCCAGGCGGGTCACACGAACCTCCATGGGGCGCAGCAGCCGGGAAATGTACATGGCCGTAGCCTCGCCCTCCGTATCCGGGTTGGTGGCCATGATGACCTCCCGGACGTTTCCCCTGGCAACCCGGGCCAGCAGCTCCCGAATGCGGATGTCGTCGGGGCCAACATGGCTTAAGGGGGAGATCACGCCGTGCAGCACATGGTACACGCCCTGGTACTCTCTGGCCCGCTCCAGGGCGATCACATCCCTGGGCTCGGCCACCGCACAGATCAGCCCCTGGTCCCGCTTGGAATCGGCGCAGATGGGGCACAGGTCCCGGTCCGTCAGATTCTGGCACACGGGGCAGGTCTTGACACTTTTCTTGGCCTCCACGATAGCCTGGGCGAACTCCTCCGCCTCCTGATCCGGAAGGGCCAACACATGAAAGGCCAGCCGCTGGGCTGTCTTGGCGCCGATACCGGGGAGCTTGCCGAACTGCTCCACCAGACGCTCCAGCGACACGGGAAAATTCTGCACTTAGAACAGACCTCCCAGGTTCAGGCCGCCGGTGAGCTTGGACATATTGGCGGAGGCATCGGCATCGGCGGTGCGCATGGCCTCGTTCACGGCCGCCACCACCATATCCTGCAGCATCTCCATATCGTCGGGGTCCACCGCCTCGGGCTTGATCTCCAGGGCCACCAGCTCATGGGAGCCGTTGACCGTGGCACGGACCATGCCGCCGCCGGAGGCAGCCGTATAGGTCTTGGCCTGCATTTCTTCCTGCATCCGCAGCATTTCCTGCTGCATCTTCTGGGCCTGCTTCAGCATGGCCGCCTGATTCATGCCGCCGCCCATGGGGCCGCCGCGAAATCCACCTTTTGCCATTTGGTTATTCTCCTTTTTTCATTTGATTTTCACAATATCCTGATGCTGCCGCCCAAAGTCCACGAGGCTTTGGAGGTTGCTGTCGGTCCTGATTTTGGCGCTGGCGTCCACCAGCACTGCCCGCACGGGGCTTCCCAGCATGGCCGAAGCCTTCTGGGAGATCATATCCAGCAGGCCCTGCTTCAGCTCCGGCTTGCTCAGCTCATCAAACACAAACCGGGGACTGCACCGCAGCTCCAGCACCGGTCCTGTCAGGACGCCGGTGACCATGGCATCGGGCCCCACCTTGAAATAACCCCGGTAGGCCGGATTGATCTCCCGCTGGACTCTGCTGACAAGCTCCGTCCAGAAGCCCATGGGCACTTCCCGCTGAGGCGGCATTTCCCGTTCATCAGCCGGGGGTGCGTCGGCATCATCGGGCAGAGGGGGACGTTCCTCCTCCGGCTCCGGTTCCGGCGCTTTCACGGCCGGACGAACCCCGGAGGCCATGGCCTCCTCCAATCTGGTGAGCCGGGCATTCAGGGCATCCGGCTCCAGGGACAGCTCCGGCTGGCACATCCGAATGACGCACAGCTCCCCGTCGGTACGGGTCTTGCCCCCCCGGGTAAAGCCAGCCGCCGTGGTTTGCAGCAGCTCCATCAGCCGCACCAGCTCACCGGTGCTGAAGGCATCCTTCAGGCTCTGGGCCTGCTGGAGGGAGCTGACGCCGGAGAGCATGGAAAGCCCCGATTTCGGAGCGGTCTTTAAAATCAAAAGGTCCCTGGCCAGGGCACACAGCTCGTCCAACAACGCCCCCACATCCTTGCCGCCGGTATAGAGCCGGTCGTACAGGGTCAGGGCGGCGGCAGTGTCCCGCCGGGCCACCGCCTCCATCATGTCGGCGGCTTTCCGGGTGCCAGCCAATCCCAGGCACTGGTATACGCTTTCCTCCGTCACCGGGCCAACGGTTGCGGAGGCGCACTGGTCCAGCAGGCTGACGCCGTCCCGCATGGCCCCGTCCGCCAGGCGGCCCAGGGTCACGGCGGCGGTGGGGTCCAGGTCAATCCCCTCCTGATAGGCCACATACTGAAGCCTGCCCGCCACATCCTCCGGAGAAATCCGCCGGAAGGAAAACCGCTGGCACCGGGACAAAATGGTGGCCGGAACCTTGTGCAGCTCCGTGGTGGCCAGGATGAAGATCAGATGCTCCGGTGGCTCCTCGATGATTTTCAGCAGGGCGTTAAAGGCGGAGATGGACAGCATATGAACCTCGTCCACAATATAGACCCGGTAGCGGACCTGAGAGGGCGAATAGATGGCATCGTCCCGCAGATCCCGCACGTTGTCCACGCCGTTGTTGGAGGCGGCGTCGATCTCCAGCACATCCATACAGGTGCCGCTGTCAATGCTGAGACAGGCGGCACAGCGGTTACAGGGGTTGCCGTCCTGGGGGTCCAGGCAGTTGACCGCCTTGGCCATAATCTTGGCGCAGCTTGTCTTGCCGGTGCCCCGGGAGCCGGTGAAGAGGTAGGCATGGCTCAGGCGTCCGGTCTGGAGCTGGGATTTGAGGATCCGGGTGATCCCCTCCTGGCCCACCACCTCGTCAAAGGTCTGGGGCCGGTATTTCCGATAAAGAGCCTGATACA
>JBJDYK010000041.1:0-2665 GCA_051867275.1 Faecousia sp.
GAAGATATCCCATTCCCGGTCATCCATCTGCTCGATGCCCTCAGCCAGTTCATTCAGCTTTTTCATCTCAGCAGGATCGTGGATGTTTGCCCGCAAAATGTACGGACCAAGGTTCGGAACAGGACTGTTCACACCAGCGATCCGTACAGCGGAAGGATCAACACCGATCCGCTCAAACCAGGAGAACGCTTCGCTCACTTCGGCAGGAGTAGCGGGCAAATCAAGGACAACACCCTCATTTGCGCTTTTGTTGGAGAGTTTCAGCCGTATCATGCCATGCCTCCCATCTGAAAGCCCTGTTCCTCCTGATAGGCTTCGGCAGGATCTTCCATCATCAGCTCCTCCAGACTCATAGTCCCATGGTAAGAGACATAACCTCTGTCGGTGAACATACCGGATTCCTGCTCCATGCGCTGAATACCGTACTTCTCATAGTCGTAGAATCCTTCCAGATTCTCGTCATATTCGAAGTGGCCGGATTCCTGGATCATGTACCTGCCGTACTCTGCGGGAGTGTGCGCTCCGGGAGCGAATTCGAACTGGTCCAGATTTTCCGCCAGATGACGGATCTGGCTGGCGGACTCCGGCTCGGCCATTTCCACCACAGCGCCCAGCTTTTTCTGTTCCTTCTCAGAGAGACTGCTTACCGCCAATGCGAGATCGTTCAGCTCATAAATGCTTTCCTGCTGAAAATCCAGAGCCGCATCGATCTCCGCGGGGAAGGTACTTTCACCGAAGCGAAAGCACATATCTCCCGGGTCCGCAATACCGGAGCGAAGCCATGCATGGTCGATCTGCTCATGGGACGCAGGGAGGTACAGCCATGTGATCTTTGGGGTGTCCTTCGGTTCCAGCCGGGAGGTCAGGGCGACAGTCAGCAAATCTGCATCGTAGTGATAACAGGGCAGGTGCTTCCCATCGTAGAGCTGCTCCAGCTTCATGCCGTTGTCGTAGACCACCCCGTAAGGCGTGACCTCTCCGGCACCGCTGTCGATGAGCAAACGGGCGGTTTCAGCGCCGTCCAGATTCTCCAGTTCCTGCGTACTGGCGCAGCCGCCATGGAGGTTCATGTAGTGGTCACGGCCAATGGCTTCCAAATCGGAGAAGTCCGTAATGACGGTGGCCTGCTGGCAGCAAAATGTGAGGTTGATGAGGTCTTTCAGCTCAATCAGCTCCAGCTTGTGTGCCATGGCCTGAAACTGCGCGGCCTCGCCAATATCAAAGCTGTCCAGCCGTTTGGCCAGATAGTCCAGCTCGTCCAGATTGACCACCTTACCCTCCAGTCGGTTCAGCACAGGCCATGCGCTTCGGATCTCATCCACATTGCAGTCTTTTGCAGAAGCGTTGCCTATCTCCAGCGCTTCGACCAGCTCGATGCAGTGATCGAACTGCTCCCTGGGTATGGGGAACGGAATGGTCACAACACCATATTCCGGGTGATCGGCGTTGCTCAATACTGCTTCCATCATTGTTTGATATCACCTGTCTTTCTTTCAAAACTCAAAATCGCATCACCGTACTTGGCCAGAAGCAGAGCGCAAATGATCAGTTGGAACGCCTCATCTGTGACCAGTTCCGGGGATGCGAGATCGGCTGTGGTAATGTTGCGGCTGCCAATGGAGATAGCCTTTGCAGCCTGATAGACGCTGTACAGCTCCGGCTGGATGCCGGAGAGCCGGACTGACTGGAAGTCAAAGCCGCTGCTGTCAAACTTCCAGATGACTCTGCGCCATATGTCCTCATAGGCGGTGAGCAGGAACAGTGCCGCCTTGTTGCGGTCGGACATTCGATAATGGCGGTCACGCCAGTGCTTCCAGCGTTTCCAATGGGTATCGCCCAGGAAGAAGCTGACGGAGTGGTGGTTGAAATGCTCCTGCAGGCGGCGCTGGAGCTGCGGCCCCATCTCAGAGCAGAAGCAGTCCCGCACAAACTCGGTCAGGTCAAGGGCTCCGGCTTCGATCCGTTCTTCCAGGCAGATGCATTGGTTCAGAGGGCAGGGGTGCTTACGGTCATATTCCGTGCAGTATGGGCATTCCACATCCTTGGGTTTGTATCTGAAACCGGGATGGTACAGGCCGTGGCCTCTGGGCCTGAAGTGGGGCGGGGTCATCATCTGCTGTTCCATCTGGCGCAGAGGGGTATCCCGCATAAAGTAGCGTGTCATGGTTGATAGACTCCTTTCAGTGAAAACAAAAAAAGCGCCGGAGTCTTATTTCTAAAACTCCGGCGCTCGTCAGTGATGTTATTACATTGTCTGTTCCTGGGTGTAGGGCTCCACGGTATGCTGATCCTGCTCTCTGATCCGGTCCATGATGTCGGGTATCCCATACTCAATCTGTTCCTGGACACTCTTGATGCATTTTTCCTGTTCGTAGGTCAGGTCAAAGCCTGCGTCCAGCGTGTCGGCACAACAGCGGTAGATTTCAATGAGCTGCTCATCTTTGAAAAGCCGCTGTTCGGGGATAAGGCCGGAACGGGTGGCAAAGTCCTGTTTGGCTCCTTCGTAATTTCCGGTAAAGTAGTGACCGTGGGATACGCCCTTGCGGTCATAGTCCCAGTCCCAGGTAACGAACTGGACGCCGTACTTGCTGTGGGTTCCGGCCAGCACGGTTCCGTTGAAATCTGCCAGCACCTTGTAGCTGTCCTCCAAACCACTGGCCTTCAG
>JBJDYK010000042.1:0-14323 GCA_051867275.1 Faecousia sp.
TAATGTACGATTTTGTGAATGCTTGCACCCACCGTAGGGGAGGGTCATGACCCTCCCGGCAGTACGAAATAACATCCTGTACCGGCCTTCGGCGAATACGAATGGAACTCCCCTCGGATTCGCCCGAAATTGCTTGTAGCCTCCGGTGCCTGCCACCGGGAGGGTCATGACCCTCCCCTACGGTGGGTGAACAATCATTTTGCGGTGATGTCCATAGGCATTTTTTCTATTATAGCATTCCATGGGCTGCTTTACAAGTGGTTCTGATACCGGAGGACACGCATATCCTTAAGACAAGGGGGTGCGGCCATTGAAAAAAGGCGGGACCATGTTTTACAGCGCCCTGCTGCTGACGGGGGCCAATCTTCTTTTGCGGGTGGTGTCCCTGGGGTTTCAGGTGTATCTGTCGGGGCAAATCGGAGCCTCGGGCATCGGCCTTTTGCAGCTGACCCTGTCCGTGTCCACCCTGGCCATGACGGCGGCCATGGGCGGCATCCGAACCGCTACCATGTATCTCACCGCCGGGCGCATCGGCCGGGGCCAGGGCGGTACAGGGCGTGTGCTGAAAAGCTGTATGCTTTACAGTCTGGTGTGCAGCCTGTCCGTGGCGGCGGCGGTGTGGCAGGGCAGCTCCTGGCTGGCGGAGGGCTGGATCGGAGACGGGAGAACCCTGCTATCCATAAGGATTTTCGGCAGCTTTCTGCCGGTTGTGTGCATGGTGGGGGTGCTGACCGGCTACTTCACCGCCGCCGGACGGGTTCGGGAGCTGGTGGCGGTAGAAATCGGGGAGCAGCTTCTGTCCATGGGAGCGACGGTTGTGCTACTCCACCGCTTTGCAGGTACTGACCCGGGCAGGGCCTGCGCAGCCGTCATCGGCGGCAGCAGCGCGGGCTCCCTGCTGACCTTAACGGCGCTGCTGATTCTGAAAGGGAAAACCGGAAAATCGGGCAAACGGGAGCGGGTTCTGCCGGAGCTTCTGAAAACGGCGGTGCCCCTGGCTCTGGCCGACGATCTGCGCATGGGCATCTCCACGGCGGAGAATCTCATCGTTCCCCGGCGTCTGGGGCTGTTTTCCGGCACCTCCGACGCTCTGGGAGACTACGGACTGGTCTGTGGTATGGTGTTTCCGGTGCTGATGTTCCCGGCCTGCATTTTGTATTCCCTGGCGGAGCTGCTGATCCCGGAGCTGAGCCGCTGCGCCGCCGGAAACCGGACCCGGCGCATCGTCTATCTGACGGACCGGAGCATCCGGGTGGCCATGCTGTATGGCTTTTGCGCCGGAGGGGTGCTGTTTACGGCGGCGGAGCCTCTGGGCCTGCTGCTGTACGGCGACGGCCGGGTGGGTCTGCTGCTGAAAGCCTTCGCCATTATGGCCCCCATGCTCTATACCGACGCGGTGGTGGATGCCGCCATCAAGGGCATGGGCCAGCAGGTGGCCTGTGTCCGGTACAACACACTGACCTCCTTCCTGGATGTGGTATTTTTGTGGGTGCTGCTGCCCAGGCTGGGACTTCAGGGCTACTATCTCAGCTTTGCCGCCACCCATCTGCTGAATTTCTGCCTGTCGGTCCGGCGGCTGCAGAAGGTTACGGGCTGCGCCCTTCCGGTTGGCACCTTTTGGAAGGCTACAGCATCCGCTGTGGCCGGGGTCCTGCTGTGTTCCTTTCTGCCGCAGGGGGAAGGGCTGGGGGGTGTGCTGGCCCTGGGCGGAGCCTATCTTGCCGCATTTCTGGGACTGCTGATCCTCACGGGCTGCCTGGGGAAGGAGGACCTGCGGTGGCTTCAGGGCCTGGTCAGGGGCCGGTTGACAGAGGGAGTATAATAAGAAAGGTAACTGTTCAGATAAAAATGCACTTACTGTAGGGCGGAGGCATGCCTCCGCCGGGCACCAGAAGTTTTGAATGCAGTGTTGTCAAGCAATCGCATCAACTTACCTATGTAGTGGGTTGAACATCTTATCGGTGATGCCTACAGATTTGCAGCTGCCCGGCGGGGTCATGACCCCGCCCTACAGTGAGTGCCGACAAAATACGCATGGATTCCATGTTTCCTGACTACGACTGAACAGTTTCAAAAGAAAAACGGGAGGATGCAGACTTATGTACCATTTCCGAAACGACTATTCCGAGGGCGCCCACCCTATGGTTCTGGAGGCGCTCATCCGCACCAACCTGGAGGCCACCGCCGGTTACGGCGAGGATATCTACTGTCAGGAGGCCGCAGATAAGGTGCGGGCCCGCTTTGACTGCCCCCAGGCGGCGGTTCACTTTCTGGTAGGCGGCACCCAGACCAACTTTACCGCCATCACCGCCTTCCTGCGGCCCTGGGAGGCGGTGGTGGCAGCCGATACGGGGCATATTGCCGTCCATGAGACCGGCGCCGTGGAGGCCCGGGGCCACAAGGTGGTGACGGTTCCCAACCGGGAGGGCAAGGTGACGGTGGAGGCTCTGCGCCAGGTGTGGCAGGAGCATGCCTCCGGCAACGTGGGCCATATGGTGATGCCCAAAATGCTGTACCTGTCCGACTCCACGGAGCTGGGCACCATTTACACCAGGGCCGAGCTGACCGCCCTGCGGGACTGCTGCAGGGAGCTGGGGATGTACCTGTACCTGGACGGGGCCCGCCTGGCCTCCGCTCTGACGGCTCCCGGCAACGACCTGGCCCCCGAGGATTTACCCCGGCTTTGCGACGCCTTTACCCTGGGCGGCACCAAATGCGGATTGCTGTTCGGCGAGTGTCTGGTGATTACGAACCCGGCCCTCATGCCCAATTTCCGCTACTGCCTGAAGCAGTGCGGCGGTATGCTGGCAAAGGGCCGTCTGCTGGGGGTTCAGTTCGGGGCATTGCTGGAAAAGGATCTGTGGCTGGAAATGGGCCGCCATGAAAACGAGATGGCCGCCCGGCTGACCCGGGGCTTTGAGGAGGCCGGATACCGGCTCTACGCCCAGTCTCCCACCAACCAGGTCTTTGTGATTCTGCCCAAGAAGACCATTGCCCGGCTGGAGCGGGACTTCACCTTTGAATTCACCGCCCCCGTAGACGAAGACCACGACGCCGTCCGCTTCGTCACCTCCTGGGCTACCAGACCGGAAGCCGTGGAGGCACTTTGCGCCCATATGATGTCTGCTGAATAAGATGCTTTGATACAAAAAGCAACTGTTCGGTTGCAACCAGAAAACATCAATTCAATCGGTTTTGGTGGTACTTGCTGTAGGGCGGGGTCATGACCCCGCCGGGCACCAGAAGTTTTGAATGCAGTGTTGTCAAACAATCAAATCAACTTACCTATGTAGTGGGTTGAACATCTTATCGGTGATGCCTACAGATTTGCAGCTGCCCGGCGGGGGCATGCCCCCGCCCTACAGTTGGTGGCGTAAAACGCTCATTTCCGATGCCAGCCAAAAAACTTCCGGTAACTCCATCTGAGTTACCGGAAGTTTTTTGGCTTATTCCGTCTCCAGGGAAGGCTTGCCGTCCCGGGTGCTGACATGGATTTTGGAAATGGGCTTTTCGAAGCTGTCGATGATGGCCTGGGCAATGGGGTCCTCCAGCTCCCGCTGGATGGTCCGGCGCAGATTCCGGGCGCCATAGGTGATGGAGAAGGATTCCTTTGTCAGGTAGTCCATGAGGCTGTCGTCCCAGTCGAAGCCCAGTCCCCGCTCGGTCAGAGCGGTTTTCAGCTCCGTCAGCATAATTCCGGCAATGCTCCGGAAGTTATCCTCCGTCAGATGGTTGAAGCAGATCACCTCATCCAGCCGGTTCAGGAACTCAGGCCGCAGGAACTCCCGCAGAGCCTTCATGGCGCTCTCCTTCTTCTGCTGGCTCAGGGTCTGACCGAAGCCCAATGCGCCGCCGGAGCGGTCGGAGCCTGCGTTGGAGGTCATGACAATGATGGCGTTCTCAAAATTGGCGGTCCGGCCCTGGGCGTCGGTGATGCGGCCGTCATCCAGAACCTGCAAAAGCACGTTCAGCACGTCGGGATGGGCCTTCTCGATCTCATCGAACAGCACCACGCTGTAGGGGCGGCGGCGGATCTTCTCCGTCAGTTGTCCCGCCTCGTCATAGCCCACATAGCCGGGAGGGGAGCCGATGAGCTTGGAAACCGTGTGCTTTTCCATATACTCGGACATATCCAGGCGAATCAGAGACTCCACGGAGTTGAACATCTCGTCTGCCAGACATTTGACCAGCTCCGTCTTGCCCACGCCGGTGGGGCCTACAAACAGGAACGACACCGGTCGCCTTTTGGGGGAGATGCCCACCCGGTTGCGGCGAATGGCCCGGCTGACGGCCTCCACGGCCTCGTCCTGACCCACGATGCGGGTCTTCAACCGATCCTCCAGGGTCCGGAGCTGCTCATATTCCTGGGCCTTGATTTTGCTGGCGGGAATCTTGGTCCACATCTCGATGACCCGGGCCAGATTCTCCATGGTGACGGCCGGAGGCGGAAGCTGCTCCAGCCTGCCGATTTCGTCCGCCAGGCGGCACAGGCGGCTGCGCAGGTCCGCCAGACGCTCGTAGTGGGGATTCTCCGCGTCCTCCGTCAGCATTTTCAACTCCAGCTCATAGTCGTCCCGCTCCTTGCGCAGCTCGGCAATCCGGGAAATCTCCTTGCACCGGAGATTCACATCGGAGCAGGCCTCATCCAGAAGGTCGATGGCCTTGTCGGGCAGATACCGGTCGGTGATATACCGCTCGGACAGCACCACGCACTGCCGGGCGATCTCCGGAGAAATGGAGACGCCGTGGAACTGCTCATAGTAATGGGCCACGCCCTTCATGATTTCCGTGGCCTCCTCCAGGGTGGGCTCCGCCACGTTCACCGGCTGGAACCGCCGCTCCAGGGCGGCGTCCTTTTCGATGTACTTGCGGTACTCGCTGAAGGTGGTGGCGCCGATGACCTGAATCTCGCCCCGGGACAGAGCGGGCTTTAAAATATTGGCGGCGTTCATGGAGCCTTCGGCGTCTCCCGCGCCCACCAGATTGTGAACCTCATCGATCACCAGAATGATGTTGCCACAGGCCTTCACCTCGGAGATCAGGCTCTTCATGCGGCTCTCGAACTGGCCCCGGAACTGGGTGCCGGCCACCAGGGCCGTCAGGTCCAGCAGAAATACCTCCTTATCCCGGAGCTTGAAGGGCACATCGCCCGTGGCGATCCGCTGGGCCAGACCCTCGGCAATGGCGGTTTTGCCCACGCCGGGCTCGCCGATGAGGCAGGGGTTGTTTTTCTGGCGGCGGTTCAGAATCTGGATGACCCGCTCGGTCTCCGCGTCCCGGCCCACCACCCGGTCCAGCTTCCCTTCTCTTGCCCGGAGGGTCAGATTCAGGCAGTAGCTGTCCAGGAATTTGTGCTTTTTGTTTTTCGGCTTGGGGGCGTCCCCCTCGGGATGCTCTTCCTTCCGGGGCTGCCGCTTCTCCGGCAGATTCTGGCTGCCGCCAAAGAGCTGGTTCAGCAGGGGGAAGGTGGCGGTCTGGCTTTCCACCTCGTCATCCTCCCCGTCACCGGGCTGTCTCTGGCCGAACACGGAGGCCATCTCGTCGCTGAGGGCGTCCAGATCCTCATCTGTGATGCCCATCTGCTTCACGGCTTCGTTGATTTGCGGGATGTTCAGGCTCCGGGCGCACTTGAGGCAGTAGCCCTCGTTGAGAGCGGAGCCGTTTTCCACCCGGGTGATGAACACCACCGCCACGTTTTTCTTACATTTGACACATAATTTAGGCTGCATAGTGATTGTCTCCCATAGCTATGGAACTGTGTTTTTCAAAAAGTATATCATAAATCAGGCGAAAGTCCAGTGGAATTTCAGGGCAGGAACCGTCGGGCGGTCTGGTTCTCTATCATATAGACCGCACCGTTCCCGGTGATCCGCACCAGGTCGCCAAAAAGCTCCTGCGCCTCATACCAGGTGTCCAGCTTTCTGCCGCCGATGGTCAGGGTTCCGTTCTGGAGTACCGCCACATATTTTCCGTTCACATCCACGGCCCCCGGACTTTGGCCCAGCTCCCGGCTCCCCAGCTCCCGGCCCTTGTAATCCACCGTCACCAGACGGTAGTCGTTGCCGGACCGGAGCGTCAGGGCGGCAAAGTCGTCTCCCTCCAGGCAGTAGGCTTCGAGGCCGGTGTAGGCATAGGTCCCCAGCAGCTTGCCTGCCGTGTCAAAAACCACCATGCCGTTTTCACCCAGGGCGCAGATCCGATCCTTCCCCCAGAAGCGCATATCGTAGATGAGCTGGCTGCCCAGGGCCACCTCGGCCACCGGTTCCTCCCGGTCCGTCCGGTAAATCACCGCGAAGGACTGAAAGCCGCCGTCCGCCTCGCCCAGAGCCACGGCGCAGACATACCCGGCTCCGGGAGCCACGGCGCAGGTGGTTAAAAAGCGGGTGGCGGAGTACACGGTGTAGCAGGGAAGCTGCTCCCGGTCATAGACCTGGAGCCTGGATTTGTCCCGGTCCCCGCCGGTGGTACAGGCCACGGACCCGTCGGAGGCCATGTCCGCGTCAAAGATGGGACCCGCCCCGCTGTCCTCCAGCAGCAGCTTACCGCTGTCATCCAGGAGTATCAGCTCCGTACCGCCTGCGTCATAGGCAAGAAGCATCCCGTTGTCGGTGAAAACCACCGGAGCCGAAAAGCTGGAGGCGGCCAAAAATTGAATTTTGCCGTCCCGGTCATAGAGGGTAACGCCGTCCTTGCCGACGGTGGCCAGATTTCCGCCCAGCTCCGCGGCAGTGTCCACGGGACCCGAAAGCTCCAGGGTCAGATCTTCGTTTCCGTAGGAAAAGAAGCGGCTGACGGCGTCCCGGTTCCGGCCCTCGTCCACAGCGAAGAAGATCAGCACCAGAATCAGCACACCCAGAATCCCGAAGAACAGGCCCAGACGCCAACGCTCCCGGCGGGGATTGCGAAAGGGAATGATTTTCTTCTGTTCTTCCATAGGTCTTCACCCCTTCCAATCCGGGGACCGGTCAAAAGAGCGGCCCCGCCTCCAATTCGAATTTGTCCGTTCCGTTGTCGTACCACAGGTGGGTCATGTACAGGCCGCCGCCGGGGACCGTGGGACCGGCCGCCGTCCGGTTGCCGGAGGCCAGAATTTCCCCGATGGCCGCCGGGGGGAATTTCCCCTCGGCGGCGTAGACCACGGTACCTGCCATGGCCCGCGCCATATTGTACAGGAAGCCGTTGGCGCTGACCCGCAGCGCAATGAGCTTTCCCTGCCGCCGGACCTGATAGTCATAGACCGTCCGGACGGTGGATTTTACATCGGTGCCCACGGAGCGGACCGCGGCGAAATCGTGGGTGCCCACAAACTGCCGCGCCGCCGCCTGCATCACCTCCGCGTCCAGCTCCTTGGGATAGAACCAGGCTCGGTTTACATAAAATGGGTCCCGGATCCGGGAATTATAAATAAGATAGGTATATTCCTTGCGGACGCAGGAGCCAATGGCATTGAAGCCCTCGCTGACCTCCCGGGCCCCCGTCACCACAATATCCGGGGGTAGATGGGTATTGAGGGCATAGGGCAGACGCTCACAGGGAATGGTGGAGCCGGTACGGAAGTTGGCCAAATAGACCCTGGCGTGAACGCCCGCGTCGGTGCGGCCGCAGCCGGTCATGTGGACCGGATGGCCCACCACCCGGGCGGCGGCGGCCTCCAAGGTTCCTGCCACCGTGGGCAGGTCCTTCTGTACCTGCCAGCCGTGGTAGGCCGTACCCAGATAGGTTAAGGATAAGGCAATGTTCCGCATACTGTTCTCCTGTTTTGGGGCTGTCAAAGTCCCAAAGATTTTAAGGTAATGACGGCAGCCAGCAGAGCGGCTCCCAGAAGGAGGGCAATATAATCCCGCCCCGCGTATTTCAGCACATGGAGCTTGGTCCGGCCCGTGCCGCCCTGGTAGCAGCGGCACTCCATGGCCGTGGCCAGCTCGTCGGCCCGGCGGAAGGCGCTGATAAACAGGGGAACCAAAATGGGAATCAGGGCCTTGGC
This sequence comes from Faecousia sp., assembly GCA_051867275.1. Classification (GTDB taxonomy): domain Bacteria; phylum Bacillota; class Clostridia; order Oscillospirales; family Oscillospiraceae; genus Faecousia. The sequence goes on from JBJDYK010000042.1 coordinate 7,985, forward strand.
CCGCTGCAGGAGATTGCCGGATTCAAAATCCGCGCCTCTTGCCTTCTGGGCGGACATGATCTTGTCCGTCTCCTCAATGAGGGTGGGAATGAAGCGCAGGGCGATGCCCATCATCATGGCCAGCTCATGGACGGGGAAGCGGAGCTTTTTCAGAGGCCCCAGCAGGGATTCCAGGCCGTCGGTCAGGGCGATGGGGGAGGTGGTATAGGTCAGCAGGAAGGTGCCGCAGATCAGCATCACGATGCGCAGCACCATAAAGGCCGCCACCTGCACGCCCTCCCAGGTGATGGTGATTTTCCAGAAACGCACCAGAACATGGTCGCCCTCGGCGTAGAGCAGGTTCAGCACCGCCGTGAAAATCACGATGATGAACACCGGCTTCAGGCCTCGCAGCAACGCCTTGGGGCGAATCCGGGAAATGACCACGGCGCACACCAGAAACGACGCCACAAGGCCGTAGGTGATCCAGCTTCCCGCCACAAACAGGGCGGCGATATACAAAACCACCAACAGCAGCTTTGTCCGGGGGTCCAGCTTGTGAACCGGGGTGGTGCCCGGGAAATACTGGCCCAGGGTAATATCCTTCAGCATCAGCGCGCCCCCCTTTTCAGCCGTTTCAGCTCCGCCACGGCCTGGTCGATGGTGTACACGCCGGAGTCCACCGGCACACCCATTTCCCGCAGCCGCAGGAACACTTGGGTCACCTGGGGGATGGACAGGCCGATCTCCCGCAGCTCCCAGGCCCGCTGGAACACCGCCCGGGGCTCCGCGTCCATGCGGATGGCGCCCCGGTCCAGCACCAGCAGCCGGTCAGCCAGACGGGCCACGTCCTCCATGGCGTGGCTGACCATGAGAATGGTGGCGTTTTTGGCGCTGCGGTAGGCCTGGATGTTGGACAGAATGCTCTCCCGTCCCTCCGGGTCCAGACCGGCGGTGGGCTCGTCCAGAATCAGCACATCCGGCTCCATGGCGATGACACCGGCAATGGCCACCCGGCGTTTCTGACCGCCGGACAGCTCAAAGGGGGATTTCTCCAGGGCCTCCTCCGGCACGCCCACGAACCGGGCGGCCTCCCGGACACGGCGGTCGATCTCCCGGGCGGGCAGCTTCATGTTGGAAGGGCCGAAGGCGATGTCTTTATACACCGTCTCCTCAAAAAGCTGGTACTCCGGGTACTGGAACACCAGGCCCACCTTGAAGCGGATGGACCGGGTGAAGCTCTCTTCCTCCCAGATGTCCCGGCCCTCAAACAGCACCTGGCCGGAGGTGGGCTTCAGCAGACCGTTCAGGTGCTGCATCAGGGTGGATTTCCCGGAGCCGGTGTGGCCGATGATGCCCACAAATTCTCCCCGCTCCAGAGTGAAGTTCATATGTTCAATGGCAGCGTGCTGGAAGGGTGTCCCCACGCTGTAAATATGAGAAAGGTCTTTGACCTCAAGAATCGGCAAGGTTCATTCCTCCATGGTGGTTGTTGGGTCACATTCCGGCCCAGCGGTAGATGGCCTGGGCGCATTCCTCAATGGACAACGCATCCAGCGGCAAAGCCCGGCCCTCTTCTCCCAGGGCCCAGCACAGCTCCACTGTCTCCGGCGCGGCCAGACCCAGGCGGTGCAGCAGCTCCACCCGGGAAAATACCGCCTTGGGGGTTCCGTCCGCCGCCACGGTGCCCTTGTCCAAAATCACCACCCGGTCAGCCAGCGCGGCCTCCTCCATGTGGTGGGTAATCAGCACCACGGTGATGCCGGACGTTTTGTTCAGGTGCTGCACGATGTCCATGACCTCCTGGCGGCCTCGGGGATCCAGCATGGCGGTGGGCTCGTCCAGGACGATGCACCGGGGCCGCATGGCGATGACACCGGCAATGGCCACCCGCTGCTTCTGTCCGCCGGAAAGCAGATGGGGGGCGTGCTTCCGGTAATCATACATCCCCACGCTCTCCAGGGCGTTGTCCACCCGGAGACGGATTTCCTCTGTGGGGACCCCCAGATTCTCCGGAGCGAAGGCCACGTCCTCCTCCACCACGTTGGCGACAATCTGGTTGTCGGGATTCTGGAACACCATGCCCACGGTGCGGCGGATGGGAATCAGCGATTCCTCGTCCTTCGTGTCCATGCCGAATACATGGACGCTGCCGCCGCAGGGCAGGCAGATGGCGTTAAAATGCTTGGCAAGGGTGGACTTGCCGCAGCCGTTGCGGCCCAAAACCGCAAGGAACGTCCCCTCCTCAACAGTCAGATTCAGATCCTCAAAGACACGGATGGGCTGACTGTCCTCGGGGGACGGATATTCATAAGCCAGGTGCTGAACCTGGATGGCTTCACTCATAGAAGAAGTTCTCCTTCGTACTTTCTCTGTCAATGCCGGACATCCGACACACCGCCCTCCCCTACGGACGGTGCGGTAAGCCAAAATGGGTGGGTATCGGGCCGGTTCAGGGTTCCCAGCGGCCGGCCGCGCCGCAGGGGAGCATGAAGCCGGTGGACCGCACCGGCAGTCCCAGCTCGCCGCACTGGGTCTTCCCCCCGAACCGGGGGCAGAACACGGCGTCGGCAATGTAGCCCACGGCGGAGGGGGCCAGGCCCGTGGTGTAGGAATTGATGATGACAAACAGGGGGTCGTCGGACAGAATCTGGGCTACCGTCTGCAGGAAGGGGAAGAAATCCCGCTCCATTTTCCAGATTTCACCGGAGGGACCCCGGCCATAGGAGGGGGGGTCCATGATGATGCCGTCGTATTTCCTGCCCCGGCGAATCTCCCGCTGGATGAATTTGCCGCAGTCGTCCACAATCCAATGGATGGGCCGGTCGGCAAGGCCGGAGGCGGCGGCGTTTTCCTTGGCCATGGCCACCATGCCCTTGGCCGCGTCCACATGCCAGACCTCCGCGCCGCCCGCTGCGGCGGCTAAAGTGGCACCGCCGGAGTAGGCGAACAGATTCAGAATCCGGACCGGACGGCCGGCATTTCTGCACTTGCTCCGGATATAGTCCCAGTTGGCTGCCTGCTCCGGGAACACGCCGGTGTGCTTGAAATTCATGGGCTTGACATGGAAGGTCAGATAGTCCTTATAATGGAGCATCCAGCTTTCCGGCAGGCTCCGGATGTCCCAGTGGCCGCCGCCGGTGTTGGAACGCAGATATTTGGCGTCAAACCGCTTCCACCGGGGGTCCGCCTGGGGGGTGGACCAGATCACCTGGGGGTCCGGACGCACCAGAATCTTACCGTCCCAGCTTTCCAGCCGGTAGCCGTCGGTGGCGTCCAGCACCTGGTATTCCTTCCAATCATTTGAAATCCATTGCATGCTTCTCTCTCCTTATGGCCGCAGCAGACCGCCGATGATCTCGCCGATACCGGGCTTTTCCTGCTTGTCATACATCTCCTTGGTGTGAACCTTACAGGTTTCTCCGTCCTCCTTAAAGGCAAAGGAGGTGGTATCGATTTGTGCTTCCTCGTAGAGCTTGACCATCTCCTCGGTCAGCTTCACCAGGCCCTTCTGGATCACGGTGTTGCCGGTGATCTTGGCGCAGTATTCGTTGGCCAGGGCCTTGCCTGCTTCGCAGTATTCCATCATCACATGAACATCGCAATCCTTGGTGGGAATATCCTCCGGATACAGGCGGACGGACATGACGCAGCTTGCGTCCCGGACGTCGGCCCGGCAGGCGTCGGTGGCCCGCAGGCCCGATTCGGTGCAGATTTCCACGGTACGCATGGCGCTGTAGTCAAACAGGTCCCGGTCCTCCAGATTTTCGTGAAGGGGTTCCATGACCGCCTTCCACAGCCGGGCGGCGGGGTTTACATAGTTGCCGGTCAGGTAAATGGACTCCGGCTGGTCGAAGCCGAACCAGACCACGGCGGTGTAGTAGGGGGTATAGCCTGCGAACCAGCGGTCCCGGTCGCCGGAGGTGGTGCCGGTCTTGCCCGCTACGGTCATACCGGGAATCCGGGCGTAGTAGGAGGTGCCGTTGGAGACGGCGTAGCAGAGCATGGAATTCATATAATCCACGGTCTTTTTGCTGAGAATCTGGCGGGTTTCCTGGGTGTTGTCCAGGACCACGTTGCCCTCGGAGTCCAGCACCTTGAGATAGGTTCTGGCCTCACGCCAGACGCCGTTGTTGGTGAAGGTTCCGTAGGCGGTGGTCAGATCCCGGACGGTGACGCCGAAGGTAGGCGCACCCATGGCCAGAGGCGCCAGGGCAATGTCGGTTTTGTTGTCGCCGTTGATGACCTCGTCTTCGATCAGGGTGGAGAGGCCGAACTTATTCTTGGCGAAATCGAAGCTGTACTCCACACCGATGCTGTCCACCACTTTACAGGCCACGGTATTCATGGACTGGCTGACGCCGTCCTGCACAATGGTATTGCCACTGTAGACCCGGTCGTAGTTCTGGGGGTACTGGTCATACAGGGGACCGTCAAAAATCAGGGTGGCGGGGTTGATGACCCCCAGCTCCATGGCGGGACTGTAGACGGAGACCGGCTTAATGGAGGAGCCGGGCTGCAGAGGCTCCGTGGCCCGGTTCCAGCCCAGGAAGCTCTCCTTTTTACCCACACCGCCTGCCATGGCCACAATGTCGCCGGTGGCGTTGTCCATGACGACGATGGCGGACTGGGGCTGCTGCATACTGTCGACGGTGGGAATGTTGTCCATATTCTGGTATACCTGATCCACCAGCTTCTGCACCTCCATATCGATGGTGGTGTAGATGTGGAAGCCGCCGGTTTTGATCATCTGCATACAGACCTTCTCGTCGTAGCCGTACTTCTCCATCATATCGGCGCAAACATCCCGGATCACCGTGTCCTCAAAATAGGAATAGTAATCTACTTCTTCCTCCGGAATATCCACATAGGCGCTGCAGGTGGGACACTGATACGTCTGGTCCGTATCGTTGTACTCAAAGGAATCCCGGATGCTGGTCAGGCCGCAGTTTTCGCAGGTGTACAGCTCCGCGTCGGCGGAAACGCTGGTGAAGACCATTTTCTGCTCCAGGGCCTCCTGATATTGCCGGTCGTCCAGATAGCCCTGCTCATGCATCTGCTCCAGCACCACCACCTGCCGGTCCCGGTTCCGCTCCATGCTGATATAGGGGTCATAGAGGGAGGGGTTGTTGGTAATACTGATGAGGCTGGCGCACTCGGCGGCAGTCAGATCCTTCACGTCCTTGCCGAAGTAGGTCCGGGCGGCGGTCTGGACGCCGTAGCAGTTTTCGCCCAGGTAGATGGTGTTCAGATACCACTCCATGACCACTTCCTTGTCGTAATGCTCCTCAAAGCGCAGCGCCCGGAAGATCTCCTGCACCTTACGGCGCACGGTCACATCGTCCTCATCGGTCAGGTTCTTGATGAGCTGCTGGGTGATGGTGGAGCCGCCGAAGGTGGACCGGCTGCCCAGGAACATATTGGCGCAGGCCTTCACCGTAGTGACCCAGTCCACGCCCTGGTGCTGGAAGAACCGCTTGTCCTCGATGGCCACCGCCGCGTGAACCAGGTCCTGGGGAATCTCGTCGTAGGGAACCCAGACCCGGTCGATGCTGGTGTAGATCTGCTGCAGCTCCACCACCTTGTTGTTTTGGTCCACATAGTAGATGAACGAGGTCTGGTCCAGGTCGATGTTTTCCAGGGTGTAGTCGGCATTGGGAATCACATCCTCCTGCAGATAGTCGCCCAGGTAGCAGGCGAACACCACGCCGGTGATGAGAACCACCGACAGAGCGATCAGCACCGCCCCCAGAGCCAGCTTCACCGCCGTAAAGCCCACGGTGAAGACGCCCTTCACCATCCGCATCCAGAGCGGGAACCGGTAGTATTCCTTTTTCCGCTCCCAGAACAATTTCTTTTTCGCCATACTATATAACCTCCTGCTGAAGGGATCGGTAGAAGTATCCTTGTTGGCATAAATCCACTCGTATCATTATAGCATACCCAAATGCAAAACGAAAGAGGAAAAATGATTTGAATCCCGGCTTTCCGTCAGAATTCAGAATTCCTTAACATTTTTTTAGAAGAACGACTGAGGGTAAACGGAAATTTACCGCTACGCACCCGTAGGGGAGGGTCATGACCCTCCCGGCGGCAGGCACCTGCGATTTCCAACTATTTTGGGCGAATCCGCAGGGAGTTCGGTTCGAATTCGCCGAAACATGGTACAAATTGTTTTTGCGCACTGCCGGGAGGGTCATGACCCTCCCCTACGGGTGCGGCGCGTAAACACAAATTTACCAACCTGTTTGCACCGCCCCGTGTCGTTTTTTGCTTCATTCGGATGACATTGAGGTGCCTGCTGCTGCTTAGTGTAAAATAATCATTGGCGAACGAAAAAAGGTAGGGCGAAATCGCCCT
>JBJDYK010000043.1:0-14278 GCA_051867275.1 Faecousia sp.
CTAAACGCAACACACTTTCCTTTTCCTGTCGCGTTTAGTTTGAAGATTGAAGCGCTCAAAAAAATACCTGTTTTTTTGCTATAAATGATTGAAAAACAGGAGGATTTTTCATATAATATACGGACCGTGAAGCGTATGCAATAGCAGAATAGAAGAACGGATCCGGTTCAGCCGGGCAAAAGGCACGACTGCCGGGAGGAAGGAGTCAACTATGAACCATTACGCGCGCATGACCACGGAAGAACTGCAGCAGGAGTACCAGTCTGTCACAAAGCAGCTGGACTGCTGGAAGGCTCAGAACCTTCAATTGAACATGGCCCGGGGTAAGCCGGGTACCGAGCAGCTGAATCTCGTCAGCGATATGCTGCAGGTTCTGCACGATCCTGACCAGTGCGTCAGCGACGGCATCGATGCCCGCAACTATGGCGAGCTGGCCGGTCTGCCGGCTGCCAGAAGATTCTGGGCCGATATGCTGGGCTGCGATTGGGAGGAGACCATTGTGGGCGGCAATGCCAGCCTGACCCTCATGTACGACGTGATCTCCAAAGCCTACACCCATGGACTGTTACATAGCGAGAAGCCCTGGAGCAAGCTGGACAAGGTAAAGTTCCTGTGCCCCGCCCCCGGCTATGACCGGCACTTCCGGATCACCCAATCCTTCGGCGCGGAGCTGATACCCATCCCCATGACCCCCACCGGCCCCGATATGGACCTGGTGGAGCAGCTGGTTCAGGATCCTGCTGTCAAGGGCATCTGGTGTGTACCCAAGTATTCCAACCCGGATGGCATCATCTATTCCGATGAGACGGTTCGCCGCATGGCCGGCCTGAAGCCCGCCGCAAAGGACTTTATCGTCATGTGGGACAATGCTTACTGCGTCCACGAATTTGAGGGCGACTTTGTGCCCTTCCCCAACATCCTGGAGCTCTGCCGGGAGGCGGGCAACCCGGACATGGTCTTCCAGTTTGCCTCCACCTCCAAGATCACCTTCCCCGGCGCGGGCATCAGCGTTCTGTCCGCCTCTAAGGACAATGTGCGCTATATGCTGAGCCTCATGGGCGTGCAGTCCATCTCCGCCGACAAGGTCAACCAGCTGCGCCATGTGCTGTACCTGAAGGACCGGGCCCATACCCTGGAGCTCATGAAGCGTCACAGCCTGATTCTGGGACCCAAGTTCCGGGCGGTTTTGGATATTCTGGACCGGGAGCTGACTCCCAGAGGCCTGGGGACCTGGCAGAAGCCCACCGGCGGCTACTTTGTGTCCTACTATGCCATGGAGGGCACGGCCAAGCGTACCCTGGAGCTGTGCGGCCAGGCAGGTGTCGTCATGACTGCCGCAGGCGCCACCTATCCCTACGGCATCGACCCCAAGGACAGCAACATCCGTATTGCCCCCAGCCTGCCGCCAGTGGAGGAGCTGACCAAGGCCATGGAAATCTTCTGCCTCTGCGTCAGATGCGCGGCGCTGGAGAAGCTGCTTAGCTGAGAAAGTTTACAGACAATGACAGTTTTTCCTGCTTTTTTCAAAGAATTCAGTCATAAGCAATGCGGTATGACGAAAAATAAAGGCACAGCTTATGACGCGTCATTTACAGAGGTTTTAAAGATATGGGTTCCATTCCGTTTGGTATCGTAATTATGTTAGCGTTGGCGGTTTCTACTGTGGTCTCCTTTGGCATGACCCCGCTGGTTAAAAAAATGGCCTATAAGGTTGGCGCCATCGATGTCCCCAAGGATGCCCGGCGTATGCACAAAGAGCCGATTCCCAGACTGGGCGGCCTGGCCATTGCGGTCAGCTTCCTGCTGACGGTACTGGTATTTGCCGAGATTGATACGCAGCTTCAGGGAATCCTGATGGGCGCGGTGATCATCGTGGTTCTGGGTGTGCTGGATGACTGCCTGACCTTGCGGGCGCCGTTTAAGTTCGTAGTCCAGATTCTGGCGGCCTGCATTGTTGTGGGTCACGGCTGCACCATACGCTATATCTCCAATCCCATCTTCATCAGCGACGTGGCTTACCTGGATTTGGGCAGCTGGTCCGTGCCCGTGACCGTGATCTGGATTGTGGCCATTACCAACGCGGTGAACTTTATTGACGGTCTGGATGGCCTGGCAGTGGGCGTTTCCGCCATTTCCTCGGCAACGCTGCTGGTGATTGCCCTGCTGGTGGCGGAGAGCAATATTGCCCTGGTGGTGGCAGCTCTCCTGGGTGCCTGCCTGGGCTTCCTGCCCTATAATTTTAACCCCGCCAAGATCTTTATGGGGGACACGGGATCTACCTTCCTGGGCTTCATCCTGGCATGTCTTTCCATACAGGGAATGTTTAAGCTGTACGCCATTATTTCGTTCGCGGTTCCCTTTCTGATTCTGGGTATTCCTATTTTTGATATGTGCTTTGCCATCATTCGCAGACTGGCAAAGCACCAGAACCCAATGAAGGCAGACCGGGGGCATGTGCACCACCGGCTCATCGATATGGGATTCTCCCAGAAGCAGGCAGTGGCCATCACCTATATGCTGACTGCCATTCTGGGCCTTGCGGCAGTAGTGCTGACCTCCTCCGGTGAGGCCAAGGCACTGCTTTTGATCGGTTCGGTGATCATTGTGGGCGCTCTGGGCTTCCGGCTGATCTTTAACAAGAAGACTGAGCCGCCTGCTCCGGAGCAGGAAAGTACAGAGGAAAAGGCGGAGAGCAAATGAGCAAACAGAAAATTAAAGTGATGTCCGTTTTTGGCACCCGGCCTGAAGCCATCAAAATGGCTCCTCTGGTTCAGGAACTGGCCAGTCGCCCCGAATTTGAAAGCCTGTGCTGCCTCACCGGGCAGCACAGGCAGATGCTGGATTCGGTGATGGAGATTTTTGGCCTGGAGGCCCAATATGACCTGAACATCATGGAGCCCCGCCAGACTCTTTCCACCATCACCACCAAGACCCTCCTGGGCATGGAGCGGGTGCTGGAGGAAGCAAAGCCGGATCTGGTGCTGGTCCATGGAGACACCTCCACCACCTTTGCCGGTGCTCTGGCCGCATTCTATCACAAGGTTCCCGTGGGCCATGTGGAGGCGGGCCTCCGGACCTATGACCCTTATTCGCCTTTCCCCGAGGAAATGAACCGGGTGCTGGTGGGCGACATTGCGGCGCTGCATTTTTCTCCCACCCTGGCAAATGCCGACAACCTCCGCAGAGAAGCAGTCCGGGGTGAGATTTTCATCACCGGCAATACGGTCATTGACGCCATGAAGACCACGGTTTCTTCGAATTTCAGATTCCAGGAGGAGATTCTCAACCATCTGGACGATACCGGTAAGAAAATCATTACCATGACCTGCCACCGGCGGGAGAATTACGGTCAGCCTATGGAGGACATCATGGCCGCCGTCCGTACCCTGGTGGAGCGCAACCCCCAGGTTGAGGTGGTCTATCCGGTTCACCTAAGCCCCGTGGTACAGGAGTGCGCCCGCAGGAATTTGGGAGATTTGGAGCGGGTTCATCTGATCGCGCCCCTGGACGTGGCCCAGATGCACAACCTGATGGCCCGGTCCTACCTGATTTTGACGGACTCCGGGGGCCTTCAGGAGGAGGCTCCGGCCATGGGAAAGCCCGTGCTGGTGCTGCGCCGGGAAACAGAGCGTCCCGAGGCCATAGCCGCCGGTACCGCCAAGCTGGCCGGTGTGGAAAAGGAGCAAATCATTTCCATGACCCAGCAGCTTCTGGACGACCCCCGCGCCTACGAAAAGATGGCCCACGCCGTCAACCCCTACGGCGACGGCAACGCCTGCCGCCGCATTGCCGACGCCATAGCCTGGCACTTCGGCCTCACGGATAAACGCCCGGAAGACTTCCGGGCCTGACACGCTGCCCTATTCTTACCATATGTGGCCCTGCCTGAAAACGGCAGGGCCACTTTTTGTCTCTGTGGGACGCAATTTTGTGTTTATGTAGAAAACAGGGGCCTCTTTTTGGTGAAGCCTACGGAACTTGCTTAATATACAAGTTCCTGCTTGCTTTTTTAGCAAGCAGGAATTATACTGGTTATCAGCAAAACTAATATTACATTTTAAGGAGGTCCCATATGAAAACAATCATGAAGCGAATCCTGGCATGTCTCATCTGCGCCGCGCTGTTATGCGGCTTTGCGGTTATGCCTCAGGCAAGCGCTCGGCAACCCGAGATGGACTCCGCTGCTGACACGGCAAGCTATAGCGAGCAAGTCATCTATGGTAAGCCCGGTGAACCCACCTACGTTCCGGCCGGATATACCTATGTGTACAAAGGCGAGGACGGAGAAACCTACATCCACCAGGTGGAGCAGGGAACTTATGTTTCAGCCCGCGTGCTGACCGCCACGGAGGCGGAGGCTCTTGCCAAGCTGGAGTATAACGAGGGCTATATGGTGGCCCCTGACGGGCAGAATCTGGTCTGCAAAGAGTTTGATGCCAGAGAAGCCGCGGCCTATTCCGACGCGGTGCAGGCCATTCTGGACGGGGTGGAAGTGAAGGAGGGGGATAAGATCAGCGTTCTTTGTGAGCCCTATACCTCCCAAACCCCCGTTCGGGCGCTCATCACTTTTGAGGATGCTCCCGTGATCCGCATGGAGGGCATGTCCGTGGCGCTGGGTACCGGATTGGGTGAAGCGGAGCTTCAGGCGGCTCAAACCATTGAAACCCGACAGCTTACCCTCATGGCCCAAGCGGAAAAGAAGCTGGGCTATGAGATTGAGATCAACAATCAGTTCTCCCTGTTGACGAATGCCGTTTCCGCCACCGTCAACTACGGCGACCTGGCTGCCATCTCCCGGATGAAGGGCGTCAAGAGTGCCATTCTGATGCCCTGCTATCAGGTTCCCGAGACCAACGCCGAGATCATCACGGATGATTTCGTTCTGGAACCCAACATGAAATACGCCGGCCCCGGCATGGGAGCCAATGCTGCCTGGGATGTGGGCTATAAGGGCGAGGGTATGTCCGTTGCCATCATTGACACCGGCCTGTCCCTGATGAACCCCGCCTTCACCATTGAGCCCAGTGATCCTGATTCCGTGGCTTACAGCAAGGAGGATATTGCGAATATTCTGGCGGAGTATGATCTCAATGCGGAGATTCTGTCTGCCGATACTTCTCTCGATACGGTTTATTATAGTTCCAAGATCCCCTTTGGCTTTGACTATGCCGACTGCGTAGCCAGCTACGGCGAGGACAACGGATGGTTCGGTCACGGCACCCACGTTGCCGGTATCGTTGCCGGTAATCTGCCTGAGGAAGCCAAGGAACGGTATCAAATGGACTCCCTGGGTGTTGCTCCCGAGGCACAGCTCCTTATCATGAAGGTTTTTGACATGAATGTCTATGGTTATCTGGACTATACCATGGCCGCCCTGGAGGACGCGATTACTCTGGGCGTGGACTGCGCCAACCTGTCCTTGGGCGTTCCTTCCGGTCCGTACTATCTTGAGGGAGTCACCGAAGTCTATGATGCAGCTTATGAGGCCGGTATCAATGTGGTGGCTGCTGCCGGAAATGAAGCCCATTCCGGCGCCAACTCCTTCTGGGGAGGCAATATGGTCAAGTCCGACTCCGTGTTCACCGGCACCGTCGGCATGCCCGGTACCTTTGATTCCGTGTTGACCGTTGCCAGCGCCGAAAACAGCCATAAATTCAACTCTGTGGGCGAGCTCAACCTGCTGACCTGGCGCGACGATGCGCAGGGTATGGACATGTTGATTCTCTATTATGAGCTGCAGGATGTTCCGGAAGAACTGGGCTTCAGAAAACGCCTGGAGGGTCAGAGCGTTTGCTTCACCGATTCCTTCGAGGATGCCCAGGGGAAACTGGTATTCTATTCCTTCGAAGGCGGCAACGCCGACAGCGTGATTGCGGAAGCCGCTGCTGCCGGTGCGGCGGGACTGATTCTTGTGTGTGATGTGGCTCCCGGCAAGCCCCTGGAGGTAACCGCCACACGCTATGATGTTCCCACCTGCACCACGGACCTGTCCATGTATAACATTTTGAAAAGACAACCTCCTGCCGATCAGACTCTTTTGGTGGCCGGTTACTGGAACCCCAGCCCCACTGCGGCGCAAATGTCGTCCTTCTCCTCCTGGGGCCCCGCGGATTCCCTGACGCTGAAGCCGGAGATCACCGGTATTGGCGGCAATGTATTCTCCGCGTATGTTGGAAGTGGATTTGCCCTTCTGTCCGGCACCTCCATGTCCGCGCCTACGGTGACAGGTGCCGCTGCCCTGCTGCGGCAGTATCTGACGGAAAACGATCTGGTGACGGAGGATGAGCTGAATTACGTTGTCAATTGTCTACTGACGTCCACCTCCACATCTCTGTATGATGAGGCGCACGGGACCTATTACTTTGTCCGCCGTCAGGGCGCCGGCCTTGCAAACGTGGGAGCAGCCATCAACTCCGGCACTTATATCACGGTGGATGGTTCCAACAAGGCCAAGCTGGAGTTGGGGGATGACCCCGGTAAGACAGGCGTTTACGAAATGACCTTTAAGGTGGTAAACTTCTCCGATGAGGACAAAATCTACACTCTGGACACCACCGTTCTGGGCCAGAAGGCAGAAGGCGGTCAAATCCGGAACGAAAAGGTTACTTACCTGACCTATGAGTATTCCAGAAATCTGGAGTATATCCGGACTACCAATCTGGACAATGACACCGTTACGGTTCCCGCCGGCTCGACGGCAGAGATCACGGTCACCGTGGAGCTGTCCCAGCGGGAGAAGGCCTATTATGATGAGCGGTTCCCCGTCGGCGCCTATGTGGAAGGCTTCATTCGTCTCCTGGGCGAAAAGACACCCAATCTGACGGTTCCTTTCTTGGGCTTCTATGGTGATTATACCCAGACTCCCACGCTGGAAGAGGGCACCTATGACACCATCCTTGCGGGAGAACGCAGCTACTACATTGCCGACCAGGTCCACAACAGTATTTTCACCCAAGCCTGGGCCTATGACAATGAGCTGTTGTCCGGAAATCTCATCAAGCACTATCTGGGCGATTCTGTCAGCCCGAAGCTTGTAAAGGTTTCCAAGTCTGATTGGAACATGGAAACCATGCAAGGTGTGGCAACTCCGTTCTATCCGGAGCATGGCGGCATCTCACCCAACGGCGACGCCAATATGGATGATTTCAACCTGGCCATCAGCCTGCGGAGAAATGCGGAGAATATCCATTATACCGTGAAAAACCGGCTTACCGGGGAAATCCTCTGGGAGCAGGACACCGGCTACATGGCTAAGACCTATAACGCCGACACGGCCTGCGGCGCAGAGCTGTCCAGGGAGTGGCTCTATCCCTCGATTGTCATCAACGAAGGTACCCGCAATCAAAGTGTCATTTATGACACAAGTTCCTGCCTGCTGCCCAATGACACCTGGGTGGACATCACGGCTGAGGTGACACCCGAGGGGGGAAATGGCGCCACGGAATCCATTACCTTCCCCATGTATATCGACACGAAGGCACCCTATGACCTCCATGAGGATGTAACCTTCTCTGTAGACAGCAAGCAGTGGTTCCCGGACCTTCCGCCGTTCCGTACCTATAGAGTAAGCACAGAGATCACGGAAGAGTGGTTTGTGGATAGCATGCAAACGGTGTTTCTGACATACCAGCCGGAAGAGGATTCCTGGCGGGGTCTGACCTTCACTGACCACTTCTTCTCCAATGAAACTCCGGCGCGCGGTAATGTCCTGCCCCACATCTTTAATTACGGCAGTGGTAACTTTGACGGGAATACCATGTTAACCCAGTTCTGTTATGACTATGCCGGCAACGTTGCCGCTTTCTCCATTGCCGGTGGAGACAATCTACTGGAGTATGTGGATTTGTCCGCCGATAGAACGCGGATTCCTCTGGGTGAGACGGAAACCGTTACCGACATTGGAGAGGCTTCCTTCAACACCGTTCTGGATTGGTCCGTTTCCGATCCCACCATTGCGGAAATCGTGGAGACCACAGACCACAGCGCCACCATCCGTGGCCTCGCCCGTGGTACGGTCACCGTTTATGGCGGCTTTGGCGAATACACCGAAGGAGTTGAAATCTCCGTCACGGATCCTGCCTTTGATGCTCTGCGGACTAGATTCGTTGACGTCCCCGGTCACTGGGCGGAGGAAAATATTCTGGAATCTGTGTACCGTGGCCTGTTTAAGGGCGTGAATGATACCCACTTTGTTCCCAATGCCGAGATTACCCGTGGCCAGCTTGTGACTGTCCTGCATCGGATGGAGGGCGAGCCGGAGGTCACAACCGTATCTTCCTTTACCGATCTGAAGGATGGCGCCTACTACGAAAAGGCCGTCCGCTGGGCGGCGGAGAACGGCATCGTCAACGGCCTAACCGCCGAAGTCTTTGCACCCGACAAGGCTGTGACCCGTGAACAATTCGCTGCTATTCTGTACCGCTACGCGGAGTATACGGGGCAGGACGTAAGCGCCAGAGCAGAACTGAGTGTCTATACTGACGTTGCATCGGTTAGCGAATATGCCATGGACGCTATGTCCTGGGCGGTCGCCACCGGCCTCATCAGAGGTGTCAGCGATACCAGACTGTCTCCCAGAACCACCGCGACCCGTGCGCAGGCGGCAACCATCCTGATTCGTTTCATGGATGCGTAAGCTTTCTCTCCATAACACAAACGGCCCGCTTCGGCGGGCCGTTTGATGTGAAACCATTTCCGGCTTGCTGAAACAATCCCTTGCCTCCGCCGGAAAATGCTGGTATAATACCCACAAGAATGAATGTGAGGATTCAGATATGGAGTTCATTGTCTATGATAAGCCCTGCCTTTTACTGGAAACGGCAGAATTGGTGCATGCTTTCCTGAATAACGTGCCTGCCCAATCCCTGACCTTGGATGGCCCCTATTGCATTCCTGCCGACAAGGTTGCGGAAATCCAAAATGAGGTCACCAAAGACCTGAACCCGGAGGACGAGGAACTGCAGTATTATTTCAAGGGCGTGTCCTTTGATGGCGGCGAGGAGCGATTGTCGTTTCTTGCCTCCATGCTTCTCTATTTCCAGGTTCCCGTTGCGCACTCCGAGGTAGATGCCGCATTGGAATACCTTCATTTCATGTGGTCCGAACTTGATAAGCCGTTTTCAATATCGGGAGTCAGCCCCTTTACACTGAGTGTGTCCAAGGCTACGCAGTATACAAATCTGTCCAAGGAAATATGCAAGCTTCCGATTCCGCATTCGTACCAGATTCATCTGATCGAGGCGTTTTCCGGCTTTGACTGGCATTTGGAACGGATCGGAAATATTCTGCGTCCTTTGGCGGAAAGATTAAAACCACTGTTGGAGCCGTGGGTAGAAAATGCAGCACCATTGCGGGACCAATGGAGAACCTTCGGAAAAACACCTGAAGCAGCCGATTTCATTTTGAAACGGGCAAAGTTCAACAACAGGAACATAGATAAGCTTCATATTGCGCTGCGTTATTTCTCACTGCAGACTTCACCCGGGATATCCATTGAAGAAATGGAATCGTTGAGCTTCCACATGAGCCTTGCCGTCCTGCCCGGTCAGCCACCCAGGAGGGTCAAGTCGTCCATGAGGCCTGACGACTATAACGTTCTCCGCCTCCTGTCCAGTCCTGACCGTTTTGCCGTCTACCGTGCCGTCCGCAAAGAGCCCAAGAGCATGCAGGACCTGACGGTGGAGCTGAATCTGAACCCCGGCACCGTTTTCCGCATCGTCAACAGCCTGTACAATGCGAACCTCCTGAATCTGCAGGTCATCTCCGGCCGCAACTGCTATACCGCCAACATCGCCAATGCGGAAAGAGTAACCGAGCATATGTTCCGATGCTTAAAGGAAGACTAAAATGGACCCCATACCGGTGTGATGCCGGTATGGGTCCCGTGTCTTTTCGGGTCGATGGGTCATTCCTCCTCCAGCACCAGATGGTCCACGCCGGAGGATTCAAATTCGTCCATGTAATTGTCCATTCTCTGCACAATTTCCTCATAGTTTTCGTCCGTAATATCCGGATAGTTCATATCCCTGCGGCTCAGCTCCTCCGCCAGGATTTCATAGAACACATTGTCCTCATAATAGGCGATAGCCTCATGGATGCCGCCGTCCACATAGGCCTGAGAAGGAACGGGGGTGCCTTCCCAGGTGTCCACCAGCACATCCATTCCGTTGGTCCTGCAAAGCCCGAACAGCTTGCTTTCCACGTTGTCGTAATCGGCGAAGCGGTCATCTCCCCGGGTGGAATTCAACACCCAGTTCCCGATGTACACCAGGTCCAGCAAACGACGAAATTCCTTGTTACTCAATTCAATCTGCATGTCGCACCTCCTACCAAGCGCCGGTTCTGACGGCAGCAAATCGTGCTGGTACATATTATAGCACAATCCCGGCAGAATTCCATAGAAAAAAATGAACCGTCTGTAAATTTGCACTTGTTTTCTGGCCTCCGGTAGCGTATACTCTATGAGTGAAACTATGTCATCAGGGGCACCTGTGTGTTTTACGGGTTTCCCAAAAGAAATGAGGCGTTTTTGTGAGTAAACTGAGTGTCTGTGTCCTGTTTGGCGGCGTATCCCCGGAGCATGAGATTTCCCTGCGTTCGGCGGAGTCTGTTCTGAACAACATTGACAAGTCCAAATATAATGTCTATCCCGTGGGTATCACCAAGGAAGGAGATTGGATCCTCTATACCGGCACTGACTACAGCCTCCTGCCCACCGGCCAGTGGCAGACCTGGCCCACCAACCGCCGGGCGGCCATCTCTCCCGTCCGGGATCAGGGCCTGCTGTCCTTTGAGGGCGACTGCGTGGTGCGGGAGCGGATTGATGTGGTGTTCCCCGTACTCCATGGGGAAAACGGCGAGGACGGTACGGTCCAGGGCCTGCTGGAGCTGGCGGGCATCCCCTATGTGGGCTGCCGTGTGGCATCTTCTGCGGTGGCCATGGACAAGACCCTGACTAAGCTGGTAGCTGACCAGGCCAAGGTTCGCCAGGCGGCCTGGCAACTGGTGTGCGCCGAGGAGCTTTCTCATCAGCTCGACGCCGTTCTGGACCGGCTGGAGAATTCGTTCCAGTACCCCATGTTTGTCAAGCCTGCCGGAACCGGCTCCTCCGTGGGTGTCACAAAGGCAAGGTCCAGACAGGAGCTGTCCGGCGCTCTGAGCTTTGCCGCCAAGTATGACCGGAAAATCCTGGTGGAGGAGTTCATTGACGGACAGGAGATTGAGGTGGCAGTCATGGGCAATGACAGCCCTGTTGCCTCCATCTGCGGCGAAATTGACTCCGGCGCGGACTTCTATGATTACGAGGCCAAGTATATTACGGACACCTCCGTACCTTATATCCCCGCCCGGATTCCGGAGGAAACCGCGGAGCAGGTCCGGGAGGCCGCCGTCCGGATCTATCGGGCCATCGGCTGCCGGGGCCTTTCCCGGGTGGACTTCTTCGTGACCCGGCAGGATCATACCGTTGTGTTTAATGAAATCAACACAATGCCCGGCTTTACCTCCATCTCCATGTACCCCAAGCTCTTTGACGCCAGCGGGATTCCCTATTCCGAGCTGATTGACAGCTTAATCAATCTGGCCTGCGAGGTGCGGAACGTATGAAGAAACCCGTTGTGCTTACCATCCACAGCGAGCAGCGCTATGAGGGCCAGGATGTGGAGACCATCGAGCTGGTGACGGACGGGGAACTGGAGCAGATTCCGGACGGCTGGCGGGTCTCCTATCTGGAAAGCGACCTGACCGGTCTCCAGGGGGCCACAACCACATTTGTCATCCAGCCCGGACAGGTGACCCTGGAGCGTTCCGGCTCTCTCCAGTCCAAAATGGTATTCCAGGAGCGGGTGCGCCACGAGTCCCTGTACCAGATGGACGTGGGGGCCCTGATGATCGGGGTCTGCGCCAGGAAAATCGAAACGGACCTGTCCTGGGACGGAGGGCGTATGAATGTGGTCTACGCCATTCAAATCGAACAGACCCAGGCCGGTACCATTTCCTATTGCATTGATGTAAAACCCGCCTGATATAAAAACGACGCTTGCGTATACGCAGGCGTCGTTTTTAAAAAATTGACTTCTGTGTTGGAAAAGTCCGGAGGTGGGGGATACTAAGTCTGAGGAAATTCGAATTGGGAGGCACATTCATGGAAAACCGACTCAAACAGGAAAAATCACCTTATTTGTTACAGCATGGGGACAATCCGGTGGACTGGTATCCCTGGTGTGAGGAAGCGTTTCAGCGGGCGACCCGGGAGGACAAGCCGGTGTTTTTGAGCATTGGCTACTCCACCTGCCACTGGTGTCATGTCATGGCCCATGAATCCTTTGAGGATGAGGCTGTGGCGGAAGCACTGAACCGGGACTATATCAGCATCAAGGTGGACAGGGAGGAACGTCCGGACATCGACGCGGTCTATATGTCTGTCTGCCAGGCCGTAACCGGCTCCGGCGGCTGGCCCCTGACCATTTTGATGACCCCGTCACAGATGCCCTTCTTTGCCGGGACCTATCTCCCCAAAACCGGGGCTTATGGACAGATGGGCCTTCTGGAGCTGCTGGAGCGGGTGATTTATCTGTGGAAGAATCGGAGGGATACGCTGCTGACCGCGGGAAACCAGATTACGGCAGCCATCAATCAGAGCGAGAACCATACGGGCCGGGAACCGGATCGGGAGCTGCTTTCCCGGGCATATGGGCAGCTTCAAAAGCGGTTCGATAGGCGTTGGGGCGGCTTTGGTTCCGCGCCGAAATTTCCCACACCCCACGATCTGCTGTTTCTTATGCGCTACGCCCGGGCGGAGGAGGAGCCTCAGGTGCTCGAAATGGCGGAGATCACCCTGGACGCCATGGAGCGGGGAGGCATCCACGATCAGATCGGCGGCGGCTTCTCCCGGTATTCCACCGACGCACAGTGGCTGGTTCCTCATTTTGAGAAGATGCTTTATGACAACGCCCTGCTGCTTCTGGCATATTTGCAGGGCTACCGGCTGACGAAGCAGGAACGGTACGGGGATACGGCCCATAGAACGGCGGACTATATTCTGCGGGAGCTGACAGACGGAGAGGGCGGCTTCTTCTGTGGCCAGGATGCCGACAGCGACGGAGTGGAAGGAAAATACTATGTGTTCACCCCGGAAGAAATCAAAAGGGTGCTGGGGGAGAAAGACGGAGCGGAATTTTGCCGCCTGTACGGAATCACGGAGGCCGGAAATTTCGAGGGAAAGAGCATCCCAAACCGGATTGAAAAGACGGAGGCACCCTGGAATCGGGACGACAGCCGCCTGAAAAAGCTGTATGCCTACCGTTTGGGGCGCATGAAACTCCACAAGGACGATAAAATCCTGCTTTCCTGGAACGCCTGGACCATTCTGGCCCTGGCAAGAGCCGGGCAGACTTTTGCAGAACCCCGGTATCTGGAGGCGGCGACCCGGGCACAACGATTTATCCGCAGCCGTATGACGGACGAAAAGAATCGCCTGTATCTGCGCTATCGGGAGGGAGAGGCTGCCCATAGGGGCCAACTGGCGGACTATGCCGTCTATGCCCTGGCCCTGTTGGAGCTTTACCGTGTTACTTTTGACGCGGAATATCTGCGGGAAGCGATTTTCCGGGCAGAGCAGATGACGGAGCTGTTTGAGGACCGGGAAAATGGGGGCTTCTACCAGACGGCCCTGGATGGGGAACGCCTGATTGCCAGACCAAAGGAGACCTACGATGGGGCCATCCCCTCCGGCAATTCCGCCGCCGCCATGGTGCTGCAAACCCTGTCCGCGCTGACAGGGGAGCGGAGGTGGCGGGAGGCTGCCCACAGGCAGCTTCGGTTCCTGGCAGGCGCTGCAGGCGATCTGCCCATGGGAAGCTGCTATGGTCTGCTGGCTATCACAGACGCCGTGTACGCCCATCGGGAGCTGGTCTGCGCCACGGCGGAGGGACTGCCCAAGGAACTGGCGTCATATCTTCAGGAGCATCCTGCCGACGGACTGCAAATCCTTCTGAAAACGGCGGGAAATGCGGAAGTCCTTTCTCAATGCGCGCCCTTTACCAAAGATTACCCCATACCGGAGCATGGGGCTGTCTATTATCTCTGTGAAAACGGCGCCTGCCACCCACCGGTAACAAGGCTGGAACAGCTCCTGTGATTCCCAATAAAGAGGAGCGTGCCAATTGCCAACGCCACATAAGGAAGTAATTTGAAAAACACATCATAATAAAACTTTATGGGTGTTGTCTGCGTTGTCAAATGATATGACCCCATGGAGGAAGCCCCCCTTGTGTGGGGA
>JBJDYK010000044.1:0-14230 GCA_051867275.1 Faecousia sp.
TCCGCGCCATTGCAGATATCCGCCTCAGCTCCGGCAACACGGACAGTCACTGCTAGCCTCGTATTTCGGCTTTTTCGGTGTGCAGGATAGATGATGAAAAAGTCTAAAAGGGATCCCGGGCTGCCGCCGATTTTTGGGGCAAACCTCGGAATCCCTTTATTTCAGCCCTTTCCGGCGTCGGTTCTCGTCATCAATACTACCGTCTCCACATGGATTATGTGTGTAGGATACTATCTCTATAACCTTTTAATTTTTCCTCGAACCTTTTAATTATTCTATGAAAAATTAAAAAGTTAGGATGAATAGGTTCACTTTTTCTGGCGGCGGCAGTTGCTCGGGAATCCTATAAACAAAAAAAGCGAGGTTGGCAGGTTCTGACTTGAACCCACTAACCTCGCTTTTACATTTATATCAAGAACTTTTCAATAGGAAAAATTAAAAGGTGCAGTAGCAAATTGTATCATTGCTACTGCACCTTTGTGGTCGGAGTGGCGGGATTCGAACCCGCGGCCTCTTGGACCCGAACCAAGCGCGATACCAAGCTTCGCCACACCCCGTAACCTCCTCATTATAAGGAATAAAGGCCTCCATGTCAAGCCCTAAAATTGCGGGATTCGGAAGGGGAAAGCACAGCCTTCTTTGTCAAACTAAATGCGACTGTGATTTTTGCCAAACTAAACGCAACACACTTTCCTTTTCCTGTCGCGTTTAGTTTGAAGATTGAAGACGCAGATACATGGGCATTTGCGTGCTGGAAATTGCTTGCAATTGGGGATGAATACTGGTATAATAAACTGATTCTTTGAAATTTCTGATTTGAGGTTTGGCTGTGCATTTAAAATCATTGGAGATTCAGGGCTTTAAATCCTTCCCTGATAAGACAATCATACAATTTGGAAGCGACATCACGGCAATTGTGGGCCCCAACGGAAGCGGTAAATCCAACATTTCCGATGCCATTTTGTGGGTCATGGGTGAGCAGAGTACCAAAACCCTTCGGGGCGCCAAGATGGAGGATGTGATCTTTGGCGGCACCCAGAAGCGGCAGCCGGTGGGCTTCGCCGAAGCGACGCTGACGCTGGAGAATCTGGACCGGGCGCTTCCTTATGATGCCGATGAAGTGATGGTTACCCGGCGGTATTACCGTTCCGGTGACAGTGAGTATTATATCAATCGCCAGTCTGCCCGCTTGCGTGACATCCACGAAATGTTTATGGATACCGGTCTGGGCAGAGAGGGTTATTCCAATATCAGTCAGGGCCGTATTGATGAGATCTTGGCCCGTAAGAGTACGGACCGGCGTGAAATCTTTGAGGAAGCTGCCGGTATTTCCAAGTATCGACATCGCAAGGAGGAGACGGAACGGAAGCTGGCCAACACGGAGGACAATCTGCTGCGTATCGGCGATAAGATTTCCGAACTGGAGCTCCAGTTGGAGCCGCTGCGGGTGCAGTCCGAAAAGGCCAGGAAGTACCTTGCTTGTAAAGAGGAGCTTCGGGGACTGGAGATTACAGTCTGGCTGGAGAACCTGGAAAAAATAGCCGCTGCCGCTAAGAAAGCGGAGGAGGACTTTGCTTCTTCGTCTTTCGTTCTGGAGCAGGAAAACAGAGCGCTGGATTTGCTGTATCAAAAGGCTGAGGATCTGTCCCGGCAACTGCATCAACAGGATGGAAACATCGACGCGCTCCGTTCTCAGGCGGCGGCCGTGGAAGCAGAGGGACAGCAGCTTGAGGGACAGATCACGGTTCTTGCGGGCAGCGTCCAGAACAATGAGCAAAACGTGTTGCGCATTCAGGAGGAACTGAAAAATCAGGAGAACCGTAACTCCGGCATTGCGCAGCAGATATCCGAGAGCCGCAAACGAATTGAAGCCATCAATGAAGACTTGCAGCGCCAGGAGCAGGAGCTGAACCAAACTCTTGCCCAGATCCAGAAGATCGCCGCCGGTGCCGAGGGAATGACCAAGCGGTATCTGGAAGCCCGGGGGAAAGAGTCTACCTTGCTGGCGGATATTGCGGGCAAGCAGGCCGATGTGGCCGCTCTGTCCAGTGCAATCAACCAGGCGCAGGAGCGGACGGATGACCTGAAATCGGATCTGGCCGCAGGTGCAAACCGCCTCAGTCAGGCCCGGAGCGCCATGGATAGCTGTTGTAAGTACCTGGAAGCAGCCCGCGGACAGGCGCAGCTGACCCAAAATACCATTGCCGGTTACGAGCTTCGACAGAGTGGCCGCGTTCAGCGCAGAGACACCTTGGGAGAGGAACTACGGCAGTGTGCCACCCAATTGGACACGGTTTCTGCCAAAGCCCGTGTCTACCGGGCCATGGAAGCCGATTACGACAGTTATAATAAGTCTGTGCGCAGTATCATGCAGGAAAGCCGCAGAGGCAGCCTGCAGGGCATACATGGCCCCGTATCCCGCCTGATTCGGACGGAGGACCGGTTTACCACCGCCATTGAGATCGCCCTGGGCGCCTCCATGCAGCAGATTGTGGTGGACCATGAGAATGACGCCAAAGCGGCCATATCCTTTCTGAAACGCACAGGCGGCGGACGCGCCACCTTCCTCCCCTTAAGCACCATCGCCGGCCGGGATTTGCAGGAAAGCGGCCTTGACCGGTGCCGTGGCTTTGTTGGAATCGCCTCTCAGTTGGTTTCCTGCGATGACCGTTACGGCACCATTGTAAAAAACCTGCTGGGCCGCACGGTGATAGCGGAAGACCTGGATGCCGCCATTGCCATGGCAAGACAGTACCACAACCGATTCAAAATCGTGACCCTGGACGGTCAGGTCATGAATCCCGGCGGCTCCATGACCGGCGGCTCCGTAGCCAAGGAAGCGGGCCTCCTCTCCAGAGCCAACGAGCTGAAGCATCTGAGCGAGCAGGAGCAGAAGCTGAACGCCAAAATGGAAACTCTACGCGCTTCCTTTGAAGAAGCCCAACGCGCCGTTGACCAGACGGAATATGAGCTTTCTACCGCCCGGGAGCAGCTTCGTGCCGCCGAGGACGAGGTTCTGCGCAGGGAAGGCGAGGAGAAACAGCATCAGGTTCTTTTGCAGGCCCTGAATGAGGCCCACGAAGCTGCGGAACGGGAGCTGGAATCCCTGCGCTCCAGAATGCAGAGCGACCGGGAGCGGGCCGCAACCCTGCGGGGGCAGATTGAAACCCTGAGCTATCAGTTGGATGAGACCCGGACGACCCTGGAGTCCCTGAGCCAGGACCAGTCCGATTCCGCGCGCCAGACAGAGAGCCTGTCATCAGTGGTGACTGCCAGAAAAACGGACATCGCCGCTCTGGAAGCAGAACGACAGTCCGCAAAGGAAAATGTGGAACGGCTGGAGTCTCTGTGTCAGGCGATGCAGGGCGACCGGAATCAGAAAATGGCCCTCATTCAAACCTATGAGGATGATACCAAGAGGCTGCGTGCTGAAATGCAACGGCTGAAAACAGAAAAAGCCGAGAATCAGCAGTCGTTTGCTGCCCAAAAGACAAAGCTACAGGCTGCCGTGGAGGATCGCGCCAAAACCGAGGCGGAGAAAACCCGTGCCGAGCGGGATGCCCAGGAGAAGAACAAGTCCATCCTGACCATGGAGCGGGCCTGTGCCCTTCTGGAGCAGAAAAAAATGACCACCGCAATGGAAGAACGGCAGGTCATTGATAAACTTTGGGACAGCTATGGCCTGACACCCACCGCCGCTGCCGCTGAAAAAGTTGAATTGGAATCTGTTGCGGCGGCTAACCGGCACATCGCGGAATTGAAGCGAAAGATTGCCGCAATCGGAACCCCCAATCTGGGCGCCATCGATGAGTATGCCCGCGTCAACGAGCGCTACTCCTATTTGGCGGGCCAGCGGGACGATGTGCTGACAGCGAAGCGGGAACTGGAGAGCATCATCCGAGGGATTACCACGGAAATGACCACCATTTTTGTTAACGAATTCAATAAGATCGACCGCTATTTCCAGCAGACCTTTACGGAAATGTTTGGGGGCGGCAAGGGCGCTCTGATTCTGGAGGACCCCGAAAACCCCTTGACCTGCGGCATTGAGATTCGGGTACAGCCTCCCGGAAAGCAACTGAAAACCATTACGCTGCTGTCCGGCGGCGAGAAGGCATTTGTGGCAATCGCATTGTATTTCTCAATTTTGAAGGTTCGGCCTACGCCGTTTTGTATGCTGGATGAGATTGACGCCGCACTGGATGACCGGAACGTGGAGCGGTTTGCCCACTATCTCCATCATCTGTGCCAGAAGACCCAGTTCATTGTCATCACCCACCGCCGCGGCACCATGGAAATGGCGGATGTGCTCTACGGTGTCACCATGCAGGAGCAGGGCGTATCCAAGATTCTGCACATGGACCTGAATCAAATGGAGCAGGAACTGGGAATCATAGAATAATACTTGAAGGAGATTCATTATGGGATTTTTCAACAAAATTAAAGAGGGCCTGACAAAAACCAGAAAAGCCATGGCCAACACGCTGGGCAGCGTCTTTTCCGGCTTTTCCAGCCTGGATGATGATTTTTATGATGAACTGGAGGAATGCCTGATTCTGGCTGACCTGGGCGTGGAGACGGCGGGCAAAGCCGTGGAGCGCCTCCGTGCCAAGGCAAAGGAGGACCACATTAAGGAAACGGATCAGGCCCGAGAGGCATTGAAGGACATCCTGGTGGATATGCTGAACGTGGGCGATACCGAACTACGGCTGAACACCAAGCCTTCGGTGGTGCTGGTGATCGGTGTCAACGGCGTGGGAAAGACCACCACCATAGGAAAGCTGTCCAAGCAGATGACAGAGGCCGGAAAGAAGGTCCTGCTGTGCGCCGGCGATACGTTCCGCGCCGCCGCCGCTGACCAGCTTGAAATCTGGGCTGACCGCACCGGTGTGGATATTGTCCGCCAGCATGAGGGCGCGGACCCTGCCGCAGTGGTATTTGACGGCATCCAGGCGGCCAAATCCAGAGGAACCGATGTGATCCTCTGCGATACCGCCGGACGGCTCCACAACAAGGCCAACCTGATGAATGAGCTGAACAAAATCGGCCGGGTGATTGACCGGGAGCTGCCTAACGCGGACAAGGAGGTTCTGCTGGTGCTGGACGCCACCACCGGTCAGAACGGACTTCTGCAGGCCAAGCAGTTTAAGGAGATTGCCGGTGTTACGGCCATTGCCCTGACCAAGCTGGATGGCACAGCCAAGGGCGGCATTGTGATCGCCGTGGCTGATTCCCTGCAAATTCCCGTGAAGTACATCGGAGTCGGTGAGAAGGTTGACGACCTGATGCCCTTCCAGGCCCGGGACTTTGTTGATGCTCTTTTGTGAGGTGATGGGTTATGAGACACGATGGCAGAAAGCCTGACCAACTGCGCCCGGTATCTATGGAGCTGGGCTTTACAAAATTCGCAGAGGGAAGCTGCCTGATTAGGGTCGGGGATACGGTGGTGCTGTGCAATGCCTCCGTGGAGGAACGGGTGCCGCCCCATGTGTCCTACGGCGGCTGGGTCACGGCGGAGTATTCCATGCTTCCCAGAGCAAACCGGGAGCGGAGCCGGCGGGATGTGAGTAACTTAAAGCTGGCTCCCAGAAGCGCTGAGATCCAGCGGCTGATCGGCCGTTCTCTCCGGGCTGCCGTAGATCTGGACGCGCTGGGTGTCAGAACCATTACCGTGGATTGTGATGTATTGCAGGGCGACGGCGGAACCCGTGTGGCCTCCGTCACCGGCGGCTTTGTAGCCCTGACGCTGGCCTGCAGACGGCTGAAGGAGCAGGGAAAGCTGGACAAGCTCCCAATCAAGAACTATGTCGCCGGTGTTTCGGCCGGTATCGTGAATAACGAGGCCATGCTGGACCTGTGTTATGTGGAGGACAGCAGAGCCATGGTGGATTTAAACTGCATCATGAACGGAAACGGCAATCTGATCGAAGTCCAGGGTACCGGAGAAGGAAGGGCCTTCACCCTGACGGAGGAGGAAAAGCTCCTGCGTCTGTGCGCGAAAGGCTGCAAAGAACTGATTGAAATGCAGCGCAAGGTTTTGGGGGATTTGGTATGAAGGTTGTATTGGCAAGCAAAAACCCACATAAACTGAGAGAAATCAGCGCCATTGTGGAACCTCTGGATATTCAGGTGGTATTGCAGTCTGAGCTGGGTGTGGATTTGGATGTGGAGGAGAACGGCACGACCTTTGAGGAGAACTCTTTCCTGAAGGCCGATGCCGTCATGAAGGCCACGGGTTTGCCTGCGCTGGCGGATGATTCCGGCATCGCGGTGGATGCCCTGAACGGGGCCCCCGGCGTTTACTCCGCCCGGTATGGCGATGACCCGTCGCTGGATGACTGGGGACGGCTGTGCCTGCTTCTGAAGAATATGGAGCAGGTTCCGGAGGGACAGCGCCAGGGTAAGTTCGTATCGGTTATTACCATGGTCTATCCCGATGGCCGGGTGATTCAGGCCAGGGGAGAGGCCCATGGGGAGATCCTGCGGGAGGCCCACGGAACCGGTGGCTTTGGCTACGATCCCATTTTCTATTTCCCGCCTCTGGAGAAGACCTTCGCGGAGCTGACGGCGGAAGAGAAAAATCAGGTGTCCCACCGGGCAAATGCACTAAAGTTGTTTTATGAGAAGTTGAGCAAGGAGAGGGAATATGCTGACAAGTAAACAGCGGGCCGATCTGCGGGCCCAGGCCAACGGGCTGGATACCACCCTGATGGTGGGCAAAGGCGGCGTCACAGAGCAGGTGGTCCAGGAGGCGGAAACCCAGTTGGAGGCCAGAGAACTGGTGAAGGGCCGGGTTCTGGAATCTGCCCTTATGAGCGCCAGAGAGGCTCTGGACGCCCTGTGCCAGGCCACCGGGGCGGACGGAATCTCTACGGTTGGCTCCAAATTCGTCCTTTACAGGGAGTCGGAAAAGCTGAAGAAGGAACGTAATCAGGTGGGCAGAGCAAAGCTGGCCCCCGTATCGGCGGCCAAGTCCAACCCGGTCAGAAAGGGTGCCCAGGCCAGACGCAAGGCTGCCCGGGCGGAGCGGGAACGGCGCAATGAATTCTTCCGTCAGGCGGCCATTGAAAAGGCCATTGAGCGGGAGAAAGAGAAGGCAATGCGGCGGGAAGAGAGAACGAAATAAAACTGAGGTGAGCAAATGGGTAGGATTGGTATTTACGGCGGTACCTTTAATCCCCCTCACATGGGGCATGTGGCGGGGGCCAAGCAGGCCATCGCGCTTTTGAAGCTGGACAGGCTCCTGCTGATTCCGGCCCGGGAGCCTCCCCATAAGGCATTGCCTCCGGACGCGCCAAGCCCCCAGCAGCGGCTGGAGCTGGTTCGTTTGATGGCCCGGGAGATCCCCGGGGCCGAGGTTTGCGAACTCGAGCTTTTCCGGGAGGGACCAAGCTATACGTCAGACACGCTGGAGGCTCTGCATAAGTCCTGCAAGGGGGATAAGCTGTATCTGATCATGGGCACCGATATGTTCCTGTCCTTTCCGCAGTGGCATGAGAGCAGGAAAATCTGCCGTTATGCGACCCTGGCGGTGCTGATGCGGGAGCAGAAGGATCAGAAATCCAAGGAGCTTTTACAGGAACGGGCGCAGTATGTGCGCAAAAAGCTGGGCGGCAAGGTGAAGTTTCTGAAAAACGATATTTTGCCCATGTCTTCCACAAATGTGCGCCGGATGCTGGCATTCCAGGCAGCCGAGGGTATGCTGCCTGATCCGGTCTTCAACCGGATTCGGGAACAGCATCTGTATGGTGTCAGTCGGAATCAAAGGGATCTGTCCATGGAAGATCTGGAGAAAACCGTGACGGAGCTTCTGGACCCCCAACGGGTGCCCCATGTGCTGGGCTGCAGGGATACGGCAGTGTATCTGGCAAAGAAGTACGGTGCTGATCCTGTGGACGCTGCCCGGGCAGGCCTTTTGCACGATGTGACCAAGGCCCTGCCGCCGGAGCTACAGATAAAGCTCTGTACCGACCTTGAGGCACTCCCGGAGCGGTATTTGAATGAAAATCCGAAGACCCTGCACGCGGTCACGGGCGCTCTGGTGGCACGACGGATTTTTGGCGAGAATGAGGCGGTCTGCCGTGCCGTGGACAGCCACACCACCGGCTGCGCCGGAATGGATACCCTCCAGAAAATCATTTACATTGCCGATTATATGGAGCCTAACCGGGATTTTCCCGGTGTAGAGCATCTGCGGGAGCTGGTGGAAAAGGACCTGAACCGGGCTGTTCTTGCCGGCATCGAGATGACCGTTGAGCTTCTGCGGCAGCAGGGGCGCCGGGTATCCCGGCATTCCCTGGACGCCATTGCGTGGCTGAAGAACCAAGTATGCGACAGCGCCCCGCGCTGATACGAAGAAGGGATGAACACGATGTTAACACCGAAAGAAGTAGCAATCGCCGCCACAAAAGCACTGGATAGTAAGAAAGGTATCGGCATTAAGCTGATTCGCATTGCCGATGTCAGCAGTCTGGCAGATTATTTCCTCATCTGCACCGGTACTTCCAACACCCATGTCAAAACCCTGTGCGACTACACGGAGTATGTGATGGAGGAGCTGGGTGAAAAGCTGTTGGGCAGGGAAGGCCACCGGGGCAATACCTGGGAGCTGCTGGACTTTGGCTCTGTAGTCGTTCATGTTTTTACGGAGGAAGCCAGACAGTTCTATGATCTGGAGCGGCTTTGGAGCGATGGAGAGCAGGTGCCCCTTGACCAGGTGCTCACTGCGGACGGAATCTAAAAGAGGTGTCAGAAATGAACTACGAATTTACAAAGATTGAAGAAAAATGGCAAAAAATCTGGGAGGAAAAGAAGCTCTATGCTGCCGTCAATGGCAGCGACAAGCCCAAATTCTTTGGCTTGGTGGAGTTCCCTTATCCCTCTGGCGCCGGTCTCCATGTGGGTCACCCACGGCCTTACACGGCGATGGACATCATTGCCAGGAAGAAGAGAATGAGCGGCATGAATGTGCTGTTCCCCATGGGCTATGACGCCTTCGGCCTGCCTACGGAGAACTATGCCATTAAGAACCACATCCATCCCAGGATCGTGACGGAAAACAACATTGTGAATTTCCGCCGGCAGCTTAAGTCCCTGGGCTACAGCTTCGACTGGGATCGTGAGATCAACACCACAGATCCCAAGTATTTTAAGTGGACCCAGTGGATTTTCCTCCAAATGTATAAGAACGGCCTCGCGTACAAGGCGAAGATGCCCGTTAACTGGTGTACCAGCTGTAAGTGCGTCCTGGCCAACGAGGAAGTGGTGGAGGGCGTTTGCGAGCGCTGCGGTGCTCCGGTTGTCCGTAAGGAAAAGAGCC
This sequence comes from Faecousia sp., assembly GCA_051867275.1. Lineage (GTDB taxonomy): Bacteria > Bacillota > Clostridia > Oscillospirales > Oscillospiraceae > Faecousia. The sequence continues at coordinate 9,320 of JBJDYK010000044.1, forward strand.
AGTGGATGCTGCGTATCACCAAGTATGCCGACCGGCTCATCGATGAGCTGGAGGGCCTGGATTACATTGACCGGGTCAAGGCACAGCAAATCAACTGGATCGGCCGCAGCTACGGCGCGGAAGTCACCTTCAAGTCTACCCTGGGTGACGACATTCTGATCTTTACCACCCGACCCGATACGCTGTTCGGCGCGACCTACATGGTGCTGTCTCCCGAGCATGAGCTGGTGAAGAAGTGGATGGACAAGCTGGCCAACGCCGATGAAGTAGTGGACTACCAGGCCGCTGCCGCCGCCAAGTCTGACCTGGAGCGCACGGAGCTGAATAAGGACAAGACCGGCGTGAAGCTGGACGGTGTCCGTGGCATCAATCCGGTAAACGGCAAGGAGATTCCCATTTTCATTTCCGACTATGTTCTGTCCACCTACGGCACCGGCGCCATTATGGCCGTGCCCGCCCATGATGACCGTGACTGGGCCTTTGCCAAGGCCTTCGGATGCGACATCGTGGAGGTGGTTAAGGGCGGTAACGTGGAAGAGGCTGCTTTTACCCTGAAGGACGACACCGGTATCATGGTGAACTCCGGCTTCCTGGATGGCCTGACTGTGAAGGAAGCCATTCCTGTCATTACCAAATGGCTGGAGGAGCAGGGCATCGGTAAGGCCAAGACGAACTATAAGCTCCGGGACTGGGTGTTCTCCCGCCAGCGTTACTGGGGCGAGCCCATTCCCATCGTCCACTGCCCCAAGTGCGGCACCGTTCCCATGAGGGAGGATCAACTCCCACTGCTTCTTCCTGATGTGGAAAGCTATGAGCCCACGGACGACGGCGAAAGCCCTCTGTCCGCCATCACCGACTGGGTGAACACCACCTGCCCCTGCTGTGGCGGACCTGCGACCCGCGAGACGGATACCATGCCCCAGTGGGCCGGTTCCTCCTGGTATTACCTGCGGTACATGGATCCTCACAACGATGAAGCGCTGGCCTCCAAGGAGGCTCTGGAATATTGGAGCCCGGTGGACTGGTACAACGGCGGTATGGAGCATACCACGCTCCACCTGCTGTATTCCCGGTTCTGGCACAAGTTCCTCTATGACATCGGCGTGGTTCCCACCAAGGAGCCCTATGCGAAGCGTACCAGCCACGGTATGATCCTGGGCCAGAACCCCCATTATGTGGGTAACTTTGAGACCAAGGAAGAGCAGGATGCCATGATTGCCAAGTACGGCAGCGAAGCCCTGCGTCCCGCGGTGAAAATGTCCAAGTCCTTGGGCAACGTGGTGAATCCCGATGATGTAATCAAGACCTATGGCGCTGACACCATGCGCCTGTACGTCATGTTCATCGGCGACTTTGAGAAGGCTGCCACCTGGTCTCCCAACGCTGTAAAGGGCTGCAAGCGCTTCCTGGACCGTGTCTGGGCCATGGCAGAGGGCGTGACCGATCAGGAGACCGCATACAGCAAGACAAATGTCAGCGCTATGCACAAGACCATCAAAAAGGTCTCTGAGGACATCGACACCCTGAAGCCCAACACTGCCATTGCCGCGCTCATGACCCTCATGAACCAGTTTGCCGAAAAAGGCTGCAACCGTGCGGAGCTGCAGACCTTCCTGAAGCTGCTGAGCCCCTTTGCTCCCCATATTTGCGACGAAATCTGGGAGAATAAGGGCTTTGAAGGCATCTGCTCCGTGTCTCAGTGGCCTGTTTACGAGGAGGCCATGTGCCGTGACGCCGAGATCGACATGGCAGTTCAGGTGAACGGCAAGCTCCGGGGCACCATTCACATCGCTGCCGATTCTTCCGACGAGGATGTGATTGCCGCGGCACAGGCGGATGAGAAGGTCGCCCGCTTCCTGGAGAAGCAGGGAGGCCGGATTGTCAAGACCATCGTGGTCAAAAATAAGCTGGTGAATCTGATCGTCAAAGGTTGATAGAACGCCGCCATGCCGGAGTAAATGTCCAGCATTTACTCCGGCAAAGGCTGGCAATCCTGTTTAAATTTTGTGATGGACACAACCGACAAATTGTGATAGAATAAACCCAAGTGAATATAAGGTGTGCCCTGATCCGAACAATCAGGAAGACTGCCATTCAGAACCCATGGTCATGGAATTCTGTTTTGGCGGCCTTTTTTCATTTTTTCTACCGAAGGCAGAGAATGATACAGACAGGATCCTTTCAAGCAGGACACCGGAAAGATGAGGGAAGCATGCGATGTATTTGATGATTGACAATTACGATTCTTTCGTATTTAACCTGGCAAGGTATCTGGAGGAATTGGGCGAGGACGTAGAGCTGGTTCGCAACGACAGAATTACCATCGACAAAATTGAGCCGATGCTGGCAGCGGGCAGCCTTTCGGGGATTATCCTTTCGCCCGGGCCGAAAAGCCCCGCGGATTGCGGCAACTGCAAGGAAATTCTGAGGAACGTGGCAGGGAGAGTTCCTGTACTGGGTGTATGCCTTGGACACCAGATTATCGGGCATGTGTTCGGCGCGGCGGTAAAGAAAGGAACACGACCTATGCACGGGAAGGTTACTACCATATCCACGGATGGAACCGGTTTATTCCTGAATCTGCCCCGAACTTTTCAAGTTACCAGGTATCACTCTCTGGTGGTCAGCGAGGAGGGTTTCCCGGAAGAACTTCAGGTAAATGCATGGTCTGAGGATGACGCAATTATGGCTGCCAGTCACAGAAAAATGCCCATATACGGCGTGCAGTTTCACCCGGAGGCCGTCTTGACGGAATATGGACATGAGCTTTTGGCCAATTTCACGAGAATATGCAGAGAATGGTGGGAAACACATGAACACAATGATTCGAAGGCTGTCTGTCTATAAAGAGACAGCAGACATTTTTGAGAGATATAAGGACCTGGAGATGGCAGTTTTTCTGGATTCCGCACTGGAAAACAACCTGGGGCAGTATTCTGTGATCGGGCTCTTTCCCTATCTGGTCCTAAAGGAAGAGGATGGAGTTTGTTACAGGGATGGGGTGCCTCTGGAGATATCCTTTGAGGCGGAAATGAACCGGCAGCTCCGGGAGCGGTACGAAGAAAATCCTACCAAACTGCCTCTGACAGCAGGTGCTATCGGCTATTTTTCCTATGACTATGGAAGAAAGTTCGAGAACATCAGGAGCCGTCATCCAAAGAAAATATCCATGCCGGAGGCGCTTTTTGCGTTTTATGATGTGCTTATCATAGAAGATAAAAAGGAGAAAGTCCTGTATCTTACCGCAAGAGGAGAAACCGGGAATCAGGATGATGTTTTGGACGGCGTAGAGAAGGAAATTCTCGGATGCGGGACTGCCAGAAAGCCAGAAAAGCAGGAAAAATTGGCGGAATTTTGCCCCAATTTTGAGAAGGAAGCATATAAGAAAACGATTGGCCAAATGATTTCCTACATTATTGAAGGAGATATTTATATCGCAAATATGACCCAGCAGCTGGAAGCCAGGAGCCGGAAGGAGCCCTATGAGGTTTATCGGTATCTTCGGTCCCATAATCCGGCGCCTTTCGCAGGATATTTCAATTATGGGGATTTTCAGATCGCCAGTGCCTCGCCGGAGCGTTTTCTTCAGGTGCGGGACGGAATGGTTGAGACGAGGCCAATAAAAGGCACCAGGAAGCGAGGAAGTACGCCGGAAGAGGATGCGGCCCTGAAGCAGGAACTGAGCGATTCGTCAAAAGACAGAAGCGAGCTGCTGATGATCGTCGATCTGGAGCGAAATGATCTGAATCATGTGTGCGAGCCGGGTACGGTGAAGGTGACAGAGCATTTTGCGGTGGAAACATATGCAACGGTCTTTCATCTTGTGACTACGATTGTAGGAAAACTGAAGAAGAATCAACAGATTATGGACCTGATACAAGCCGCGTTTCCGGGGGGCTCCATCACGGGTGCGCCGAAAATCCGCGCCATGGAAATCATTGATGAGCTGGAGCATGACAGAAGGGGCTTGTACACAGGCTCCATGGGCTTTTTGTCTCTGGACGGAAGCTGTGATCTGAACATTGTGATCCGAACGGCGGTATACCAGGATGGTGTGTATCACCTTGGTGTGGGCGGAGGAATCACCTGCGAGTCCGAGCTGGAATTTGAATATGAGGAAACGCTGCAGAAAGCGAAGGCTGTGCTGGAGGCTATTAGGGAAGATGGAGATCAATCGGATGCTGGAACCAGATGAGGGATATTATTTTGGTTTAGGAGCCTTTGAAACCGTGGCGGTGGAGGAGGGAAGGCCTGTGATGTTGAAGGAACATTATGCACGCCTTTTTCGTGCCATGGAGTTTTTCTGTATAAAAATATCTACGGACGAACTGGAAGAAAAGGTCGGTAACGCACTGGCTGCGCCTGGTATGAAAACGGGACGCTGGGTGCTGAAAATTGCCGCGTCGAAAAAAAACATTCTGGTGACGACCAGAAAGAACACCTACTCTGAATGCGACTATGAACGGGGGTTTACAGCGGATTTTTCCCATGTGCGAAGAAATGAAACATCCCCGCTGACCTACCACAAGACATTGAATTACGGAGACTGTCTGCTGGAAAAGCGCCGTGCTCATTGCCGGGGTATTGATGAACCCATTTTTCTCAATACAAAAGGAGCCATCGCAGAGGGCGCTACCACCAATGTGTTTTTTGTAAAAAATGATAGAATCTACACGCCGACCGTTTCCAGCGGAATCCTCCCCGGAATTATGAGGGCGTATATTTGCGAAAGCGACCGTGTACAGGAGACGGAACTATATCCGCAGGAGCTTACGCAGTTTGAAGAAATGTTTCTGACAAACTCCCTTCTGGGCGTGATGCCGGTGGTATCCCTGGGCAGCCATCGGTTTTTGTCCCAAAATATAGGACGCGGGCTGCTTGCGAAATACAGGGCGTTTTGTGAGCAAAGCC
>JBJDYK010000045.1:0-2601 GCA_051867275.1 Faecousia sp.
GCTGGAATAGCTCAGTCGGTAGAGCAGCTGATTCGTAATCAGCAGGTCGCGTGTTCAAGTCACGTTTCCAGCTCCATTAAAAAACCCCCTGCCTCATAAGGCGGGGGTTTTTGTTTTCAACCCATGGTATGCCGCACCTCGATGCGGATTATCTGTGGCGGAGGGTCAGGCAGTACGGAAAACGGAAATTTATAGCACTGCACCCGTAGGGGAGGGTCATGACCCTCCCCTACGGGTGCGGTGCGGTAAACGAAAATTTAACGTTCTACGCCTGTGACCTACAGGGCCTCATAAATGGGCCGGGCCGGTTCGTAGCCCTGGGGGCGGTATGTAACGGAGCCGATGGGCTTTCCCTCCAGGCCGTAGCGGGCATTGTAGCCGAATATGTTTACATAATTCAAAAGGTCGTCCTTTTCCTCCCCCATGGCCTCCAGAACCGCCACGGTGGCCAGCACATCGTCGATGGCCCGGTGGGAGTTTTGGACCCGGTCCGACAGGCCGTAGCTTTCGATGGCGGAGGCCAGCCGGTGGGGATAGCTTCTGCGGTCCCGGTAGACCGTCAGCAAATCCACCTTGTCCTTGCCCCTCAGAATGGCCGGGTCCCCGTCTCTTTGCAGGGTATAGTAGAGAAAGCACAGGTCAAAGTGGGCGTTGTAGGCCAGCAGCAGGGTGTCCGGCACCGCCAGCAGCTCCGCCACATCCCGGCACAGCCTGGTCTTGGAGATGCCCTTTTGGGCCAGGTCCTGGTCGGTGATGCCGGTGAGCTGCTGGATTTTCGGCGGCACGAACCGGCCGGGAGACAGGGAAACCAGGTTGTCGTACTCCTGAATCACCCTGGGTTCTGCCTCCCGCAGCTCCACCACGGCGGCGGAAAATTCGATAATCTCGTCCTGCCTGGGGCTGAGGCCTGTGGTTTCCGTATCGAAAACCAACAGGCGGCTGTATTTGGTGAGAAGACTTTTCATGGGCTCACACCTCCGCCAGACCGGAGGCCCGGCTGAATTTGCTCCGGGGCTCCTCCTCCAGGCCCATTTCCCGGGCCAGCTCCCGGCACCACCGGGCCAGAGCCTCGGCGCTTCCCGCTTTCAGCTCCGCCTCCAGCTCCCAGAAGGGCAGCTCCTTGCCGCCGCCCAGCAGCACGCCCTTGTCCAATGCCAGCTCCACCTGTGCCTCCGGCAGCTCCAAAAGACGCAGACGGCGGCTGAACCGGGCGCCGCAGCGGCTGCACAAGGGCCGGTTGTACAGCTCCGCCAGCTCCTCCGGCGCGCCCCGGCGAACCAGGGACATGAGGCCGTCGGGCAGGGTCCCCTCGGGCACCTCCCATTCCCCACGGGCCCGGCCCTCCAAAGGGGTTTTCAGGGTCAAAATACTGCTGCCGTTTTCGCAGCGAATCCGCAGGGTCCAGCGGCGGGAGGCCAGGAAACGGTCGGCGGTGTCAAAGTACTCCGTCTCCATCTTCACCTTTTCCCAGTGGCCGGGATACCGCTGCTTCAGGGCTTCCAGCAGGGTGTCAAACCGCTCCTGATTTTCCAGCTTGTATTTAAATTCCAATTCCAGACCCATGTTTTATCGATCCTTGTCGTGTTTTTGCTGCTTCATCCAGATTTTCATCACCAGGCTGTGGGGCAGCAGCTTGACGCCCCGCACCTGCCAGCGCACCGGTGCGCCGTGGATGGACAGATCCTTCTTCGTGTGATACAGGTGGTGGATGGCGGTGGCCACCACATCCTTTGCTTCGTAGAAAATGTTATAGTAGGTGACGGCGGTGTCGCTGGTGGCAGTGGCGTGGTCGAAGAATTCCGTCTTAACCCAGCCGGGGCTGACGGCCATGACCCGGATGCCCCGGGGCTTCAGCTCCTGGTTCAGGGCCCGGCTGTAGCTGAGGACAAAGGCCTTGGTGGAGCCGTAGACGTTAATATAGGGCACCGGCTGGAAGGCGGACAGGGAATCCAACTGGACGATCTTGCTGCCCTCCTTCATATAGGGCAGGGTGAGCTGGGTCATGGCCACCAGAGCCTTGCAGTTCAGGTCGATCATGTCCATGCAGTCCTGCAGGGGGATCTGGTCATAGCGGCCGAATTTGCCGAAGCCGGCGCAGTTCACCAGCACCGCCACCTCCGGCTTTTCCCGGGCCAGCAGGTCACGGTAGGTGTCGAAGCTCTCCTGCTTCGTCAGGTCCAGGGCGATGACCCGCAGGGGGCAGGGGACCTGGCTTCTCAGGCTCTCCAGGGCCGTTTCCCTGCGGGCGATGACCCAAAGCTCGTCAAACCGCTCCTCCTTATGAAGCTGCAAAGCAAATTCCCGGCCCATGCCGGAGCTGGCTCCCGTCACAATGGCGATTCCCATGATGCTACCTCCCAAATTTACGCATACTTCCCATTTTTATCTCTTAATACCACGTTTTGAACCGCCTGTCAAGTGAAATGGGGCGCCCTGAAAAAATTCGGAAAAAGTACGGATTTTCGCCTCCGGAACCGACGGAAAATGTGAATATTGCGAATGACTCCCCCTACACCTTTCCCACACCCCCTGCGGCGGTGTGTCACAAATTTCTGTTTACCGCGCCGCACCCGTAGGGGAGGGTCATGACCCTCCCGGCAG
>JBJDYK010000046.1:0-2572 GCA_051867275.1 Faecousia sp.
TGCATTCTGCGGCGGCCAACGGCCGCTGGTGCGGTGCCCAACGGCCGCCGTGCGGTCTTAACGGCCGACTAATTAGCCGCTAATTTTTGGCTTTATCACCACAGTGTAGTGCCGTGTGGCACGCTTCATAATGGCGTTGGAGGAAACCTCGTCATTGAGGATCATAGAACTCCAACTTGCCGGTTCCCGCTGTGAGCAGATAATGGTGCTCAGGTTAATCTCACAGCGCTTCTCCAGGATCTCAAAGAGGACCTTCACTTCACGCTCATCCGTAATGGTGTGCAGCAGAAAGTCGTCCAGAATGAGCAGGGCGGCTCCGCAGGTCTTCTTCATTCGCTTCTGGTACTTCGAGTAGTCTGTAGCCTTGAGGGCTACCATCTCCTCCAACAGGGTCTCACAATGGTGGTACTCCACCTTGTAGTTATTACAGGCGGCAGTGCCAATGGCTTTGGCCAGATAGGATTTGCCGCTGTCAGACGGCCCCAGGATACAGACGTTCAACCCGGAGTCAATGAAGTCCAGCGTGGACAGAGTTCCGGTAATCCCCCGGGGCAGATACTCACGATCCCCGGAGTCCACGCAGCTGGAAAGCTCCTGTGGACACCCACGCAGGTGAGCGCTGCGCAGACGGCTCAGAATGCGCTTGTTTATTTTCTTCTGGTATTCCGGCTCTACAAGGTTGGCAATAGCGGTAAGGGGGTCAAGCTCCAGAAATCTGGGAGACCGGTACATCTCGTCCAGAGTGGCCGACATACCGGGTAGCCCCATCTCATTCAGCTCCACCAGCAGGGTGTTGAAAAGCTCTTTTCCGGTGCGCATCACTTGCCACCGCCTTTCCCTTTACCCTGAGCCAGGCTCTGGCTGCGGGAGAGGAGGTGTTCAATATCCATGGACTCGGCACCCATAACAAAGGCACCCTTGTTACGCTCATCATTGGCTGCAGTATTGTAACCGGCGACCCCCAGATCCTCGGCAACCAGCTGGATGGAGTTCTTAATGAAGCTGTAGTTCGGCTTGCCCAGCTCCAATGCCTGGCGGCAGGTCTCTTCCAGAGCCTGCTTGCTGTACTTTTTGGTAAAGCCCAGAACACCCTGGCACATCCGGTAGGTCTGCACCTCCAGCTTCCGGCTGGACAGGATGCGTTTCATGACTTCGCCGGTGTTGGGGCCAACGGTCATAGCCTTTCGGGTAAAATAGGTTCCGTTCCACTCAGACATTTCCTTGAAGTTTGCCGGAAGATGGTTCGGATCCGTCGACCACTGGCTCTTTGCGGTAGCTCTGGGCCATTCACAGATGAAATCCCCCTCCTTGGAGAAGATCTTCACCGTTGTGGCCGAGGCCCGGATAAGTACCTCTTTGTGCAAATAAGCACGATCCACGCTGTAATAAGCATTGTCAAAGCGGATATGGTAATCCGAGGATACCTTTGCAGTCCGCCGTTCCATATATTCGTAAGGCACTGGAGGCAGCGGCATAAGTTCCCGGCGCTCCTCGTCCCAGTAATACCGGCGGCTGTGGGGCTTTTTTGTGAACGGGGCACTGTTGAGCCTGTCCAGCTTATCCCAGAGGTCACGGTTGAACTGGTCAAGGCTAAAGTAATCCATCTCCTCCATGTCATGGAAGATGCCCTTTTCTAAAATGCCTACGGCGTTTTCAACAGAACTCTTGTACTTGGGCTTTTTGACCTTGGCCGGAAGAATGACGGTGTGGTTATGTTCTGCCCACTCAGCATAATCCTTGTTCAGCTCCGGGTCGATCCAGTCCTTGTTGGCAATGACGGCCTGCTTGCAGTTGTCGCAGACTACCAATGCCGGAACGCCGCCAAAATATTTCAAGGCGTTGTTATTGACGGCAATCCACTGCGGCTCCTTGGTAGAGACCATTCCCTCTGCGTAGATGTACTGAGAATACGGGAGAACCGCAACAAAAACCACGATCTCCATGACCTCACCGGTAAGATGGTCCACCATTTGGAAGGTCTTCCCAGCGAAGTCTACCTCCATTTTCTGACCAATGACGGCATTGAAGTGAAGGCTTTCCTTGTTCTCCTCGCACCACTTGGCGTAGTTCTCGCAGAACTGCCGGTATGAGTAGAACTTCAGACCACGGTCCCGGCACTGCTTGGCGTACCGGTTCCAGAGGACTGTGAGTGTCATGTTTTTACGGGAAGTCATATCCTTCTCCACGGCTTCGTAATCCGGCATCTCGTAGCTGAGATCCCGGCCCGCAATGGTCACAGAATTCCGGTAGACTGCAGATGCGATGCCGTAGTTCGTGATTCCCTCCGGAAGAGGATAGTCCAGCGTGGGGCATGCCTTGAATGCCCGCAGGAAGTCGTTGACTCCCGACTTACTGACCTTGAGTGACTCGGCGATCTTCGTGCCGCTCATGCCCAAGGCATAGTGTTTTGTAATGATGTCTTTGTAATCCAACATACATTACCCTCCTAAAATAGTAATTTCCGCTGCTGCGGATAGCACTATTATGGAGGAACGTTTTACCAAATTAAATGATTTTTACGGCCCGGCCGCCGGGACCGCACTCCGGCCGTTCACCACCGCACCAGCGGCCG
>JBJDYK010000047.1:0-13871 GCA_051867275.1 Faecousia sp.
ACGCAACTGATTGCGTTTACTCTGACAAGATCGCGTTTACTTTGAAGATTAACCCGCTAAAACCATTGATATAACTGGATTTTTCCAGATCCTATAATTACACTCCGACCATGCGGAGTATCATTAAAGGATCTGAAAAGTTCTTTTGATGATACTCCGCGTTTTTATTTTGTGGAAAAGTTTATACCGCAATCGGGGATGGGGCGTGTCTCCTATGTACGATTCTGCAAACCGTGTCAAATTTCGTCTAGGAACATAAAATGGACTGTGCCTTCAGGCATAATCTTTAATGAGAGGATGGACCTCAATGGAAACGACACAAGCAACCACTTGTCAGCGTGAGGACAACCGCCGTGACGCCATCACCGAACTGATCGAAGCCGTTGCCAAACAACAGGAGGCACTGGCAGAAATCTTGGAGGCAGAACACAGAAAGATTCAGAAAACAACCGAGCTTGCCAGCACGGATGTGGATGACCTGGTTAAGATTGACAAAAGCGTAGAGCGGGTCATTGCCGCAGTAACTCGTTTGGAACTGGCTCTCCAGCTCAAGCTGGATCTGTTCCATGACTGCCTCTGCCCTGAAGATCGCCGCTACTGCTGCGTATAACCCATAACCGAGGGGGTGTCTCAAAATGATTTTCCGAAATCATGAGGGGCAGCCCTCCTTTTAGGTCAAGGCTGTGGAAAAATGACCAAAAACGCCAAAAACAGCACACTGACCCCGAGGGGCAGGGCCTGCCTCTCAAAAAAGTGCGCTGTTTTTACTTCGTAGACGCACGGTGGAAGATTTTGTATAAGCGCTTTTAGGCAAAATCAAGAATGTCACATTACAACACCATTACCTCCTCACACCAGGGGGCTTCCTCCATGGGGTCATATCATCTGACAACGCAGAGACATTATGTAAAAAAGCAAGCCGACCCATTGACAAATGCCTATGCGTTTGCTATCATATTGAAAAAATTCGATGTGAGGTGCATCATGGACGAGCGAAAGACCGCTGTAATCTTCAAGGCATTTTGCGATGAAAATCGTATCCGCATTCTAAAGCTGCTGTGCAGTGGTGAAAAGTGCGCCTGCAAGCTACTGGAGGAAATGAGCATCAGCCAGCCAACCTTGTCCCATCACATGAAGATCCTCTGCGATTCGGGTATCGTGACCGGGCGTAAGGAAGGGAAATGGATGCACTATTCCGTTTCTGCCGAGGGCGCCCGAATCGCAAAGGAGCATCTGACCGCTCTGACTACAGTAAATCCTATTTTTGAAAATGAGCCGTGCTGCGACGAGTAATTATGTTCCTCCAAGCACGGCTTACATAATCAACTAAATATCGATAAATTTCAATTTTCCGATATTTGAAGGGAGTATTCTATGGAAGCATTAAAAACCGCCTGGGATTTCATACAAAATGAGATCCTTGGTATGAAATGGCTGAATCGTCTGATTGGCAGCGCCATGGAGGCCTGTGGGTTAGAACCCGCAAGTAAAGTAGGCGGCAGTATCCAGTTCTTTTTCTACGATGTCATCAAGATCATGGTCCTGCTGGGTGTATTGATTTTGATCATCTCTTATATCCAGAGTTACTTTCCGCCGGAGCGCACCAAAAGAATTCTTGGCCGCTTCCACGGTATTGGTGCCAACTGTGTCGCCGCTCTTCTGGGGACGGTGACACCGTTCTGCTCCTGTTCGTCCATTCCACTGTTTATCGGATTTACCAGTGCCGGACTTCCTCTGGGCGTTACATTCTCTTTCTTGATTTCTTCCCCGATGGTGGATTTGGGAAGTCTTGTATTACTGATGAGCATTTTCGGCTGGAAGGTCGCTGCCATTTATGTTGTGCTGGGCTTGGTCATTGCTGTAGCCGGGGGTACTCTGATTGAAAAGCTGCACCTGGAAGAACAGGTTGAAGCGTTTATCCGCAACGGCCCTGCCATTGATGTTCCCCAAGAGGAACTGCATTTCAAAGATCGTATGCGGTACGCCTGGGAGCAAATGGCATCGACCGCCAAAAAAGTCGCGCCTTATGTGCTGATTGGCGTGGGTATCGGAGCGATCATCCACAACTGGATTCCCGAAGAATGGATCGTAAAGATTCTCGGAACGGGTAATCCCTTTGGCGTTATCATCGCCACTATCGCTGGAGTCCCTATGTATGCAGACATTTTCGGCACGATCCCTATTGCGGAGGCGCTGCTGGCAAAGGGAGCGCAGCTCGGTGTGGTGCTGTCCTTTATGATGGGCGTTACCACCTTGTCCCTGCCCTCGATGATTATGCTCCGCAAGGCGGTGAAGCCAAAGCTGCTGGGTATCTTCGTTGCCATCTGCACAGTCGGTATTATTATCGTTGGCTATTTTTTCAACGCGATTCAATATTTGCTTGTGTAATAGGGAGGAACCCAAAATGGTGATAAATTGGTATCCTGTCATGGACTTACCAGTCACCTTTTTTATTAAATCATCAATTTAGGAGGAAATTATCATGAGTCTGTTCGGTTTCGGTAAGAAAAAGGGAATAGAAAAACAGGTTCCCACTTGCTGCTGCGGTGATACCGGCAGCGGTATCACCAACATAAAGGTACTGGGCGCCGGTTGCAAGTCCTGCCATGAGCAGTACGAAAATGCAAAGGCTGCCGTCAATGCTTTGGGGCTGGACCTGGAGGTGGAGTATATCACCGATATGGAAAAGGTCATGAGCTACGGTGTCATGAGTATGCCCGCCATCGTGGTGAATGAAAAGGTTGTTTCCATGGGAAAGGTTCTGAAATCCGCAGATGTGGAGAAACTGCTTCACAAGCTGGGATGCTAGTCTTCAGGTAATTCTCAGCCGCCACTGCACTTAGTTCCGACCAAGTTTCTTCTGCATTCTTATATGCTCCTGCTTCAGCTCCCTGTTCAGTGCCACGGAGCTCCAGGTCTGATTGTATTCCGTCAGAATGGCCTTCAGTGGCACAGGCGAGATACCGCTCTGGCGGTAGGATTGGAGAAACCGGTCCAACAGATCCTGGGGAAAATCCGCCATAATCAGCATTTCGTCATCAAAGCTGCCAGGCAGCTTGTCGCCGCCGGAAACATTCCGGCCAGCCAACACGCCAATCGGCAGATGAAACTCTGACTCCATCACGGTACGAACGTTGATGCGCATGGACCCGCACATCAACCGGAGCTGGGCTTCCTTCAGTCCGGTAATATGATATAGAAGCACTGTTGCCATTGCTAACTCTCCTTCTATTGATTCTTGTAAATTTACACAGCCGCAGTCACAGGTGTGTCAACCTGTGGATAACCTGCAATTTCGGTGTCAAAGTTCGATTCGCTTTCCCCAATTCTCCCAATTTTCGGCATGATTCGGTTAACCATAATGTGCAGAACCATGGATTTCCGCTTTAGTTTTGCACATTGTCCACAGGGTTTTCCACAGTTGTTCACAGGGTTTCCTTCCCAGGATGTTGCGGAATTCCCATTGAAAAACCGAAAATATGAACATTTTATTGCCGCACTCCGAGACTTGCATTGTTTGACATAATCTGTTCGCCGCAATACTCTTTTCTTCGATGAATCGGAATGTTTTTGGCTTTAAAAAGTGGGAAAAACAGATATTTCATGGTAATTCCAAACAAATCTCATTTCGCGGCCTCAAGGAGCTGCTTCGTATATGGATGCCTGGGGTTTGTAAAAATTTCCTGGACCGTGTTTTCCTCCACGATTTCCCCGTTTTTCATCACAAGCACCCGGTCACAGATCTGATAGATCACATTCAGGTCATGACTGATAAACAGATAGCTCAGATGAAACTCCCGCCGCAGGTCCATGAGCAGCTCCAGAATCTGGGCCTGAATGGTCACATCCAGGGCGCTGACCGGCTCGTCCGCCACCACAAGCTCAGGCCCCGCGATGATGGCGGCGGCAATGGCGATGCGCTGACGCTGACCGCCCGACAACTCATGGGGTTTCCTAAGGGCGTAGTCCTTGCTGAGGCCGATTCGTTCCAGCATTTGAAAGACCAGCTCTTTCCGCGCCCCGGAGGTCATACCGCCCCTGATCTTCAGGGGCTCCTCCAGAATCCATCCGATTGTATGGGCGGGATTCAAGCTGCTGTAGGGGTCCTGGAACACCATTTGGGGGCGGGTGCTGGTATTGCGGATGATTTCCCCTTCGTAATCATGCAGGAGTCCCACGATGGCTCTTGAAAGGGTCGTTTTTCCGCTGCCGCTCTCCCCTACCAGACCCAGGATTTCCCCTTTATACAGAGAAAACGACACATCCCGCAGCACTTGCCTGCGCCGTTTGTCTGGTGTGAAAATCCCGTTTCCTTCCTCATAGAAGCTGTTTAAATGTCTGATTTCCAGCAGTGTCTGGCGTTCCATAAACTTCTCCTTAGCGCAAATTGCTGTCCCGATGGGGAATTGCGGAAATGAGCTTCTGTGTATAGGGGTGCTTCGGATTCCGGTAGATGGTGTCCACCTCATCCAATTCCACCAGCCTGCCCCGTTCCATGACAGCCACCCGGGTGCAGAGCTTCCGCACCACATGAAGATCATGGCTGATAAACAGGATGCCCATACCGCTTTCCCGGTTGATTTTCTTTAAAAGCGTAAGAATCTGGGCCTGGATGGTCACATCCAAAGCGGTGGTCGGTTCATCGGCCAAAAGGAGCTTCGGGCGGGTCACGATGGCCGCAGCAATCATCACCCGCTGAAGCTGTCCGCCGGACAGCTCATGGGGATATTTGCGGTAGATGCCGGCAGGGTCCGGTAATTCCACCTGGGCCAGGGCCTCCAATGCCTTTGCTTTTCGCTCTGCCGGGGAAAGCTTTGTATGAATCCGCAGGCTCTCCTCCACCTGTCGGCCCACCCGCATCACAGGGTTCATACTGGTCATAGGCTCTTGAAACACAACGGCCAGCTCCTGTCCCTGAATCTGACGCAGTTCTTTTTCCGTACATCGCAATATTTCCTTGCCTTCCAGAGTGATGCTGCCCTGGACAAAAGCCCGCTGCCGAGGCAGCAGGCCGCTGATACACATGGCCGTTACCGTTTTTCCGCTGCCGCTCTCCCCTACCAGGCCCAGAATTTCTCCCGGCTCCATGGAAAAGCTCACGTCATCGACGGCGTATCGGCCCTGTGCCGCGTTATGAAAATGGACCCGCAGAGAATCAACTTTCAGCAGCGTCTCCATAGAGTCCCTCACTTTCTTCTGTCGGATTGCTGGATGCCCTCGCCAAGCATACTGAAGCCCAGAATCAGCAGAACCATGGTTCCGCCGACACACAGGGCATACCAAGGGGCACTGAGCAAATAGGTCTGGCTGTCGCTGAGCATGGAGCCCAGAGAGGCATCCGGCGGCTGGATTCCCAGCCCCAGGAAGCTCATGCTGGCCTCGCTCAAAATCGCGTTATTAAAGCCGATGGTAATGCAGGGCAGCAGCACCTGCATAATATTGGGTAGAATGTGCAGGGTCATGATCCGCAAATCCCCAGCCCCCATCAACCGGGCGCTTTTTACATAGTTCTGCTCTTTGCATCGGGCAAACTCCGCCCGCACCACACGGGCAAAGCTGGGAATAAACAGAATGCCCAGCACCATAATGATATGATAGGTTCCCCCGTCGGTCAGGCTCAGAACCACCAGTGCCAGCAGGACACTGGGAAAGGCCGTAAGGGTGTCGCAGATTCTGGTCAATATGGTATCGGCCAGACCGCCGTAGAACCCACACAGGCCACCAATCAGGAGGCCGAAAAAGCAGCCAATTGACACCACGGCCACCGCCACCAGGAATGAGGTTCCGGCGCCTTCCAGCACACGGCTGAAAATATCCCGGCCGAAATTGTCGGTGCCCATCAGGTGGGCAAGGGAGGGCGGCTGAGTTTTGGCGGAAGGGTCCATCCATGTGGTACCATAGGGCGTCCACACCAGTCCGACCAGAATCAGAAGCGTCATAAACGCCGTAATAAAGATGCCCACATAGAAAAAGGAATTTCTTTTTTTCATGTTGCCTCCCTACCGCAGACGGACACGGGGGTCCGCCAGTTGGTTCAGCACATCCGCCGCGAAATTCACCAGCACAATCCAGGCAGCCAGAATTACCACCACCGCCTGCACCACAGGAAAGTCCCGGTTGGAGATGCTGGCAAGGAGCAGACGGCCGATGCCGGGGATGGTGAACACCTGTTCCACAATAATACTGCCGGTCAGAATTTCCGCCATGGAGACCGCCAGAAAGGTGATCGCCGGAATCAGGGCGTTGCGCAGCACATGGCGTGTCACAATGGAACTGTGGCTGTTTCCACGGCTTCTTGCCGTGCGGACATAGTCCTGGCTCAATTCCTTGGAAACCGCTCCCCGAAGCATTTTAACCGTCATTGCCGTTCGGGGAATCGCAATGGCCAGGGCGGGAAAAATCAGATACCCGATACATCCCCAGGGGTCCAAATCAAAGGCCACAAAATCCCCTGGTACAAACAGGCGAAACAGAATGCCAAATACATAGCACATCAGAATGCCCAGGAAAAACGGAGGAATGCTCATAAAAAGCTGGTCCACCACCGCGATGATTCGATCCAGCACCCGGCTGCGCACGCTGCCTGCCAGCACACCCAGGGGAATGGACAGCGCCACCGTAAATAGAAAGGACATCGCAGTCAGAAGTGCTGTGGTCGGCAGTTTCTGCCCGATCATTTCCGCGACCGGCATCCGGTAGCTATAGCTGATGCCCATGTCTCCCGCCAGAAACGAGGTCAGCCAGTTCCAATAGCGGACGGGAATTGGGCGATCCAGCCCCAACTGGGCCCGTAGCTCCGCCACTGCTTCCGGCGTAGCTTCCGTGCCCAGCATCTTGGTGGTAGGATCGCCCGGTATGAGCTGGAACGCAAGGAAGGCAAGAATCGAAACCATGAACAAAGTAATAATGAGAGCGCTTAGTTTTTTAGCGGCATATTTCATATTCCCGCCTCCCTTGGCTTTTAATTACTTGTAGCGAATGGTGGACATATCCATGACGTAGAGGGGATAGAACCGGAAGCCCTCCAGTGCGGGGTTCAGGGCCACAAAGTCCGCAAGGTCCTGCAAATAGACATTGGCGGCTGTGTCGCTGAGGATTTCCAGGCACTGCTTATACAGTGCGGTGCGCTCCTCGTCCTTGTCCGATGCCTGGGCAGCATCAAAGGCAGCGTCATAGTCAGCGTTGTTATAGTTTATCATGTTCTTGCCATTGTCGCTGACCCAGCGCGCCAGCAGGCTGCTGGCATTGAGGGTGCTGGCATCGAAGCCAACCACCGTTGCCTCAAAGTCCCGGTTGCCGTATACCTCCGACACCCAGGTGTTCCAATCCACCTGCTGAATCTGGGCTGTAATGCCCACTGCCTTCAGCTGCTCGGCCAGAACCACCGCCGTGTTTACATGGGGCGTGTAGTTGCTGGGCACCTTGATGGTAAACTGGAAGCCATCGGGGTAGCCTGCCTGGCTCAGCAGTTCCTTTGCCTTCTCCGGGTCATGGGGATAGCGCTGGGAGAGGGCAGGATCAAAGTACTTGGTGAAGGCCGGGTACATGGAGGAGCCCACCCTGGTGCCATGGCCGTCAGCGGTCAGGTCCAGCATGGCATCCACATCCACCGCATAGCACATGGCCTGACGCACCAGAACATTGTCAAAGGGCTGTACCTGATGGTTCAGATACAGAGCCTGTACCAGGTTCATGGTGCCTTCCAGAACCGTGTAGCCGTTGGACAGGTTGTTCACCTGGTCACTGGTCAAATGGGCAACCAGATCCAGCGCGCCACTGTTGAGGGCGGTAAACAGCGCGTTGCCGTCCTCATAGATCTTATAGGTCACTTTGTCCAGATAGGCGGGGGTGCCATAATATTCATCGTGCTTTTCCAGGATGATGTTCTCCTGAACACTGCGGGACACGAACTTAAACGGGCCGGTACCAACAGGTTTGGTTGCCTGATCCGCATAGTCCGCAGGAACGATGTAAACGCTGGCCACCATGCTGAGGAAGTCGCTGTTGGGCTCCTGAAGGCGGATGGTCACAACATTTCCATCGGCGGAGATGCTTTCAATCGCAGAAAGCGCCGCTGCCACAGAGGAGTTCACTGTGGTATCGGCGCAGGTTTGAAAGGAATATAGAATGTCCTGGGGCGTGCAGGCAGCACCGTTGTGGAAAACCACACCATCCCGCAGGGTAAATACATAGCACTTGCCGCTCTCCGTTACCTTGTAATCGGACGCGACAGCGCACACATAGTCACCTGTGGAATCGGGCTTTACAAGTCCCTCAAAAACATTGAACATGACCTCTCTAGTTCCTGCGGCCGTTGTCAAATACGGGTCAAGACTATCATCCAGGTCCTGGGCGATGCCTACGGTGATCTCATTGGATTCCGTTCTGGCCCCCCCGGAAGAAGCCGTCGTTTCGTCGCTGGCACCGGTGCCTCCGGTCGTTGCTCCTGAGCATCCGCAGAGTAAGCACGTCAGAGCTGCCACTGCCAGGAAAACTGCAAGAATGCGTTTCTTCATTGCTGATTCTCCTTCCGCCGCGTTGCGGCGTTACAACAGAATAAACTTCTTCTCCCATTATTAATTTGTCAGCCATATTCTATAGCATCTCCCCGAAAATTGCAAGTACCATTGCAGTTTTCGGGGAGAAAGTTTACAGCGTTTCGCCTAAAATCGACTTAGTGGCATAGGCGTTGAGGGACATATCCGCCAGATTTCCGGCCAGATACTCATAGTACCCCTGAGCGCCTATCATCGCGCCGTTGTCGCCGCACAGCTTGAGAGGCGGAAGAAAAACCTCGGCGCCCAGGTCCTGGGCGGATTTCAGAATGTCCTGCCGGATTTTGGAATTGGCGGCCACACCGCCGGCGACTGCCAGCTTTCCATAGCCGGTCCGCCGCAGCAGCTCCATGGCTCTTGGGACCAGCGTGTCGGAGACTGCGGCGGAAAAGTCGGCACAGAGGTCATCCACGGCGATTTCTTCCCCTTTTTGCCGGGCGTTGTGAATCAGGTTGATGGCTGCGGTCTTGAGGCCGGAAAAGGACATATCCAAAGGATTCTCCCCGGCCCGGGCACGGGGCAGCGCGTAGTGTCCCTCTTGTCCGTTCCGGGCATGGGCATCCAGGGCCGCTCCACCCGGATAGGGCATATCCAGAACCCGGGCAACCTTGTCAAAGCACTCCCCTGCCGCGTCGTCCAGGGTCGTTCCCAGAATCTCCATCCGGGTATAGTCCTGCACATCCACCAGCATGGTATGTCCGCCGGAGACCACCAGGCAGGCAAAGGGCGGCTCCAGCTCCGGATAGGCCAGATAATTGGCGGCAATGTGGCCCCGGATGTGGTGAACGGGAATCAGCGGAACTCCTAGAGACAGTGCCGCCGCCTTGGCAAAATTCACGCCCACCAGCACCGCTCCAATGAGACCAGGGGCGTATGTGACCGCCACGGCGTCAATATCTTTGCGGCTTATGCCGGCTCGGAGCAGAGCCTGGTCTGCCAGACCATATATCGCCTCAATGTGCTTTCGGGAGGCAATCTCCGGCACCACGCCGCCATAAATTTTGTGCAGGTCCACCTGGGAGGCGATGCAGTCGGTCAGAACCTTTCTGCCATTTTCCACCAGGGCTACCGCCGTTTCGTCACAGGACGACTCAACTGCCAGAATTATCAAAGCTCCCACTCCTTTCGGAGAATCCTCGCATCCTCTCTGGGATGAAAATAATATCCGGGCCGGATGCCCACCTCCCGGAAGCCCAGGCTGTCATATAGTGCCAGGGCTCCCCCATTGGAGGCGCGCACTTCCAAAGTCAGGCAGCGCACACCTCGTGATTTCAGGGATTCCGTCAAATTCATAACCAAATCCCGGCCGATTCCCTGACGCCTTGCCCGGGGTGATACGGCCAGATTCATCATATCCGCCTCATCCAGCACCGTCTGGCTGCCCACATACCCCAAAACCGTCTGGTTACGCACTGCCACCAGCCACAGGCTTAAGGGATTCTCCAGCTCGGAACCGATGCTGGCCTCACTCCAGGGCGCGCTGAAGCAGGTCTTTTCCAGCTCCGCCACGGCGTTCACATGAGACCGCTCCATGGGTACAATTTGGATGTTTGTCATTTGGCATCATACCAGGTCCTTCCGGACTTGGCCTCCGCAATGAGCGGAACCGACAGGGACGCCACATGCTCCATCTGTTCCGTCAGAATTTCCTTCACCTGCTGCTCCTCTCCCATGGGACATTCCACAATCAGCTCGTCGTGAACCTGCAAAATGAGCCTTGCCTGAAGTCCGGATTCCCGGAGTGCCTGATCCACCCGGACCATTGCCAGCTTAATGAGGTCGGCGGCGGTTCCCTGGATGGGGGTGTTCAGGGCAATTCGCTCCGCGCCCTGGCGGATGTTGTAATTGCTGCTCTTGATCTCCGGAATATACCGGCGGCGGCCATAGAGGGTCGTTACATAGCCCTTCTCCCGGGCGGTATCCACAATCTGACGCATATAGGCTCTGACGCCGCTGTAGCGATCCAGATAGGAGTCGATATAGTCCTTGGCCTCCCATCGGGAGACGCCGATGTCCTCTGCCAGAGAGAACTCGGAAATTCCATAGACAATGCCGAAATTGACGGCCTTTGCGTGACGCCGCTGCAATGCCGTCACATTTTCCGGCTCTACACCGAAAACCTGGGAGGCTGTAGCTGTGTGAATGTCCATGCCGGAACGGAAGGAATCCTGCATCAGAGGGTCATCTGCAATGTGGGCCAGCACCCGCAGCTCGATTTGGCTATAATCCGCGTCCACGAAAAGCCAGCCTTCCCGGGGTACGAACATCTTCCGAATTTCGCTGCCCAGCTCTGTACGCACAGGGATATTCTGCAAATTGGGTTCCGTGGAAGACAGACGGCCGGTTGCAGTCACCATGTTCTGGAATGTGGTGTGAATCCGACCATCAGAACCAATCACCTTCAGAAGTCCATCGGCATAGGTGGATTTCAGCTTGGTAAGAGCCCGGTAATCCAGAATCAGCGGAACGATGGGATGCCGCTCCCTCAGCTTTTCCAAAACCTCCGCATTGGTGGAGTAGCCGGTTTTGGTCTTCCTGACCGGAGGCAGGCCCAGCCGCTCAAAGAGGATCTCACCCAACTGCTTGGGGGAATTGATATTAAACAGGCCTCCGGCGTACTCATATATCTGCTTCTCCTCCTGGGCAATCTGCCCGGAGAGCATCTGCCCAAACTGGGTCAGCGCGGCCCGGTCAATGGCAACGCCCTGCTGCTCCATGCGGTAAAGCACGCCGCATAGAGGGAGCTCAATCTCCAGGTACAGCTTCTCCATTCCCGTTTCCCGCAGTTGTGCCTGAAGAACGGGATAGAGCTGCCAGACAGCCACCGCCTGATCCTCCAGACTTTCCGGGCTGTGACCCAGGAAGGTGGTAGCCAGCTTGCCAATGCTGAAGTCTGTCTGAGAAGGATTCAAATCATAGGCAGCCAAAGCCGTATCAAACAGGAAATCCCCGCCTGTCATGCCAAGATCGTCCAATTCATGGAGAACCGTCTTTAAATCGTGGCAGATCTTGGGCGTACCATCATCCAGAAGACGCACCAGCTCCGCTGACCGTTCCAGAGGCGCCACGGAGCAGACACCGTCCTCCCAGGCAAGGGCAATGGTTCCGTCCTCACCCAGTGCAAGGGCGCAGGTGGTCCCAGGCTGAGGCAGAGCGTCGCAATGGCACAGGGTTTTAGCTGTCTTCGCAGGCTCCGGCTCCAGAGCGGCAGACCGGAGGCCATACTTATCAATCAGCTTCACAAACTCCAGCTTCACAAAAAGGTCGTAAAGCTCCTTCCGGTTTGGCTCCCGGCGCAGGCAGTCCTCCGGCGAAAAGTCAATGGGCGCGTTACGGCGGATGGTGGCCAGATCATAGGAAAGCACGGCGCTTTCCCGACCGGCCTCCAGTTTTTCCCGCAGCTTGGGCCGGATAGAAGGTTCCTCCAGATGGGCGTAGACCCCCTCCATGGTGCCGTATTGCAAAAGCAGCTCCTTCGCGGTCTTGGGACCCACCCCGGGCACGCCGGGGATATTGTCTGAGCTGTCGCCCATGAGGCTTTTTAGATCCACCAGAATCGGAGGCGCAAAGCCATATTCCTGGCGGAACAGGGCTTCGTCATAGCAGGTGGCGGTGGTCTGGCCGCCCTTGGTAATCACCAGCTTCACGGTCACATGGTCATCGATGAGCTGCAGACTGTCACGGTCGCCGGTTACCACCACGCAGTCCCAGGATTCCTCCCCGCAGCGTCTGCCAACCGTGCCGATCACATCATCTGCCTCCCAGCCCTGGCAGGCAAAGATAGGGATCCGCATGGCCTTCAGCACATCCTTCAGAACCGGCATCTGCTGTGCCAGCTCCTCCGGCATTTTATGGCGGGTTGCCTTATAGCCGTCATACTGCAAGTGCCGGAATGTGGGCCCATGGAGATCGAAGGCTACGCACAGTGCATCCGGCTTTTCCTCCGCCTCCATTTTTTGGAGAATATTCAAAAATCCAAAGATGGCATTGGTATACAGGCCCTCCCGGGTGGTCAGGGGACGGACCCCATAAAAGGCCCGGTTTACCACACTGTTGCCATCCAAAATCATGAGCTTCATATCAGTCTCTTCTCCATTTGGCGCCCTGGGGGGTGTCAATGATGGTGATACCTCTGGCTTTCAGTTCGTCCCGGATTCTGTCAGCCTCGGCCCAGTTCTTTGCCTTTTTGGCCTCCGTGCGCTGGCGGACCAGCTCGTCGATCTCCGGGTCCCGTTCCTCCGCGGCAGCCTCTGCCCTCTCCGCCTGGCGCAGCTTCTCCGCATGGGCCAGCAGATCCAGGCTGAGCACCTGATCGAAATCCGCCAGAGCGGCCAACTTGGTATGGTCGTTGGTTTTGGCTTTTAATACATCGTAGAGAGCAGTAATGGCAAGGGACGTGTTCAAGTCTCCATCCATTGCCTTTTTAAACCGTTCCCGCAGGCTTTCCAGCGCGGCCTGGTCCAGTTCGCCTGCCTGCCCCGGATTCAGGGCGGCAATCTTTCCGATCAGCTTTTCATAGGCGGCAACGGCGTTATCCAGGTTCTCCCAGCTAAATACCAGGTTGCGGCGGTAGTGGCTCTGGAGGCAGAAGAAGCGGTAGGCCATGGGATCGTAGCCCTTGCTCTCCAGAAGCGACACGGTCAAAAATTCTCCCTTGGACTTGGACATCTTGCCGGTGTCCGTGTTCAGGTGATGCACATGGAACCAGTAGTTGCACCACTTGTGGCCGATGAAGCTTTCGCTCTGGGCAATCTCGTTGGTATGGTGGGGGAAAGCATTGTCAATGCCGCCGCAGTGCAGGTCCAGGTCATCGCCCAGGTGCTTCATGGAGATGCCGGAGCATTCAATATGCCAGCCGGGATAGCCCACGCCCCAGGGAGAGTCCCATTTCAGAGCCTGGTCCTCAAATTTGGATTTGGTGAACCAGAGGACGAAGTCGTTCTTATTGCGCTTATTGGTGTCCTCCTCTACGCCCTCCCGGACGCCCACAGCCAAATCCTCCTCGTCATGGTCATTAAAAACATAGTACTTTTCCAGCTTGGAGGTATCAAAGTACACGTTGCCTCCGGCAAAATAGGCAAAGCCCTTCTCCTGCAGGCCGGACACAATTTTGATAAACTCCTCAATGCATCCTGTTGCCGGTTCCACCACCTCCGGGCGGCGGATATTCAGCTTCCGGCAGTCCTCGAAGAATGCATCGGTGTAGTATTGCGCAATCTCCATGACGGACTTATGCTCCCGCTTGGCGCCCTTCAGCATTTTATCCTCGCCGGTGTCCGCGTCGGAGGACAGGTGGCCCACATCGGTGATGTTCAT
>JBJDYK010000048.1:0-2524 GCA_051867275.1 Faecousia sp.
ACTAAACGCAACACACTTTCCTTTTCCTGTCGCGTTTAGTTTGAAGATTGAAGGAAAAATAAAAAATTTGTTTTTTCTGGTTTCGGTACTTGCTTTTTTGGGACAAGTCTGGTATTATATTACCCGTGTCCGTCTGGACTTTTTGAGATTTTCCTATGGATTGGAGGTGCAGCTAATGGCTAAGTGCGATGTTTGCGGCAAGGGCGTTACCTTTGGCATCAAGGTCTCCCACTCCCACAGACGTTCCAACAGAATGTGGAAGCCCAATGTCAAGCGCGTCAAGGCGATCGTGGACGGTACTCCCCGCCATGTGTACGTCTGTACCAGATGTCTCCGTTCCAACAAGGTTGAGCGCGCCATCTGATTGAGTACAATAAATTACGGTATCACATTTTGTGATGCCGTTTTTTATTTTATGTGTAGGGATAATACGCTGCCATGGGAAAAGTTCACGTTTCATCCACGGTTTGTGAAAAAATCTTCAATTATTCCTGGAAAGCCGGGTGTAAAATACTGGCATCACCCTGAAAGGAAGGATAGTCTATGAAACGAGTATGGACAATTTGCGTGGCGACCCTGTGGCTGCTGACCTGCCTCACCGGCTGCGGCGGCAACTCCGTAGCTCCCACCACAACGGCCACGGAGCCAACAGAGGTTACCTCTGTAACCGACCCGGTGGCAGAGGTTACGGAATCCCCGGAAAATCCCGACGAGACGGCCATTGTGCTGTCCGACAGCATCATTACCGTCAACGGCGTGGAAACGGGAACCGGGGAAGCGGCGGTATACCTGAGTCATGATATCGTGTATTATGAGGACCTGGATACCTACGACAGCGGCAACGCTTACGGCGAGGGCCTGGCCTGGGAGCGCCACAGCGCGGAGGAAGCGGCAGCTCATACCGTGGTAAACATTACCGCGCCTGGTACCTATCGGGTCAGTGGCAGCCTTTCCGAGGGTCAGCTTCGGGTGGACCTGGGAGATGAAGCGGCTCAGGACCCGGAGGCGGTTGTGACCCTGATTCTGGACGGAGTCAACCTGGATTGCCAGGTTGCGCCTGCCATCCTGTTCCTGAACGTCTACGAGTGCGACGGGCAGTGGTCCGTGGATACCGCCACGCCCACCGTGGATACCACTTCTGCGGGAGCCAATCTGGTTCTGGGAGAGGGGAGCCTCAACAACGTTTCCGGCTCCCATGTGGCAAAGATCTTCAAGGATAACGGGGAAGAGAAGAAGCTGTGGAAGCAGGACGGCGCGGTCTATTCCTATATGTCCATGAATGTCAGCGGAGAGGGAGACGGCTCCGGTATTTTAAATCTGACTGCCGACAACGAGGGCCTGGACACGGAACTGCACCTGACCATTTGCTCCGGCAATCTCAACATCCGCTCCGGCAATGACGGCATCAACACCAATGAGGACGGCGTTTCCGTCACCACCATCAACGGCGGCAGCGTCCATATCATTGCCGGTCTGGGCGATGAGGGGGATGGTATCGACTCCAACGGCTATCTGGTCATCAACGGCGGCACCGTGGTCTCCAGCGCGAACCCTGCCTCCGACGCGGGCCTGGACAGCGACCTGGGCTCCTATGTCAACGGCGGCACTGTCGTTGCCCTGGGCTCGACTATGGATTGGGCCGAGAGCGATTCCCAGCAGGTGACCATGAACCTGCAGTTTGCCCAGTACCGCAGCTCCGGTGACGCCATTGTGGTGACCAAAGAGGACGGCACGGTGATCTTTGCTTACGACCCCTCCGATGATGAGGTCCTGGGTGAGAACACCCGGCAGTTTATGGGTGCCGTGATTTCCTGCCCCGACTTCCAGGTGGGAGATAGCTACCTGGTGTATGTGGGCGGCACCCTGGAGGGGACGGAAACCGGCGGCGTCTATGAATCGGTCACTATCTACACGGGAGGCACCCAGCAGGTTTACACCGGCACCGATGTGGGCAGGGGACCCGGAGGCATCTTCGGCGGTCCCATGGGCGGAAAAGAACCAGGTGAAGGTTTTGATGGCCATGAGCCTCCCGAGGGCTTTGATGGTCAGGAGCCGCCTGAGGGCTTTGACGGCCAGCGGCACGAGATGCCGGAAGGGGAAAGACCGGAAAAGCCTGCGGGAGAGGTGCCTCCCCAGATGCCGGAAGGCAGCTTTGGCGGGCAGACCGGCGAGAGCCAGAGCCTGTTCTATATGCAGGATAAGGTCAACAGCTTCTCCGGCGTGACGGATATGACGGAACAAAACCTCTGAAAATCAAAAAACCATACAAAACAAAAACCGACCCATCAGGGCCGGTTTTTGTTTTGAAAAATAGCCAGAAGTCCAAAAGACGGACAAATTGGAATTTTGCAAAGCGCCTGTAGGGGCCGGATATATCCGGCCCGCAAATTTGACGAAACAGAGTAGAACCGCAAAACGTAAAATGCTGCGGATTCGCATGGGTGCGCAGTTTGAATCGTTTTATACCGCCGGGCCGGATATATTGTTTGGTGCAGTAAGATAGTTTACAGTTTGTGCAACAACA
>JBJDYK010000049.1:0-2524 GCA_051867275.1 Faecousia sp.
GAGTTGTAAACCATGTCCCTTCACAAAGTGTAAACCATGTTGCTATTGACACATGCCCCCGCCCTACAGCGAGTTCCAGCAAAATAGACATGGATTCCATATTTCCTGACTGCGACTGAACAGTTACGATTTGTGCGCGTACCACAATGTCCGAATACCTGACGGGGTGCCTGTTTTCAGGCGGTAAATTCCCGTTCAGTCCTGGGACAGGGAGACTGCAACCTTGTGAAGTATTTTGCGGGAAAGATAAAATATTTAACGAAAAACATAAAATACTGCTTGGCTTTTTCAACTGCCTGTGGTAAGATGACCGCAGAATTTAACGACAGTCGTTAAATATTTTATGTAAGATGTGAGGGAAACAAAATGAGCCAAACAACACTGAAAAAAGTAACCAAGTTCGGTAAAATCGGCAGCATCCTTGTGACGGTGCTGCTGGCAGCGGTGCTTTTCGTAACCGCCGCCGTATCTGCCGCCGCCATCTACCTGTCCACTCTTCCGAAGGACGGTGTCGTGGTCAGCATGGAAAGCAGCGCGAAAATCCGGGTCAATGGTGATCATTTTGCCGACCTGTGGGACGCCATGATCGACGGGGTATCCTATTCCACGGACGAGGACCCATCCGCACTGCTGTCCGGCCACGGCGACATGATGCCGCCGGAGGAGCAGGAAATGTGGGTGGATCTGAGCTTCTTTAACCAGAACTTTTCCTCTGCCACCGTCCATTCTCAGGGGAATCAAAAAATTATCGACGCCACCACGGATGCCTCGGTTTATAAACTGGGCGATGGGGTTTGGGTTCTGATCTGGGGTGTTGTATTTCTGGTTTCCGTGGCCCTGTCGCTGTGGATGCTGCGTGCCCTTTTCAAGGCAATCGCGGGCTGCGGATCCCCCTTCAGCGAGGCGGTGGTCAGGAAAATGCGGAGCTTCAGTTTCTCCCTGCTTCCGGTGGCCCTGCTTGGCACCGTCGGCGATACCTGCGCCGCCTCCTTCCTCTCCGCCGGGCGGGACACCGACCTGCGCATCCAATGGGGCATTCTGGCGGCGTTTGTTGTTACCGCCTGCCTGGTGACCGTTTTCAAGTATGGCGTGCAGCTCCAGCGGGAGTCTGACGAAACCCTGTGATGGGAGGCGCGGCATTGGGACACATTGTGTTGAGACTTGACCGTGTGATGGCGGACCGAAAAATGAGCCTGAATGAGCTGTCGGAAAAAGTAGGCGTTGCCAATGTTAATCTGTCCAAGATGAAAAATGGGAGAGTCAGTGCGATCCGCTTTTCAACATTGGCTGCCATTTGCGAGGTTCTGCATTGCCAGCCGGGGGATATTCTGGAATATGACCCCACGCCTGAAGCTCAGAATCCGCAGGAAATTTAGGACAGACGCCGATTATTTGCGATGCGGTTGCGGTAAACGCGCATTTCCTACCAAAAATCGGCTGCCGGTCAGATTACAGGTATCGCGTACTAATTCGAAACTGCCCGGCGGGGGCGTGCCCCCGCCCTACAGCCGGTGTTGTGCAAAACAATCGTTTCCGACGTTTTTCAAATGACTGAATAGATACGAAACTCTTCCCCAAAACCGCAGGACTCCGGCTTTGGAGTCCTGCGGCTGTTGAATTTTATCGTGGTTTTATACGGGGGTGACCTCCCGCTCCTGGGCTGCCTTGCCGCCTGCAAAGCCGGCGATGAGGGCCTGCAGGTCGATTCAGGCGGACTCCATGTTGTGGTTCAACACTTCGATGCCGGACTTTTATGTAAAATTGGCCGAAAGCAGGAACTGCCCTGAAATGAGGTGGAGTCCTCATTTCAGGGCAAATTTATTTTACAGGTGCAGGACCCGGTCCCGGATCTCCTGGGTACGGCCCTGGTTCCAGTACTGGGTGCCGATGTAGCCGCAGGTACGGCGGGCCACATTCATCTTGCTCTGATCCCGGTTGCCACACTGGGGGCAGGTCCAGACCAGCTTGCCGTCCTGGTCCTCCTGAATCTCGATCTCGCCGTCGTAGCCGCAGACCTGGCAGTAGTCGGACTTGGTGTTCAGCTCGGCATACATGATGTTGTCGTAAATGAACTGCATGACCTCCAGCACCGCGTCAATGTTGTTCTGCATATTGGGCACCTCCACATAGCTGATGGCGCCGCCGGGGCTGAGACGCTGGAACTGGGCCTCGAAGGACAGCTTGGAGAAGGCATCGATGGGCTCGGAAACGTGGACGTGGTAGGAGTTGGTGATATAGCTCTTGTCGGTGATGCCGGGAATCTTGCCGAAGCGGTTTTGCAGACATTTGGAGAACTTGTAGGTGGTGGATTCCAGGGGTGTGCCGTAGAGGCTGAAATCGATGTTGTGCGCTGCCTTCCACTTGGCGCAGGCGTCGTTCATGTGCTGCATCACGGAGAGGGCGAAGGGGGTGGCTTCGGGGTCGGTGTGGGAGTGGCCCGTCATATACTTGACGCACTCATACAGACCGGCGTAGCCCAGGGAGATGGTGGAGTAGCCGCCGTAGAGCAGCTTGTCGATGGGCT
>JBJDYK010000050.1:0-2518 GCA_051867275.1 Faecousia sp.
GCCGGCATCGAGTACACCATCCGTCAGATCGACGAGTACCGCGCCTGCGGCATCAACGGCATCCACCTGTACGCCCTCAATAAGTTCGACGACGTGGCCCGCATCGCCCGCGAGGCCGGTCTGCTGGACCTGATCTAAGACCCTGCCCCCCGCAAGGGGGGTCCGTAAAAGCGCGACCAAAGGAGAACTTTGATTATGGCAACACCTCATACCATCGCCGTTGCCGGTAAGGGCGGCGTGGGAAAAACCACCACCTGCGGCATGATTATCGACTATCTGTCCAAGAAGAAACAGGGCCCCATTCTGGTGGTGGACGCGGATGCCAACTCCAACCTGAACGAGGTTCTGGGTGTGGAGGTGGGCACCACCCTGGGCGACATCCGGGAGGAAATGGCCCAGGCGGAGCTGCGGGGGGACACCATTCCCACCGGCATGACCAAGGCGGACTACGCCGAATTCAAGTTTAACTCCGCCCTGGCGGAGGAGGACGACTTTGACATGCTTGTCATGGGCCGCACCCAGGGCAAGGGCTGCTACTGCTTTGTCAACGGCGTCCTCAAAACCCAGATCGATAAGTACGCCAAGAATTACCGCTACCTTGTAATGGACAACGAAGCGGGCCTGGAGCACGTCGCCCGGGGAACTTTGCCCCATGTGGACACCATGCTCCTGATCTCCGACTGCTCCCGCCGTGGCGTACAGGCCGTGGCCCGTCTGGCGGAGATGATTCGGGAGATGAACCTGAACCCCGGCACCATGGGCCTGATCGTGAACCGTGCCCCCGGCGGCGTTCTGGATGACGGCGTCCGGGCCGAGATCGAAAAGCACGGCCTGGAGCTTTTGGGGGTCCTTCCCCAGGACGAGGCGGTCTACCGCTGCGACTGCGACGGCGACCCCTCCGCCAGACTTCCGGAATCCAATCCCGTGAAAACCGCGCTGCGGAATATCATGGAGAAGCTGGGACTGTAATTTTCGTCATTTTTTATTTTACTAAGGGGGATTACCTATCATGTCTTTCGTTCCCAAGACGCAGGCGTTCAATGCTAAAATCAACGCCGTGACCCTGGGCACCGGCGACAAGGCCGTGACCCTGGGCGGCCAGAACGTCCTGCCCTTCTACACCTTCGATGCTCCCATCGAGAACGCTCCCAGAATCGGCGTCGAGATTTCCGACACCGCCAAGGAGTGGACCGCTCCCGGCCTGAAGGAGTTCTACGCCGGCTGCGAGACCATGGCCGACTTCGCCAAGAAGGCCGAGACCATGGAGGGCGCTGACTTCCTGGTGCTGCATTTTGAGTCCGCCGACCCCAACGGCGCCAACCGCTCCGTGGAAGACTGCGTCGCCGACGCCAAGGCCGTGGCCGAGGCCGTCACCATGCCCATCGCCGTCATGGGCTGCAAGAACACCGAGAAGGACGCGCAGCTGTTCAGCAAGATTTCCGAGGCCCTCCAGGGCAAGAACATTCTGGTGCTCTCCGCCCGTGAGGAGAACTACAAGTCCGTGGGCGCTTCCGCCGTCATGGCCTACGGCCAGAAGGTTGGCGCCGAGACCGCCGACGATATCAACCTGGCCAAGCAGCTCAACATCATGATGAAGGGCCTGGGCGTTGCTCCCTCCTCCATCGTCATGAACATCGGCACCGCCGCCGTGGGCTATGGCTACGAGTATGTGGCCTCCACCCTGGACCGTGTCCGCGCCGCGGCTCTGGCCCAGTCCGATGCCGACCTGCAGATGCCCATCATCGCGCCCACCTCCACCGATACCTGGGGCGTGAAGGAGTCCGTGGCCTCTGAGGAAGACGCTCCCGAGTGGGGCAACCAGGAAGAGCGGGGCATCGACATGGAAGTCGCTACCGCCGCCGCCAACCTGACCGGTGGCGCTGACGCCGTTGTGATGCGCCATCCCGCCGCGGTTGCCACCATCAAGAAGTTCATTACCGAACTTGTCTAATCGGGAAGGAGGAACATCACTATGGCTCTGAAAGGTCTTGACATTTTTAAGCTGTCTCCCAAGAAGAACTGCAAGGAGTGCGGCTGCCCCACCTGTATGGCCTTCTGCATGAAGGTCGCCCAGGGCGCTCTGCCCATCGACAAGTGCCCCCACTTTGACCCCGCTGCCGTGGCGCAGCTCTCCGAGGCCACCGCGCCTCCCATGAAGACCATCGAGGTCGGCGGCCACAAGCTGGGCGGCGAAACCGTCCTGTTCCGCCACGAGAAGACGCTGGTGAACAAGAACCTGTTCGCCGTGAATCTCTGCTCCTGCATGGAGCCTGATGCCATCGACGCCAAGATTGCCGAGATGAAGAAGGTGGACTACGAGCGCATCGGCGAGCGGATGTACGTTGAGTTCCTGTTCTGCTCCTATGCCGGCAACGGTGTGGACAAGTATGTGGAGCTGGTGAAGAAGGCCGTGGCCGCTGACCGGGCTCTCATCCTGGAGTGCTGGGATGTGGAGGCCGCCAAGGCCGCTCTGGAGGTCTGCAAGGACGTAAAGCCCATCCTGGACGGCTGCACCGCC
>JBJDYK010000051.1:0-2517 GCA_051867275.1 Faecousia sp.
TGCCGGGAGGGTCATGACCCTCCCCTACGGGTGCGGCGCGGTAAACAGAAATTTGCCATTTCTTTTCTGATTATGAAAAACAAATCCTTTTTGAACAACTTCATAGCCGCCTGCCATATCGCTCTGCTGGCCTTTCTCCTGGCGGCAAGCGGACTGATGTGCCTGGTCACGGCCTTTGACCTGCCTGTGTCCCGCACGGTTCTTTTATCGGTTCTGGCTCTGGTCAGTTTGGCCACGGCGCTGCTGCTGAAGCTGCGCAGGGGCTGGATTCCTCTGCTGGGGCTCTGGATTTCGGCGCTGCTTTTCCTGCTGTTTTTCTTCCGTGAGGAGCTGCTGACAGGAGTATATGTGCTGATTACCAATCTGGGAAGCGTGTACAGCCGGGCCTACAGCCTGTATGTTCCGGAGCTTCCGGTGAGCCACACCGATACCTGCACCCTGGTGCTGGCCCTTTGGGGCAGCCTTGTGTGCTGGCTGGGGGTCTGGACCCTGGAGCGTCGCCAGAGCCTGCTGCCGGCGCTGCTGTTCGCCTGCCTCCCCCTGGGCCTGTGCCTGGTGGTGGTGGACACGCCGCCTGATATGGGATGGCTGCTTCTGCTGCTGTTCACCGTGGTGCTGCTCCTGCTGAGCCAGTCCAGCCGCCGCCTGAGCGAAGACGACGGCCTGCGCCTGACCGGGCTGCTGATGCTGCCGGTGCTGCTGCTGTTGCTGGGCCTGAATCTGCTGCTGCCCCGGGAGCATTACAGCCGGGGCGGTTTTGGGCAGAATGTGCTGAATTTCCTGGTGGAAGCATCGGCCAGGGTGTTCCCCGTGGACGTAAACGAAATGGGCGCCCTGGATTTCCGGGTGCCGGTGGCTCGGGTGGAGAGCCTGGAAATCGGCCCCCGGTGGAACACCGATCAGACCGTCATGACGGTGAAAGCACCGGAGAACGGGGCCGTATACCTGCGGGGCATGACCTACGCCATATACACCGGCTCCTCCTGGGAAATGCTGCAGGAGGGAGTGTACGGGGATCTGGACGCGTCCCAGGGGCTGGTGGTCCGGTCCACCGAAGGCTCCACCTCCTCCCTGTCCGTCCGTGCCCGGTCTCAGGAATCGGTGCTCTACACGCCCTATTATATGGAACAGCTTCCGGAGGCGGGCAGTCCCATGCTGGACGCCTGCATCGAGAATACCGACGGCCTGCGTAGCTATGCCATTACCTATTACCCCGACGTCGAGAGCTACTGCTTCCAGGACCCGGATACGGGCATGTATCTGCCCTACACCGGTACGGAGGATGTGGTAGGCCCCATCATCCGCGTCCATGACGATTATCCGTCGGTGCGTTTTGGCGAAGCCACCTCCCCCTACGGCATCTTCGTCCAGGACTACTACACCCGGCTCCCGGACAGCACCCGGGCAGCCCTTCTGGAGCTGGCCCGGGAGGCAGGACTGGACGAAACCTCCACCCCGGAGGAGGTGGCCGATTTCGTCCGGGGCTCCGCCGTCTATGACCTGAAAACCAGACGGATGCCGGAGGGAGCGGATTTCGCTCTCTGGTTCCTGGAAAGCAGCGACACGGGCTACTGCGTCCACTTTGCCTCCGCCGCCACCGTCATGCTCCGTGCTCTGGGGATTCCCGCCCGGTATGTCACCGGGTATCTGGCTACCTGCGAGGCGGACCGGTGGTCCGCCGTCACGGAGAAAAACGCCCACGCCTGGTGCGAGTATTATTCCACAGACTGGGGCTGGATTCCCCTGGAGGCCACACCCCCCGACGGCGTAGCCAGTACCGCCGACCCCGACTCCACCAATCCCGTCCCGGATGACACGGAGCCGGAGGAAACCACGAAGCCGGAGGATTCCGACCGTCCCGCCACCGAGCCCCAGGAATTGACCGCCCCCACCAAGCCCCCGAAGCCGGGCAGCAATGCCAACTCCCAGACCGGCTCCCAGGCGGAAGGAAGCCTGCCGGGGTACTTCCGGTGGATTCTGGGTATCTGCGGCCTTGTGGGACTGTTCCTCCTGCGGCGGCCTCTGGTGCTGTACCTGCGCCGCCGGAGCAAGCCCGCCAAGGTCCATCCCAAGCGCCGGTTCCTCCAACGCTGGCGGGCGGACTGCCGCCTGGCCCAGTGGCTGGGCGTGCCCGTGTGCCTGGAGCATCTGGCAGAGCGGGCCTACTTCAGCCGGCACAACCCCACCGCCCAGGACCTGGAGCAGCTAAAGGCATGGGAGGAAGCCCTGCAAAATGCTCTGAAACAGGCCCCCTGGTATCGCCGGTTCTTCCTGCGGTGGATATTGATTCTGATTTGACCCAATCGGGACGCGCAAAAAATTTCAATTTATCGCACTGCGCCCGTAGGGGAGGGTCATGACCCTCCCGGCAGTGTGCAAAAACAAATCGTACCATGTTTCGGCGAAATCGAACCGAACTCCCTGCGGATTCGCCCAAAATGGTTGGAAATCCCAGGTGCCTGCCGCCGGGAGGGTCATGACCCTCCCCTACGGGTGGGGTGCGATTCTTTTCGGAAA
>JBJDYK010000052.1:0-13437 GCA_051867275.1 Faecousia sp.
GGGTCATGACCCTCCCCTACAGTGGGCGTTGCAAAGTACGTTTTTTGCTGCCTCTTGAGAGTCTGGCTGCGACTGAACAGTTACTTTTTTAAATCAATTTTAGCACCCAAAAGGCTTCTTTTCAATAGAAAAGGGCCCAAGAATCCCCCGGTGACGTTTCCTGCCATCGGGGAATTCTTGGGCCTTCAATCCGTTTTTGCGTCCGGACGCCCCATGACGCACTCCTGCATGACCGCTATCACATGGTCGATGGGGTCGGCGCAATCGCCCTTCAGCCATTGGGTTACGATTGCCATGAGGCCGTGGATGTAAAACGACATGAGGTAGGCTCTGTCCCCGTCCGGCACCTGATGCCGCTCCAGAATCGGTGTGAACACAGATTGAAACATTTTGTCGTAGATTTCCTCCAGCCTCAGGGTCCCCGCGTTTTCCACCGCCGTCCGGAACAGGCGCTTGTGGTCCCGGATATAGCCCAGGTACGGCCTTAGGTACTGGGGTGTCACCAGATACAGCTCGTCCAGGGGACAATCCCGCAGCCGTGTCAGGATTCCCGTGGGGTCCTCCCGGAAATAGGCCCGGAACTGGTTGCCCATATACTGGATGCTCTCTGCCAGCAGATCCGCCACCGTTTCGTAATGGAGATAGAAGGTGGAGCGGTTCACGCCCGCTTTCTCGCAGATTTCCTTTACGGTGATGTAGGTAAAATCCTTCTTTTCCAGCAGCTCCAGAAAGGCACGGTCCATCCGGGCGGCGGTATTGAAATATTTGCTTTCAGACTTGTTCACGACACCACCTCCCCTCGGATTGAGGCCTCAGCCTCAGCTCTCGCTGATCTCCCGGGCAAGCTGCATGATTTCATAGGCATACTTCCGCTTGCCCTTGGCCAGCATTTTTCTGTAAATGGGGTAGTTGACGCCCATGCACACAAGTCCCGCCATGCCCAGGAAAATACCCAGGATGAACATTCCCGTGGTGCCGCCGCCGATCACCTTCATGGAAAGGCACATTCCGACGCCCATGACCAGGGAGGCCAGGATGCCGAAGGTGTAGGTGAAAACCGTTGCCGGGAGCTTGGCTCTGGCGTCCAGCTTCCGAAGGGCCACCACCTTGGAGGTGTCCTTGGGCGCGTACTCGTTGGCCAGTTGCTCGGCGTAAATTTTGTCTGTGTTCATAGCTTGTTGCCTCCTTTTTTTGAATGACTCCATGATACCGGAGGCAGCCAAAAAACGGAACAACAGAAACGGCCCAATCTGTTGGGTTCAGAGCTTTCGGTTTACAATTCCTCCGACTCCTAATTCAATTACCCGTTCCGCTTAATTCCATTCCTCTGCCAACAGAAAATCGCGGATGTTGCGGTGCTTGATCCCGTTACGGCTCATGTCGAACTCATCCAGAGAGACAACATACTTCGGGTAGTTATCGCGGATGTTATCATACGCGCCGAACTCACGCCGGATGGTCTCATCGGATGCCAGCAGATAGGCAACCTGAACATACAGCTTCTCTCCCCGCTTGTCGCATACAAAATCGATCTCCTTGTCTCCGGTTCTGCCGACTGTCACTTTGTAGTCCCTGCGCAGCAGCTCCAGATACACGATGTTCTCCAAAATGAGGTTGATGTCACGCATATTGCCGCCGAAAACAGCCTCCCGGATGCCGTGGTCGGCAATGTAATACTTCTCATTGGATGCAAGAATCTGCTTTCCCTGCAAATCCTCGCGCTTGACCTGATAGAACAAATACGCGTCGCAGCAGTATTTGATGTAGTTCAGGATGGTCTCCGGCGCAACGGTTCGCTTCTCGTTTTTGAGGAACTTCGCCAGAGATGTAGCGGAGAAGGTCGTACCCACATTCGCAATCACATAAGCGATGATGCGCTCCAACAAGTCCACATCACGGATCCTGTTCCGTTTCACAATGTCCTTGAGTTGGACGGAGTTGAACAGATCATGGAGGTACAGCCTGGAAGGAGCATCCTCGTAGCGGATGTTGGCAAGATACGGCATACCGCCGGACAAAAGGTATTTCTGAAAGCATCTTTGGACCGGCTCATCCGGTGCGATGGGACGGTACAGCTCCAGAAATTCCGCGAAGGAGAACGGATAAATGATGAACTCCACATAGCGTCCGCCGAGATAGGTGGAAAGCTCACCGGACAGGAGCTTTGCGTTTGAGCCGGTGATATAGATGTCGCAGTCAAGGGACACACGCAGGGAGTTGATACACTTCTCCCAGTCTTTTACCTCCTGAATCTCATCAAGGAACAGATAGACCTTGCCGGGGATATCCGCGGCTCTCCCGGTAATCTCATCATGCAGCGCCCTCGCGGTTTGCAGATGCGCGTAGTTCAAATCCTCAAAGTTGATGGAGATAAACTGAGCGGGACTGACACCGGACTCCACAAGTTCCCCTTTGATAAGCTCCAACATGACCGACTTACCGCACCGGCGAATACCGGTCATGACCTTTATAAGCTCCGTTCCGATAAACGGACGGATGCGCTTCATATACATTTCACGTTTAATCATGATAATCAGCCTCCCTGCCTGCGGCTGAGCATAGTTTACCACATTTACGGTTAAAAAGCAATAATATATTCGTGAAGTCATAAGATATAACTTATAAAATCTATATTTCATCAATTTCCGACAGTTACAAAAGGCACATGGATTCCATTTTTTCAGGCTTCGACTGAACAGTTACCCTTCCTGATTTCTGTTCGTCAGGTCAAGGTTTTGTCTTCGGATTCCACCTCACGATGGACACCCTTGCTTTTGGCGATCGCCTTCCCGCTGCCGGGCGCGCATACAGCGGCGGTGGGAGAAATGAATTCTCCCACCGCCTGGTTGGTGTATCGCGATTTCTTGTCCTTGATTACGCGGCCGATGCGCTCCGGGGGAAGGTTACGGTTTGCCCGTGGGTGCGGGGGAACCGGCATCGCGCCACAGGAACGTGACGGCCTGCCCACGGGTGCAGAGCGCGTTGGGGCTGAAGGTGGTAGCGGAGGTGCCCAGGGTGATGCCCTCCGAAACGGCCCACAGAACCGCGTCATAGTAGTAGGCGTCCTGCGCCACATCGGTGAAGGGATTCGATGTACCGGCAGCAGGCATACCCTGCGCGCGCCACAGGAAGGTGACGATCTGGGCGCGGGTGCATTTTGCGTTGGGGCTGAAGGTGGTGGCACTGGTGCCGTTGGTAATGCCGTTTTCCACAGCCCACAGCACTGCCGTCTCGTAGTAGCTGCCCTTGACCACATCCTCGAAGGGCAGCTCGCTGCTCTTGGGGGTCGGGCATCCGGCAGCGCGCCACAGGAATGTGACAACCTGCGCGCGGGTACAGATGGCATCGGGACTGAAGGCGGTATCGGAGGTGCCACGGGCAATCCCCTCCGTCGCGGCCCACAGAACCGCGTCATAGTAGTAAGCGTCAAGGGGAACATCCACGAAGAAGTCCAGCATGGCGTTATCCTCCATGAAGGTGGCCTTGACCGTGACATTGGAGGCGGGCATGGTGAAGGTGTACCTGCCGTCGCCCATGTCCGTGAGCTCCAGCTTGTTGCCGCTTTCATCGGTAACAAGCAGGGTCTCCAGGGCGTACCCCTTGTTGGGCTGGACTGTCAGGGTAACGGTATCCCCTTCCCGCGCGTAGGCGCGGTCTGCCGTTACGTTGCCGTTGGTGATGTCCCCGGCGATCACGATTTCGGCGCCGGAGGCGGCTGTCAGGGTAATATCATGGGTGACATGGACCACGGTAACGGTTACGCTGCCGTCAGGGTTGACCATGGCAATCACTTTGTTTGTGGTGCCGGTGGTCTCGATGTCGGTCAGGCAGTTTGTGCCGTTGACCGTCAGCTCCGTCAGGTGCTTTCCCTCATCGGGTCTGACCGTAAAGGTCACGTTGCCCCGGTTGCGGATCTGGTTCAGCGCAAGGGTTCCGTAATCGTCGGGCGTTCTGTCGTCGATGGTGAAGGTGCAGCCGGGATAGGACCCCGTGATGCTCCACAGCTTCAGCGCCTCAAACTCCACCTGAACCACGGTGGCCTCGCTCAGATTCTCAATGGTCAGGGTGTTGGACAGGTTCTCCTGCACCACGCCGTTGACCGTCCATGCCTTGACCATGTAGCCTGTGTTGGGTACAGCGGTCACGACCACCTTTTTGCCCTTTTCCAGGGAGATGCCGGTGGCGGCGTTGATGGTGCTGAGAGCCTCACCATAGCCGGCCTTGGCGGTCAGGGTCCCGCACGCATCGTTCACGACCGCAGTCCGGAAGTTTACAAGCTGGCTGGCCGCGAAGCCGGCGGTCACGGTGTGGGCTTCGGTCACGTCGGTCAGGGTCAGGGTCATGCTGCCGTTGCCACGATCGGTGCCGTCCAGGGTCCAGCCGGTCAGGTACTGGTAGGCGTCCGGTACGGCAGTGAGAACCACATCGTCATAGCGGGAAACGGTCAGCTTGTTGCCGGTGATTTCCTTTTCCGCGCCGTTGACGGTGGCCGTCACGGTGCCCAGGCCGGTCACGGTCACGGTGATGTCGTAGGTGGGGATTGGCTCAAATGCCACGAACACGCTGGCGTTGGCAAGCAGGTTTTCAAGGGTGTAGCTGTTCTGCTCAAAGGTGGTGCCGGGGATATTCGTCGTACCACCAACATCACTGTACCAGCCCTTGACACGGTAGCCCTCGGCGGGGGTGGCCGTAAAGACCACGTCGCTGCCTGCGGGAGCCATGTTTTGATCGTCCAGTGCCGTGGCGGAGAGGGTACCGTTTTTGCCGATGACACCATAGGTCACGTTATAACGTACCTCGTCCAGCGTGTAGACGGCTTCGACTACGGTGTTTTGGGTGATGGTCAGGGTCAGAGTTTCCGTTGTCTCCTCCGAAGCCTTCCCATTCACCGTCCAGCCGGAGAAGCTGTAGCCGGTGGCGCTGACGGGGGCAGCGGTGAAGATGACCTCCGTGTCACCTACTACGCTGTCGCCACTGCGGATTGTGTTCCCGCCCACGGTGGCGGAGACGGTTCCGTTTTCGCCGGAGAAGGTAACGGTGTAGGAGCTGCGGATGATCTTAATCTTCACGTCCGCGCCCACATTGGCAGTCACGCCGTAAGCGTAGGTCAGACCGGTCTGTCCGTCCTGCTTCACGCCGTTGACGTACCAGCCCTCCACCTCGTAGCCGTCGGCCAGATCGGAGACCGTGAAGGTGATGGTGCCGTTGGCGGTGGGCTTGTTGCCGCTGGGGAAGGGATCCTTCCTGGTGCTGCCGTTGGCCTGATAGACGGCGCTGAGGGACGCCTTATCGGTCACGCCGGCAGGGTCAAAGCCGTAGGTCACTTCCTCGCCCACGGGGTCGAACTGGATCTGAACGTCCTGCGCGGCATCAGAGCTGATGGTCAGCTCCGGCTGAGCGCTCTGCTCCGTGCCGTTCACGAACCACTTGCTGACCTTGTAGCCGTCATCAGGGGTGGCGGTGAAGGTGACGACAGAGTCACGGTAGACGGTTTCCGTGCCGTCATGGTCGTTGGTTACTTCATAATCGCGCATGCCCTTGCGGGTGAAGGAGGCGGTCAGGGTGCCGTTCGTGCCGCCGTCTTCGCTGCCGTTGGTGTCCACCACGGAGTAGGTGACTTCCGCGGTGGGGATCGCCACAAAGGCCGGTGCAATCGTCTGATCCTCCTGGACATCCAGGGTATAGGTGTAGGTGTCGCTGTTGGGGACTGCCGTCCAGCTCGCGTCGGGACCACTCACCTCAAAGCCCTTGTGGGGTATCAGGGTGACGGTCAGGCTTTGGTTGAAGTCCACATAGTCGCCGCTGTTGACGGTCGTATTCGCAATTCCGTCCTTCGTACCCTTGACCTGCACCGTTCCGCCCGTGACCGTATCAATCGTCACGATGGGCTTGGCCAGGAAGGCTGCGGAGACGGTGAGACCGCCATCGGGAACAGCGACATTTTCAGCCGTCTTGCTGCCGTTGGCTTTGTCATCGTTGACTGCGGCATCGTGGATGGTATCCACCACATAGCCCTTATCCGGCGTGGCGGTGACAGTCAGACTGCTGCCGAAGTCCACATGGTCGCCGGTGGTCAGTGCTTTTTCGGTGCCGTTCAGCGTGCCGGACACACGGACGCTGCCGCCTGTGAGCCTGCCCTCAAAGGTTACAGTGGGCTTCTCTGTCAGGGTGGCGGTGATGGTCTGGTCTGCGGTGAGATTTTCCACAGTCAGGGTCTGCGGGCCGTTGGCCTTGTTGGAGTTGACCGTTGTGCCGTTGATCGCTGTGACCACATGGTTGGTATCCGGCGTGACCGTGACGGTGATATCCGTGCCGTAATCCACATAGGAGCCGGAGGTAATGCTTTGCTCCGTGCCGTTTACCCAGCCCTTGACGGAGATCCTACCGTGGGCGCCGTCGGTCCATGTGATGACGGGTTTCTTGGCCACCGTGACGGTGACTTCGGTATCCTTCGTCAAGGTCAGTGTGGCGGAGGAGGGATCGGAATCGCTTTGCTCCGCGTTGGTCCATGCCACAACATAGTATTTGCCGTCCACCTCCAGACGGAAGGTGACCCGGGTATTGGCGGCGTAGCTGCCGCCGTTTTCCAGGCTGTCCTCGCCGCTGAATGCCGTGAGGTTGGCCTGGTCGCCCTCGTCCGGACCGATCACCCTCCACGTCAGCTCATAGGCCTGCGCTACGGCGATCACAACGCGGACGCGCAGCGAAGCGCCGTGCTCATAGATCGTGATGGAATCCTGTCCGCCGGAGCCGGCCACGGCAGTCCAGGTATTGCCGTCGCTGCTGGTCTGCCACTCCTTGACCACGGCGTAGGGCTTGTTGTCGATCTTCGCCGTGAAGGTCAGAGCGGCGGACTGGGAGACGCCGCGCAGCGCGTCGCCCGTGAGCGTGTTCCCCTGCGCGTCGGTTACGGTGACTGTGGCGCTGGGATACGGGTCGCCGTCCGCGTCCACC
The DNA here is from genome assembly GCA_051867275.1 of Faecousia sp. Taxonomy (GTDB): domain Bacteria; phylum Bacillota; class Clostridia; order Oscillospirales; family Oscillospiraceae; genus Faecousia. The sequence continues at coordinate 6,955 of JBJDYK010000052.1, forward strand.
GCGGAGGCGCTCACGCTTGTGGTGGCCGCGTCGGTGAAGAAGACCTTCACCACATGGTCGGAATCCATATTCTCCAGGGTAAGGATGTTCTCACGATAGAGCGAATTCGTGCCGTCCCACTTGTATTCCGCTCCGTCCACGGTCCATTTTTCCACCATCTTGCCCGTGTTGGGCGTGGCGGTGAAGGTCACGGAGGCATTGTGGGCCACAGAAGCCCCGCTGATCAGCGTGCCGTTGCCCGCCGCCGCGGTCAGGCTGCCGCCCTCGCCGGCGCTGTAGGTGATTTTGTGGGTCTGGTCCGTAAAGCTGACGGAAACGGTAAGCGTTTTGGAGCCGTTTGCTTGGATCAGGTCCTTCAGCTTCGCCATACCCTCTCCGGTGATCTCCAGGGTATTGCCGTAGCTGTAGCACCAGCCTTCCCGCACAAGATCCTTCTGGGATTCAGAGGAGCCATTCTTCATCGGCACGACAGCCGTCCACTTTTCAACCAGCCAACCGTTGCGCGGCTCCGCGATAAACTTGAGCCCGTAATCCATGCTGATCTGGCTGCCGTTGTCGAAGGCAAACTCGGTGTCGCTGGGGTCGATGTAGCGGGCGCAGAGCGATCCGTTCTCCCCGGCGGAGAAATACACCGTGACCGCGTCGCTGATATAGTAGATGGTGTCGGTCTTGAGGGCGACGCTGTAGCGGGAGCGGAAGAGCTTCTCCGCGTCGGCGCTGACAAAAGACGGGGTGACGGAATACGGGCCGGGGGCGGCGTTGGGCTTGATGGAAGTCCCGTCATACAAGGCGCAGGAGACCTTCATCACGTCGTCCACAAGGCCGGAGATTGTTTTGCCCTGGGCGTCGGTGACAACCAGCTTGATGTCGCTGTACGCCGGGACGGTGTTGGCGGCATCTCCCGCCCTGTCCCATGTGGGCGTGACGGTGATGGCGACCTTATTCACCACCAGCACGGCGGTTGCCACGGTTTTGCCGTCTGCCACGGCGGAGAAGAGATAACTGCCCGCCGCGTTGGGGGTGTAGCTGCTGCCGTCAAGGACGGTGTCGTTCACCTTGAACTGAACGCCGCTGTCAAGGCGCACCCAGGCGTCGCTCTGAGTCTGGCTGTCATAGGCGCGTTTCTCCAGCTCCAGCGTAACGGCGTTTCCGTTATAGCCGATATTGGTGACCTGCTCGCTGCCCTGCTTGACCACCAGGCGATAGTTGTTGGTGGGGTCGTCGGCATAGTAGTAGCACACAGCCGAGCTGGATTTTGCAGCACCGGTGGCGGCGGCCGTGGCCACAATGCGGTAGAGTCCGTACCTTGGGGCTGTCCAGGTGGCTGTGCCGTCGGCGCCCGCGGCAATCTGCGTCACCGTGCCGGTGTCCGTGTTGGTGATGGTGAAGCTCACCTGCGAGCCGGGCTTTTCGCCGCTGCCGCTGAGGGTGACGTCGGCGGAAATGGTCAGCTCGGTGCCATCTACCGGGGTGGTGGTGAAGGTGGTGTACGACACTTCCTTTTCCACGATGACGGTCTCCAGCTTTGCGCTGTCGGCATATTCCGTCTCACCGCTGAAAAGCAGGGTGCCGGGGAGCCGGTAGAAGGACCCGCTCATGGTATAGCCGTTTTCGGTGGCGGTGTAGACCTCGTAATAGTCGAAACCGTCCTCTCCGTCCGCGCTCAGGATCACGGTGCCGCCGTTATCGTAATACGCCAGGCGCAGGTCGGCATTGGTCGCGGTCTCGTTGCCATCAGCATCGACCGTTTTGTCCGGCTGCGGATCCGCCAGCGTAAAGGTCACGATTTCGTCGATCACGGTCCTGGTGTAGTACATACCGTTGGAGGTGTTGTACCAGTACTCCGTCAGGGTGACAAGTCCCGCGTCGGCGGCGACGACATAGCGCTTTTCGTAACGGACAGTCGCGCCATCTTCTCCTGCCACGTCCTCGTAAAGGCTGCGCATACCGTCAAAGCCCTCCGGGACAGCATATGTACCGCTGTCATCGAGATACTGGTCGTCATTCAGACGCAACGGGCCGCCCAGGGTGAAGGTGTCGTCTGTATTCCTGGTGACGGCGTAATACGCGCGGCTGATGGTGTCGTTCTCGGTGTCAACCTGATCATACACGCCCACATACACGGGGTTCTCCGGATCCGTCGCGTCCTGATAGACCGTGTAGGTGATGCCGTCCTGTTCAATGGTGGCCGGGACCAGCTTAATGCCCACGCTGATGCCGGCTTCCAGCCGCTCATAGTCCGGCGTGCCCACATAGGGGTCCGCAATGCTTCCGCTGCCCGTTACGTCGGTTCCGGTCACAGAGAGCTTCGTGGTGGTATCCAGGCCGCTGAGATCCAGCCAGACGATGGGCGAATAATAGGTATCCACATCGCCGGCAGTGGAGGTCGCGGTGACCACGCAGCGAAGCGCGCTGCCACCCAGGCTCTTGTCGATATTCTCCATGGTCAACGTGCCGGATTTCGCGCCGGTAACCTTGCCAATGGTCTTTCCGGCCAGCGTGCTCACATCCAGCCAGCCGTTCCTTACGCCCGCCATGCCGGCCTCAAGGAGCTGCCACCGGTAGGAAATGCTGCCGCTTGTACCGGTCACCTGGGCGCTGACTGTGGACTTTACGCCGTTGCTTTGCAGGGTGCTGCCTGCCAGAGATGTGCCGTGCAGCGTAATTGTGACGTTGCTGGCCTCCGACTGGGTACGCACGGTGATCGGCGCGCTGTCCACAGACTCCACGGCTTCTCCGGCTGGCGTATAGTCCACGCCGCGCACCACATAGGTGTAGGTCTCGCCGGGCTTGAGGCCGGTGAGTGTGCAGGTGGTCTCGCCGGGCTGCACCGCGCCGACCAGCACATAGCCGGTGTCAAGCACACGGTAAACGCGGTACTGGCTGGCGGCGCGGATGCCGCTGGACCAGCGCAGGGTGACGCTGTCGGTGGTGAAGGTCTCCACGGTAAGTCCCGCGGCGGGAGACGGCGGGGCCACTACATCCTTTACCAGATAGCCGATCACGGGCACCGTGCCGCCGTTGACCTCACAGTTCCACGCGGCAAACTTCCACTGGAAGTCGTAGCCTTCCACATTCGAGCGGTACACCGCGCCGGACTTGGTGACGGAGCTGCCGTTGATGTGGGTCTGCTCATGGGCATAGGCAAAGCCGAAAGTGGCGCTGGCAGTGACGCCTCCGACCTTGGCAAAGATGTTCAGCGAGACCCCCAGATCATAGGAAAAGGTCTTTTCCTGCTCCTTGGTGATGGTCAGGCCCTGCATCACGGAGCCTTCGCCGTAATACTGCGTCCAGCCCGCGCTGTCCCATTGGCCCTCTCCCGCACCGTTAAACGTTACCGCGTTCTTCATGGTCCGCTCGTCTACTACGCTGCGGTAGCTGTCGGGGTCGCCGGGTTGGCCCAGACCTTCGATGGTGTCGAGGCCATCCCACTGCTCCGCCGCCTCGTTGTAATCGTCCACGGAGATCATGGACGTGGCGGGCTGGCCCACCTTCTCCACCACCAGCTTCTTACCGTTCTGATCCACATACTGGTAGGAGACTACCGGGCAGCGGTACACCACCACCAGGTTATTGCCGGTGTCGTTTCTGAACTCCGTGAACCACTCCACGGTGGTGGAGTTGGCGGTGCTCCAGTTGAAGGACCTTTCGATGGCCACCTCAAAGCCACCGCCGCTCTGGGCAATGCTGCTTTCAAACTCATAGCCCACGGAAGAGCCCAGCGTGAAGCCGAAGCTGTTGGACGAGCCGGAGCCGGAGGACGAGCCGGTGCCGTAGGTGGTTTCGCTGTTACCTACAGCGTCCTCAATCTCGGCGAAGTAGGGCGGGGCCTCCAGAATGGCCAGCACATCGGGTCTGCTGTAGTCCCGGGTGACGCTTTCCAGCTTGGCGATGACGCTGTCTTTATCCGTGTCCAGTGTGGAAAGGGAGACATAGAACGCGCCCTTGTGCTGGGTGAGGTAGCCGGAGCGCTTGCCCTCGTACCCATGCTCCTGCTCCTTGCCGTTCTTGGTTTCCAGGGTCGTGTCGTAATAGTAGCAGTACACCCGGGAATAGGCGTTGTTATAGCCGCTCTGCTTGAGGGTGGTGACAAAGATCAACTGCTCGCGCCCGTCGTCGTTGCCGTTGAAGTTGCCGGCGGTGACGGCGGTGATCGTCAGGTTGGTGAGGGCGTCCCCGCTTGCGGCCTGGTCCTTGTTCCCAAAGTCGGTGTGCTTGTACTCTTCTTCCAGCTTGTTGTCGTTGTTGATACGGTACACCGAGCCGGAGATGAACACCGCCTCCGCCGAGCCTAAGCCACGGTCGGCATAGGCCTGTACCTGCAGAAGGCTGTTCACGTCCTCCTTCTCGTAGAAGCCGTCCTTCGTCCAGGCGTTGGGCGAGAGCTTCTGGTTGAGGACCTCTTCATATTCGCAGATGACATTCACCGTAGTCAGGGACTTCCCGTTTGCGGAATTGGTGAACCGATTGCCGGTCTTATCCTTGATGCTCTTCACCCGCACGGCGGTCACGCCGATCTTGTTGCTGTCGCCCACGTTGATGTGCTGGGTTTTGCTCTGCTCGTCGTCGATAAAGCCGGCAGAGATGATTTCGGGATAGTCCGGGGTGGTGATGCTGGTGGACACCATGATATTGCCCACCGTGGAGGAGGCCCAGACGACGCGCTTGTTATTCTCCGAGGTGATCGCCATCTTCTTGTCGTAGCTGCGGTTCCAGTTGCCGTCCCCGGTAGTGTAGGTATTGCTGGCCTTACTGCTCAGCTTGTCGTAAATGAAGACACGGGACTCCAGGAAATGGTCGCCGTTGGTCACGTCGTTCATGCCAGCGGTGACGATCAGCTCGTCGAAGCCGTCTCTGTCCACGTCCTCCGCCACCAGATCCACCATGGGCTGGTTTTTCATCGTGGTGATCTGGTTGATTTCGTTGTTGCCCAGCAGTGTGAGCACGTTTGAGGAGACGGTGGACTTTTTATCGTAGCTCGTGTAAATCAATCCGCCGCTCTTTCCCACCGTGACGGAAAATTCCGCGATAAACGGGCTGGTTCCGTTCTTGGTGTACTTGCCGCTGTCGGTCTGCGGGACGTAGACCACAATGGTGTCCTTGCCGTCGCCGTCAAAGTCACCGGCCGTGATGGAGAACGCGCCACGGATCTGGTGGACCTCCATGCCGCTGAGCTGGGCCACGTTTTCAAAGATTTTTCTGGTGACGCCGACCATCTTGTTGTTGCTGTCGGTCACATAAAGGTACAGCGTGTTGCCGCCGGCGTTCAACGCCAGATTGGCCACATACTCCTTCCTGCCGGTGCCGTAGAGATCTATGGGTGCCGTGGCCACGGCTTTGAAGTTCTCGGTAAGGGAGGTGAGTTTGCCCTGCGAGAAGCCAATGATATTGCCGCCGATGGCAGAGTCCGGGATATCGCCCAGGGTGCCGGTTGCGGTGGACTTCTCGTTCCAGTCGAACATACCGGTCAGGCGGGTTGTGTTGTCGTACCCCATGGAGAAGAACAGTTCGCTCTTTTCCAGCAGGGTCGTCCACGAGCCGTAGCCGGTGCCGAAGGGCAGATTGGCCTCCGCCTCGGCTTTTTCCGCGGCTGTCCATTCTGACATGGTGATGCCGAAGGCGTCCTTGCTTCCGGAGTCCTCGCCCTCCGCCGCCAGCGCCGGCACGGCCGACACGGGCAGCAGAGACAGCACCATCGCAAGAACGAGCGCCATGCTCAGTAGTCTTTTTGCTGTCTTTTTCATATGGTTGCTCCTTTCCGGGTAAAAGTTTTTTCTGCGCGTTTCATTGCCATCTTGCGTCGGTTTCGGAAGCGTAGCCAAGTCCGTTCCCGCCCGCCGGATGCTTTTTTGAAGAATGCCCGCCGCCATGGCGTGAAGCTCCATCTTCAAAACCGCCGTCAGGATGACCGCGCGTTGTTGTGCCGGGATGTTATTTCGCCCTTTCTTCCATGTTATCTATAGGGTTTGTTGATTTGTTTTTCAGCCGTATACAGAGTACGGTCACGGTTATACCAATGGCAAAGGCGGCAATGCCAATGACGACATACGCCCCCGCGCCGTCTTGCAGCAGCACCGCGCCGTAGCAGTCCGCTACCGATGCCACGCCCGGTGCCTGTACGCTTCTGAAAAGAACGCCGATACCGGCCAGAAGAAACAGACTGCACAATGTCAGGCAGGAAAACAGCCGGGTTTCATACCGCTTTCGGTACTGCCGTGTCCTGCTTCGTATCTCCCGCATCCGGGTTTCCGTCTTACCGGTCATCAAAACACCTCCCTCCGTATGATTATTCAGGGGAAACAACCTCTCTGCTTATTAAAAGACATGAAATCCAAAATCCTTCCACCCAAAACGAAAATTTTTTCAAAAAAATGTACTGTAGGGCGGGGGACAGCCAGCGCCGGGCAGTTGCAAGTCCGTAGGCATTACCGATAAATCGCAAAATGGGCGGTTTACGGCGAAAATGTGCGTTTCCCGCAACTG
>JBJDYK010000053.1:0-2442 GCA_051867275.1 Faecousia sp.
TTGCCGGCAGCCGCCTGGTCGCCCAGGGCGGTGTCCTTCACATTGTTGCCTTCAAAGGCCCAGGCCCAGGAGACCACGGGGACGGGAACGGTGCTCAGGTCGGTGCCGGGCTCATACTGCGCGGAGTAGGCGTTGATCGCAGCCTGCACGGCGTACTCGAAGTCAGCGGCGGAGGCATAATCCAGGCCGCTGAAGGTCTGACTGCCAACGGTGATCACGATCGGGCAATAGTAGACCGGATCGCCAACAGCAGGGCCAGCGGGAGCATTGTCCACGACCCAGACGAAGGTGTACTTCCAGAGGGCGCCGCCATCGACAGGGTTGCCGGTAGTCGCGGACACTTCGTAGGTCTCGCCTGCATTGGTGCCGTCCGCCACGCCGTCGGCAGTGGGGGTGTAGTCGGGCTGCACATCGGTTCCGGCACCAATGTTCATGGTTTTCACCCAGCCGTTGCCGTCGGCTTCCCAATGGCCGGTGGCCGGGGCAACAGGTTCGCTGCCGTCAGCGGGAACCGTCCAGCCGGTCAGCTCCAGGTTGGAGGTGTAGCTCACGGCCACAGCGACCTCGGGGCTGCCGCCCAGAACGATCTGATCCAGATTGCCGCTGGTGCCGGGAGCCACCACCCTGTCGGTGGAGGCAACGGAGTTGGAGATCGCGGTCACGGCGATAGGATCGTCGGTCACATAGGTGTTGGAGAACAGGTTGCCGTTGGGCTCGATGGTCACGCCCCACTTTGCGGCGCGGGCACCGTCAGCACCGACGGCCTCGCGGACGTACTTGGCGAAGGTGCCGCCCACAAAGCAGGCGGTGACCATCACAAGAACCAGCAGCAGCGCGCTGAGTTTCATGGTTTTTGACTTCATGTGTTTTTCCTCCTCAGAGTAGATTTTGGAGTGGCGTTAGATTAGTCGATCTGGGTAGCGGTGATGGTGATCGCAACGGTCACATCACCCAGGGTGTTGGCATTGCCCAGACCGGTGTCGCGAGCATCCTGGCTCTCATCAAACGCCCAAGTCCAAGAAATGGTGTGCTCAGTATCATCGGTGCCGAACGCGTCGGGCAGAGTGTTGGGGGCATACTCCTTGGTACCGGAAGCATCGCCGGAGAGAGCCTCGATGTCAGCCAGCAGCTCGTCAAATGTACCGGTGCCACACACTTCGCCGTCCAGACTCCAGACCAGAACGCCGTCAACAAGGGAGCACTTGCTGCCGTCGGTGTCAACGGTGAAGGTGTAAGCCACTTCGGGAGCGTTTTTAGCAGTCTCATCATACTTGAACTGGAAACTCACACTACCGGTAGTGCCGGGAGCGATGAGCAGTGTGGTGTCGTCCGAAGCCTTTACAGCATTGCCGGTAGCGCCGTTCTTGACGTAGCTGTTGCTGAACAGGCTGTCCAGAGTGATCATGTTGGTGCGCTCAAAGCCCCAGTTGGCCACGCGGGCAGTAACAGTGTCGCCAGTGGTGGTGGTGTACTTGGCGAAGGTGCCGCCCACAAAGCAGGACGTGATGAGTGTGAGAGCCAGCAGGAGAGTGGAGACTCTCATTGTTCTATTCTTCTTCATGAATAGACCTCCTTAATGTAATGTAATGGTGTTGGGACGAGGATTCGTCCGTGGTTCGGGATGATGGCTCATCCCAACGTGAGGGTTGGCCTCACATCTATATCCGTGCCCGCCTTGCGTGTGGCCGCACAGCCGACATTGATATACGCGTTCAGGCTTTTACTCTTCTTCGGATTCCCGGTTGTCCTCGCCCTGCTTTCGCAAACGGGCCAGCTCGGCCTCCAGCTCGGCGGTGCGGCGGCTCTCCCGGGCGGTGCTTCTCTGGCGGCGGAGGATGTCATAGATGATAAACGCCAGCAGCGGGGTTCCGATGAAGAGAAGCATGCCGATGGGTGTCTGCAGGAATAGGGCGAAATCCCCCACCTTGGGAATCCGGCTTTGATAGATGCCCACCAGCCGCTCCGGGGTAACCGGGGTCTGATCCGGGGCGTTGTTGGCGTCTCCCTTGGTGATGAATTTACGCTGGCCGGACTCATCGGTCTGGATCTCCACAATGCGGTGGGTCACCACCATGGAGCCTTCCATAAAGGCGATCACATCACCTGCCTGCAGCTTGTCCGGGTCTGCCTTGCCGACAAGGATCAGGTCGCCCACTTCAATGTGGCCCTCGGCCGTGCCGGACATGGAGCCGGACTTGACCACCATGGGGGTAATCCCCAGCACCGAAGGCGGCTTCTCCGGCGAGATGGTCCCTTTGATGATGATGGTCAGGTTGCAGATCAGCATAAAGCCAAACACGATGCACAAAACCAGGCCAACCGCGGACAATATCTTATGGGCAGGGCTGTTTTTTTCCAGCCACTTCCCCTTCCTGCTTACAGCTTTCATAGGCAATCCCTCTCTTCGTAAGAACTCGCTTTCGCAGAGTTTGACACTCTGCG
>JBJDYK010000054.1:0-2441 GCA_051867275.1 Faecousia sp.
GAGATCATTGACAACGTTGAGAGAGAATAAGAGGTAAAGAAAAACAGAAAGAAATCAGTTTGAAAATCGAAAACGAGAGTCAAATCGAGTTGCGAGAAAACTGAAGTTTCACAGGCAAAACGAGACAAGTCGCGGAAAGCCTGCATGGCCGGAAGGTTATGTAGGGTGTACCGTGATTCACGAGAGAAAGAGGAGAAGAGCGAACGGGGGATGCCTGGGCTTCTGGAGGCGAGGAAGGACGTGGCAAGCTGCGAGAAGCCACGGGGAGCCGCAAGCAGGCTTTGATCCGTGGATGTCCGAATGGGGCAACCCGAATGGTTGAAGACCATTCACCGGCATAGCCGGGGCGAACCCTGGGAACTGAAACATCTCAGTACCGGGAGGAAGAGAAAGAAATAATCGATACCCTGAGTAGAGGCGATCGAAAGGGGCAGAGCCTAAACCGATGTGTTCAAGGACATGTCGGGGTTGTAGGAGCGGTCAAAGGAACGAGTCAAGGAACGGGAAGTGCGTGGAAACGCACCGCGAAGAGGGTGAAACGCCCGTACCGGTAACGAGGACTTGTCAGGACCGCCACCTGAGTAGGGCGGGGCACGAGGAATCCTGTCCGAATCTGCGGGGACCATCCCGCAAGGCTAAAGACTACCAGAAGACCGATAGTGGACCAGTACCGTGAGGGAAAGGTGGGAAGAACCCCTAGCAGGGGAGTGAAAAAGAACCTGAAACCGTTCGTTTACAAGCGGTCGGAGCCAGCGATGGCGACGGCGTGCCTTTTGCATAATGAGCCTACGAGTTGCTTCGTGCCGGCGAGGTTAAGCACCTGAGGTGCGTGAGCCGAAGCGAGAGCGAGTCTGAACAGGGCGTTCAGTCGGTGCGAGCAGACGCGAAACCTAGTGATCTACCCTTGACCAGGTTGAAGGTGCCGTAACAGGCACTGGAGGACCGAACCAGTTTCCGTTGAAAAGGGCTTGGATGAGTTGAGGGTAGGAGTGAAAGGCCAATCAAACTGGGAGATAGCTCGTACTCCCCGAAATGTCTTTAGGGACAGCCTCGACGAAACGTACGTGAGGTAGAGATACTGATAGGACGAGAGGGCTTCGCCGCCTATCGAGTCCTGCCAAACTCCGAATGCGCGTACGTCATGCGTCGGGAGTGAGTCGACGGGTGCTAATATCCGCCGGCGAGAGGGTAAGAGCCCAGACCTCCGGCCAAGGCCCCGAAGAGTGGTTTAAGTTGAGACAGAACAATGTGGTACCGCAGAGACAGCTAGGATGTTAGCTTGGAAGCAGCTATTCATTCAAAGAGTGCGTAACAGCTCACTAGTCGAGCGGAACTGCGTGGATGATGAACGGGCATCAAGACCACCGCCGAAGCCGAGGGAGCGTAGAGATACGCTCGGTAGGGGAGCATTGCGGACAGCGTTGAAGGGATACCGGGAGGTATCCTGGAGCGTCCGGAAAAGAAAATGTAGGCATGAGTAACGATAACGCGGAGAGAAATCCGCGCGCCGAAAGCCCAAGGGTTCCTGAGCGACGTTAACCGTCTCAGGGTAAGTCGGGGACTAAGCGGAAGCCGAGAGGCGCACGCGATGTAAAAGCGGTAAAGATTCCGCTACCGGCGCCACGGGCACAAGGATGACCGAGGAGTGACACCATCGCCAGCTGACGGAATAGCTGGTTGAAGCGGGGTAGGGCGACTGAGCCGCGACAGTACAGGGAGCCTTCGGGCAATCTGACAGTATGGTGGAAACAGGCTTGCAAGAAAAGTCCGAGTGCGTCAAGAGTGGTGCCGCCCGTACCGGAAACCGACACAGGTGGGCGGGGAGAGAATCCCGAGGCGCTCGAGTGAATCACAGCCAAGGAACTAGGCAAATTAACCCCGTAACTTCGGGAGAAGGGGACCCGCCGCAAGGCGGGCGCAGAGAAATGGCCCAGGCGACTGTTTACCAAAAACACATGGCTATGCGAAATCGTAAAGATGACGAATATGGCCTGACACCTGCCCGGTGCCGGAAGGTTAAGAGGGGGAGTTCGACGCAAGTCAAAGCTCTGAATTGAAGCCCCGGTAAACGGCGGCCGTAACTATAACGGTCCTAAGGTAGCGAAATTCCTTGTCGGGTAAGTTCCGACCTGCACGAATGGTGTAACGATCTGGGCACTGTCTCAGCTGTGAGCTCGGTGAAATTGTAGTGGCGGTGAAGATGCCGCCTACCCGCAACGGGACGAAAAGACCCCGTGAACCTTTACTACAGCTTAGCGCTGATCCTTGCCGGAAGATGTGCAGGATAGGTGGGAGACTGCGAAGTATGGACGCTAGTTCGTATGGAGTCGCCGTTGAAATACCACCCTTCTTTCGGCGGGGGTCTAACCCTCGAGGAGGGGACACGGCTTGGTGGGTAGTTTGACTGGGGTGGTCGCCTCCAAAAGAGTAACGGAGGCTTC
>JBJDYK010000055.1:0-13322 GCA_051867275.1 Faecousia sp.
GGAGGGTCATGACCCTCCCCTACGGGTGCGGCGCGGTAAACGGAAATTTATCGAATATCGCTGTAGGGCGGGGGCATGCCCCCGCCGGGCAGTCACGAATCAGTAGGCAATACCGGTAATCCGTAAAATGAGCGGTTTACGGTTGAAATACGCATTTGATGTAACTGCATTTTGATAAATCGGTGCCCGGCGGGGTCATGACCCCGCCCTACGGGTGCGTAAACGAAAGTACCGTCGTAGGGTAGATACGATAAACGGAAATCTGGCACACTTCATGGGAGGAAAACCATTATGAAACAATATCTGCAAGCCGGGACTATTGTCTCCACCCATGGGGTCCGGGGGGAATGCAAGATTCTGCCCTGGGCTGACGGCCCGGAGTTTTTGACCCTCTTTGACCGGGTGTATCTGAAGGGCAGAGAATTCCAGGTGGAGTCTGCCCGGGTCCAGAAAAGCTGCGTCCTTCTGAAGCTCCGGGGCGTGGACACCATGGAGGCAGCCCAGGCACTGCGCAACACCGTGGTGGAGGTGAACCGGGACGATGTGGAGCTGGAGGAGGGTACCTATTTCATCGCCGACCTCATCGGCCTGCCGGTGCTGGCAGAGGGCCGGGAAATCGGAAAGGTGAAGGAGATCCTCTCCATGCCGGGAAACGATGTGTATGTGGTGCAGGGGGAACATGAATATATGATCCCCGGGGTGAAGGAATTCCTGCTGGAGACCAATCCGGAGGCGGGCTTCATCCGTGTAAAGCTGATCGAGGGGATGCGAACCGATGCGGATTGACATCATGACCCTGTTTCCCGATTCTCTGGGGGATGTGCTGTCCGAGAGCATACTGGGCCGTGCCCAGGAGCGGGGCTTTATCCGCATTGAGGCCCACCAGATTCGGGACTATACCGCCAGCAAGCAGTGCCAGGTGGACGACTACCCCTACGGCGGCGGCCGGGGTGCCATCATGCAGGCGGACCCACTGTACCGCTGCTGGGAGGCGGTCTGCGATGAAGCCGGAGGCCCGGTCCATACGGTGTACCTGTCCCCCTGCGGCCACACCTTTAAGCAGACCGACGCCATTCGCCTGAGCAAAATGGAAAATCTGATTCTGGTCTGCGGCCATTACGAGGGCATCGACCAGCGATTCATTGACGAGTGCGTGGACGAGGAGATTTCCCTGGGAGATTTCGTCCTCACCGGAGGCGAGATTGCCGCCATGGCGGTGACGGACGCCGTGTGCCGCATGGTGCCGGGTGTGTTGGCGGACCCGGAATGCTTTGAGGATGAGAGCCATTTTAACGGCCTGCTGGAGTACCCCCAGTACAGCCGCCCGGCCAACTGGCACGGCCTGGAGGTGCCGGAAATCCTCCGCTCCGGGGATCATCAGAAGGTGGCCCGCTGGCGGCGAAAGCAGTCCCTGCGAAGAACCAGAGCCCGCCGCCCGGATTTATTTGAAAAAGTCACCTTTGAAACCAAACAGGAGAAAAAGCTCCTGGCGGAAATCGAGTCCGAGGGCTGGGAACCGGCCCCATAAGGGTCACTGTAGGGTCCGGATATATCCGGACCGAAACCTGATAGGACAGAGCAGAACCGATAAAACGCAGGATGTTACGAATTCGCATAGGTGCGCAGTTTGAATCGGTGCAGCCTGCCGGGCCGGATATATCCGGCCCCTACAGAGGCTGGCAACAACAAGGAGGCTCCATGATGAAACAGTTGGAAACCCTGAAGCAATGGGTAGCCGAATCCAGCCGCATCGTTTTCTTCGGCGGTGCGGGAGTAAGCACGGAATCCGGCATCCCGGACTTCCGCTCCGTGGACGGGCTTTACAATCAGAAATTCGACTATCCCCCGGAGACCATCATCAGCCACAGCTTTTACAAGCGGGACCCCCAGTATTTCTTCCGGTTTTATAAGGAAAAAATGCTGCCCCTGGGCTTTGAACCCAACGTGACCCACAGGGTGCTGGCCCGGTGGGAGCAGGAGGGGAAGCTGCTGGCGGTGGTGACCCAGAACATCGACGGCCTCCACCAGAAGGCCGGCAGCAAAAAGGTCTATGAGCTTCACGGCAGCGTTCTGCGGAACTACTGCGAAAAATGCCACAGCTTTTATCCGGCGGAGTTTGTGAAGGACGCCCCGGGGGTGCCACTGTGCCGGTGCGGCGGCATCGTGAAGCCCGATGTGGTGCTTTACGAGGAAAGTCTGGATCAGACCACTCTGGAAAAAAGCGTGGACGCCATTCGGAAGGCGGACCTGCTGATTGTGGCGGGCACCAGCCTGACGGTGTACCCCGCCGCGGGTCTCATTCAGTATTACAGGGGCAACCGTCTGGTTCTCATCAACCGGGACGAGACCCCCTATGACGGTTATGCCAATCTGGTGATACATGACAGCTTGGGGGATGTATTTGGAAGACTCTGAGATTTTGCGCGCTCTGCCAGGGCAGCTTCTTCCCTGGTATGAGGAAAACCACCGGGATTTACCCTGGCGGGCGGACCGGGACCCCTACCACATCTGGGTGTCGGAGATCATGCTCCAGCAGACCCGGGTGGAGGCGGTGAAGGGGTATTACGCCCGGTTTTTGGAACATCTTCCTACGGTGACATCTCTGGCCCACGCGGAGGATGCGCTTTTACACAAGCTGTGGGAGGGCCTGGGCTATTACAGCCGGGTTCGGAATCTGAAAAAGGCCGCCCTGGTCATAGAGGCGCAGCACGGGGGCCGGTTCCCCCATACCTATGAGGACATCCGCGCCCTTCCCGGCATCGGCCCCTATACGGCGGGGGCCATTGCCTCCATTGCCTTTGGCCTGCCGGAGCCTGCGGTGGACGGCAACGTGTTGCGGGTTTTGTCCCGTTTGCTTGCCTGGCAGGAACCCATTGACCTGCCCCGGACCAAAGCCCTGGCCCAGAGGGAATTGGCCGCCGTATATCCCCAGGACCGGCCCGGGGATTTTACCCAGGCACTCATGGAGCTGGGGGCCACGGTCTGCGGCCCCAACGGAGTTCCCCAATGTGACCGCTGCCCCATGGCCTCCCTGTGCCGGGCAAACCGCTCCGGAACCCAGACCAGATACCCCATTCGTCTGCCCAAAAAAGCCAGGCGGCAGGAGGAGCGGACGGTGCTGGTGCTGTGCTGCCGGGGAGAGTATGCCCTGGAGAAGCGGCCCGATGAGGGCCTGCTGGCGGGGCTGTGGCAGTTTCCCAACGTGGAGGGGGCTTTGGACGAGGCGGGAGCCGTGGCTCTGGCGGAAAGCTGGGGTCTTGCGCCCCGGGACATCCGGCGCAGAGTTGAGAGGACCCATATTTTTACCCACATCCAGTGGAACCTCCGGGCCTACCGCCTGGACTGCGACAGCCAAAACGAAACCTTCACCTGGCTGACCCGGGCGGAAATCGAAAAAACCGCCGCCCTTCCCACCGCCTTCCGCCAGTTTCTGGATTTGCTGAACCCCTAGATTCCGAAAAAATGCTTACGCTCGCACCCACTGTAGGGGAGGGTCATGACCCTCCCGGCAGTATGCAAAAACAATTCGCACCGAATTTCGGCGAATTCGAGCCAAACACCCCTGCGGATTCGCCCAAATGAGTTTGTAAATTCCCGTGCCTGCCGCCGGGAGGGTCATGACCCTCCCCTACAGTTCTGAAAACAGCACAATAAAAATAGGGATAGCCGTCAAAAGCTATCCCCATTTTGTGTTAATGGTCGGAATCCAACGCCAGCAGCTCTTCCACAACCTTGTCCAGGAGGGGCAAGTATTTCCCGTCAATGCGGCGGATGGCATCAAGCCTTAATTCGTCCTCCGTTCGTTCGTTGCCGAAAAGAACATAGTCGGCAGACAGCCCCAGCACATTACAGACCTTCACAAGCATTTTAACGGAAATGCCGGTTCTGCCCCGTTCCAGTTCTGCCAGGTACGAAACGCTGACATCCAGCTTCTCGGCAAATTTTTCTCTTGTGTAGCCCATAGCCTCACGGGCCTTACGGATTCGTGTGTGCATTACTATCACCTCTGCGGTGGGCTATTTCCCCAGCTCCTGATTCCGTTTAAAAGCGGCGATGACGCAATCTATGGCGGCGCCTCGGAAGCCGTGCTGCTCCAGGGCGCGGATACCGGCGATGGTGCTGCCGCCGGGGGAGCAGACGGCGTCCTTCAGTTCCCCGGGGTGCTGTCCGGTAGCCAGAACCATTTCCGCCGCCCCCGCCATGGTGGCGGCGGCGTATTCCATGGCCTTGGCCCGGGGGAGGCCGCAGGACACCGCGCCGTCGGCCAGTGCCTCAAGAAACAGGTACATATATGCGGGCCCACTGCCGGAGAGGGCACTGGCGGCGTCTATGAGTCGCTCCTCCAGACAGTCCAACATCCCACAGTGCCTCATGTCCTCCAGCCAATCCGCCAGCGTTTCGTCCTCCACCAGAGCGTTGCGGCAGTAGGGAATCACGCCCTTGCCCATGGCGGTGGGGGTGTTGGGCATGATGCGGATGACGGGAAGGGCGGTGCCAACCATGGTCTCAATCCGTTTGATTTCCAGACCGGCGGCCATGGTGATGAGCAGGGGCTTGCGCGCTTCCAAAACCGGCCGGAGCGGTGTCAGCACATCCTCCATCATGTGAGGCTTGACCCCCAGAAAAATCCGGTCGCACCCGGCGGCAATGGTTTCGTTATCCCCATAGGAAATGCCCAGCTCCGACGCCAGGGCCTTGGCCTTGCCGGAACGGTCGGACACCAGTATGTCCGTGGTTTTCTTGCACAGAGCCTTGGCAATGGCGCCGCCCATGTTGCCGCAGCCGATAAATCCGTATTTCATGTCATTCTCCTTAGCCGTCTCACAGCATGACGCAGCCGGTGAGCTTCTGGAACAGGGGCAGCTCATAGGGCGGGAAGTACAGGGCGTAGGTCTCCCCCTGGCGGCGGATGAACAGGGCATAGTAGGGCTTGAAGCGGATGCCGTACTGGAAGGTGGTGATTTTGTAGCCCTTGTCGTTGGGGAAGGACTCATCCTTGTTCCACGAGGGCGCGGAGCCCCAGGCGTTCACCCGGTAAATACCGGCCAAATCCTTCATGGGGATGTCGTAGCGTTGGAACAGGTCTGCCAGGCACAGCTTGCCCTCCCGGATGAAAATCCGAAGCTGGGGGTTCAGAAAGGTGGTGCCGCCGGTGGCCACGGGGACGGGCTTTCCCTTTTTCTCCTTATAGCGCATGAGCAGCACATCCACATAGGGGGCGTCGCCGGGCACATCCAGGGCCTCATAGCAGCTCCACTCCAGACTTTCCTGCCGGTGCAGAGCCACGGCGTTTTCCTCGCTCCGGTTCTGCTTGCGCTCCCGGAGCTTCTCCAGAAGAAACAGCACTGCCCAGATCACGGCGGCAGCGATGCCCCCATAGAAGACCCAGGGGGCGTTCCGGTAGGCCTGGAATATGGAAACATCGGCCTTTATGACGCCCAAAAAGGCGCACACCGCCACGAAAAACGCTACCAACTGCACGACGCGGAGCGCCAAAGGCAGCTTTGCCTTCTCCTCGCAGTCCTCCATTCGGGCGTTCTGGGCCTCCATGGCCCGGGCCTGGTCCTGGGGCAGCTTCTTCCCTATGAACACTTCCCCGTCATAGGTTTCGTTTTTCTTGTCTTTTGTGATGTTGATGCCGAAGAATACCTTCATACGCTTTTCCTCCTATTCGTTTATTGACGCAGAAGGGCCAGCAGCTCCTCCATGCTGTGGGCAATGGCAATGGCACCGGCTTTCTCCATATCCGCCACCGCGCCGTAGCCCCAGGACACGCCGATGGTGGGAATGCCGTGGGCCTTGGCTCCCAGCACATCGTATGGGGTGTCGCCCACCATGACGGCCTGCTCCCGGCCCCCTACCTGCTCCAGCAGGTAGGCGATGACCTGATCCTTGGAATCCCGGGAAATATCGGAGGCCGCGCCGCAGATTTGTACAAAATAGCGGTCCAACTCAAAATGGCGCAGCACATCCTTTGCCAGCACCTCCGGTTTGGAGGTGGCCACGAACAGACGATAGCCCTCCCGGCACAGGGTTTCCAGCAGGGTGTCGATGCCGGGGTAGGGGAAATTCTCGTATTTGCCCACGGTGTTGTACCGGCTGCGGAACACCGCCACGGCCTCCTCGGCCCTGTCCGCGGGGACGCCGAATCGGACAAAGCTCTCCCGCAGAGGCGGCCCCACGAAACTCCGCAGGGCGTCATAATCGGGCACCCCGATGCCGAAATGGTCCAGACCCAGCTTGGCGCACTTCATAATGCCCTCGCCGGAATCCGTCAGGGTGCCGTCCAGATCAAAAAAGATGTTTTTCTTCATGCTTCCTCCTGGTGCTTGTAGCGGTAAACGGAAATTTATAGCACTGCACCCGTAGGGGAGGGTCATGACCCTCCCGGCGGCAGGCACCTGGGATTTCCAACCATTTTGGGCGAATCCGCAGGGAGTTCGGTTCGAATTCGCCGGAACATGGTACAATTTGTTTTTGCATACTGCCGGGAGGGTCATGACCCTCCCCTACGGGTGCGGCGCGGTAAACGGAAATTTACCGCACCGCCTGTAGGGCGGGGGCATGCCCCCGCCGGGCAGTAGCAAGTCAGTAGGCAGTACCAATCATTCGTAAAATGGGCGGTTTGCGATGGAAATACGCATTTGATGTAACTTCACCGCAAGAAATTGGTGCCCGGCGGGGTCATGACCCCGCCCTACGGATGCGTAAACGAAAGTGCCACCATAGGACGGGTGCGGTAAACGGAAATTTACCGCGCCCCTGTCATCCTGCACGCCGCGATGCGGAAAATCAAATTCATCCTGAGTAATCACCGCCCCCGGCCAGGATATGGCCGGGGGCTTGCTTTGTAATCTTTTGATTTAGGCCTTCTTCAGGAAATTGTCGATGGCGGCGGCGCCCTTCTTGCCGGCGCCCATGGCCAGGATGACGGTGGCGGCACCGGTGACGGCATCGCCGCCGGCGAACACGCCCTCGCGGGTGGTCATCTCGTTCTCGTCCACGATGAGGCAGCCCTTCCGGTTGGTCTCCAGGCCGGGGGTGGTGGACCGGATCAGGGGGTTGGGGCTGGTGCCCAGGGCCATGATGACGGTGTCCACATCCAGGACAAACTCGGAGCCGGGAACCTCCACGGGACGGCGGCGGCCGGAGGCATCAGGCTCGCCCAGCTCCATGCGGACGCACTTCATGCCGCAGACATTGCCGTTCTCATCGCCCAGGATCTCCACGGGGTTGCACAGGGTCTTGAACTCGATGCCCTCCTCCTTGGCGTGGTGCTGCTCTTCCTTACGGGCGGGCATTTCGGCCTCGCCACGGCGGTAGACGATGTACACCTTGTCGGCGCCCAGACGCATGGCGCAGCGGGCGCCGTCCATGGCCACGTTGCCGCCGCCCACAACGGCCACGGCACGGGACTTCATGATGGGGGTGTCGGATTCTTCGGCGTAAGCCTTCATCAGGTTGGTCCGGGTCAGGTACTCGTTGGCGGAGTACACGCCCTTGAGAGACTCGCCGGGGATGTGCATGAACATGGGCAGGCCCGCGCCGGAGCCGACGAACACGGCCTGATAGCCCATTTCGAACAGCTCGTCGATGGACAGGACCCGGCCAATGACCATGTTGGTCATGACCTCCACGCCCTGGGCCTCCAGCTTCCTGACCTCGTTGGCCACGATGGCCTTGGGCAGACGGAACTCGGGGATGCCGTACACCAGCACGCCGCCGGCGGTATGCAGAGCCTCGAACACGGACACCTGGTAGCCCTTCTTGGCCAAATCGGAGGCGCAGGTGAGACCGGCAGGGCCGGAGCCAACCACGGCCACCTTCATGCCGTTGGAGGGAACCTTCTCGGGCATGGCGTTGATGTTTTCACGATACCAGTCGGCCACGAACCGCTCCAGACGGCCGATAGCCACAGGCTCGCCCTTGACGCCCCGGACGCACTTGCTCTCGCACTGGCTCTCCTGGGGGCACACGCGGCCGGACAGAGCCGGCAGGGCGTTGGTGGAGGTGATGATTTCATAAGCGGCCTTGAAGTCGCCCTCGGCCACCTTGGCGATGAACTCGGGGATGCGGACGTTGACGGGGCAGCCCTCCACGCACTTGGGCTTCTTGCAGTTCAGGCAGCGCTTCGCTTCTTCCATGGCCATCTCGGGGGTGTAGCCCAGGGCCACCTCTTTAAAGTTGCGGGCACGAACCTGGGGGTCCTGCTCGGGCATGGGGGTTTTGGTCAGAATCATGTTCGCCATTGCAGCTTCCTCCTTATTTAATGAGTGCCTTGCCCATGGCTTCCATGCGGCAGGCGTGATCCTTGGTGACCTGAGCTTCCCGGTCGCGGTAGACGGAGTTCCGGCTCATAAGCTCGGCATAGTCCACCTGATGGCCGTCAAACTCGGGGCCGTCCACGCAGGCGAACTTGGTCTCGCCGCCCACGGTCACGCGGCAGCCGCCGCACATACCGGTGCCGTCCACCATGATGGGGTTCAGGGACACCATGGTCTTGACGCCGAAGGGCTCGGTGGTCTTGGAGACGAACTTCATCATGGGCACGGGGCCGATGGCCAGCACCTCGTCATACTGGATGCCGGACTCCAGAAGCTGCTGCAGCTTCACGGTGCCGAAGCCCTTCTCGCCGTAGGAGCCGTCGTCGGTCATGAGGTACAGGTTGTCGGAGCAGGCCCGGAACTCCTCCTCCAGGATGACGATGTCCTTGGTACGGAAGCCGATGATGACGTCCACAATGGCGCCGGCTTCTTTAAAGCCCTTGGCAGCGGGCAGAGCAATGGCGCAGCCCACGCCGCCACCAACCACGCAGACCCGCTTCATGCCTTCCACCTCGGTGGGACGGCCCAGGGGACCTACGAAGTCACGGATGTAGTCGCCCTCGTTCAGGTTGCCCAGGGCGATGGTGGAGAAGCCCACCTTCTGGAAGATGATGGTGACGGTGCCCTTCTCCCGGTCGCAGCCGGCGATGGTCAGGGGGACGCGCTCACCCTCTTCGTCAATGCGGAAGATGATGAACTGGCCGGCCTTTGCCTTTTTGGCAACAAAGGGGGCCTCGATGTCCATCATGGTGACGGAGGCGTTCAGCTCTTTTTTGCGAACAATCTTATACATAATCCCGATCCTTTCATTTCTGGAATTTTGCATATATGATGTTGGGCGAATTATGCGCCCATACAGCTCCAGTATACAACATTCGGTTGCCTTTGTCAAAACGATTTTGGAAAACAATGCAAAATCATGAAAAAAAGAGGATTTTATGCCCACTGCACCCGTAGGGCGGGGGCATGCCCCCGCCGGGCACCGATTATTTGCAGTGCAGTTGCGTCAAATACGCATTTCCCACCGTAAATCGTCCCTTTTGCGAATGATTGGTACTGCCTACTGTTTTGATACTGCCCGGCGGGGTCATGACCCCGCCCTACGGCGATCTTCGGTAAATTTCGGTTTTACCTCCGTGAGAAAAAACCGAAAAAAAACTCTTGACAAAATGCCTTATATTCCTTATAATGATGAAGCTGTCCCGGTGGAAAACTGCTGGAGCAGCGTATGGCGGCATAACTCAGCTGGTAGAGTACCCGGTTCATACCCGGTATGTCATCTGTTCGAATCAGATTGCCGCTA
Organism: Faecousia sp.; assembly: GCA_051867275.1. Classification (GTDB taxonomy): domain Bacteria; phylum Bacillota; class Clostridia; order Oscillospirales; family Oscillospiraceae; genus Faecousia. Next base: position 9,628 of record JBJDYK010000055.1, read on the forward strand.
CCAGGCCCGTTGGTCAAGTGGTTAAGACACCGCCCTTTCACGGCGGTAACATGGGTTCGAGTCCCGTACGGGTCACCAGCAAATGCGCTAGCCTGCGGGTTGGCGCATTTTCTCTGTGACCCGGCCCCTGACCAACAATCGAATTCCCCTACCGGGGAGAGCATGAGACAGGAGGGTTTCGGAGCCCTCCTGCCTTTCTTTACAATACGGAAAAATGAGATGGATTTCCTATGCGCCAGCCGGAAAAAGAAAACAAAATGGGCCATATGCCTGTGGGCAGGCTCCTGGCAACCATGGCCCTTCCCATGACCCTGTCCATGCTGGTCCAGGCCCTTTACAACATCGTCGACAGCGTCTATGTCTCCCGGGTCAGCGAGGACGCTCTCACCGCCGTGTCCCTGGCCTTCCCGGTGCAGAACCTGATGATCGGCTTTTCCACCGGCGTTGGCGTGGGCGTCAACTCCCTTCTGTCCAAGTGCCTGGGCAGCCGGGAATTTGACAGGGCCAACCGGGCCGCCGGCAACGGCGTCCTGCTGGCAATGGTGTGCTGCCTGACCTTCACGATTCTGGGCGGCTGCTTTTCCGGCTTCTTCTTCCGGACCAGAGCGATGTGGCTGCCATCACCCAGGGCGGCACCCAGTACCTCACCATCTGCACCCTGTTCAGCTTCGGCATTTTCGGAGAGATTCTCTTTGAGCGCCTGCTTCAGGCCACGGGCAGGACCGTTTACACCATGATTACCCAGGGAACCGGCGCCATTTTGAACATCGTCCTGGACCCTCTGTTCATTTTCGGCGGTCTGGGCATCCCTGCCATGGGTGTGGCCGGTGCCGCCGTGGCAACGGTCATCGGACAGATTGTCGCTTTCCTGCTGGCCATGCTGTTCCACTTCACCAAAAATACGGATGTGCGGCTGAGCCTCAAGACCATGGCTCCCAGATGGAATGTTCTGAAGCCCATTCTGGGGGTGGGCATCCCCTCGGTCATCATGGTGGCCATCGGCTCGGTCATGACCTTCTGCATGAACCGGATTCTGAACGGCTTCAATACCACCGCCGTGGCGGTGTTCGGCTCCTATTTCAAAATCCAGAGCGTCATCTTCATGCCCATCTTCGGCCTGAACAACGCCCTGATTTCCATCGTGGCCTACAACTACGGCGCAAGAAAGCCGGAGCGAATCAGGCGTGCCATTCTTCTGAGCATGGCGGTGGCCTTCTGCTTTATGCTGGTGGGATTTTTGTCCTTCGAGCTGTGCCCCGACCTGCTCCTGAGCCTGTTTGAGCCCTCGGAACGGTTCCTTGCCATCGGCCGCAAGGCACCGGGGCCATCGGCTGGCACTATCTGCTGGCCGGCTTCTGCATCGTCCTGAGCGCCGTGTTCCAGGCTCTGGGCAAGGGGCTGTACTCCACCTTCACCTCCATGGCGCGGCAGCTTGTGGTGCTGCTGCCGGCGGCTTGGCTGCTGTCCCTGTCGGGAAATCTGGATCTGGTGTGGTGGTCCTTCCCCATCGCGGAGGTGGCCAGCCTGACCATTTCGCTTATGCTGTTTTTCCGCCTCTACCGCCAGCGCCTGCGCCCCATGCTCCGGGAACGTTCATAAAAGGTAACTGTTCAGCAGCAGTTGGAAAACATGGAATCCATGCGTGTTTTGCTGGCGCTTACCGTAGGGGAGGGTCATGACCCTCCCGGCGGAAAGCACCATATTTTCAAACAAATTCAGGCGAATCCGCAGGGAGCCTGGTTCGTATTCGCCGAAACAATGTACAAAACGTCACTTTGTACTGCCGGGAGGGTCATGACCCTCCCCTACATTTTGGGAAATCTTTCGCGCGACTGAATAGGTACCATAAAAGTAGCCATGTGCCGGAAAAACGGCACATGGCTTTTTTCAGCTCTCCATTTGCTTCCCCAGGAAACCCGCCACGGTCTGGACCACCTTCTGATCCCCCTCCATGGGAGCGGGCTCCGCCTCGTCCATCAGCAGCATGACGCAGCCCATCAGATCCCCCTGGGACACAATGGGAGCCGCCGCCCCCAGAAAATATTTCTGGGACCCCTCCACCGCCGGCAGCTTCACGTTTCCCTCGCTGTAACGGTAGGACTTACGCTGCTCCATGAGATTCTCCAGGTCCGCCGAGTTCCGCTGATCCAGCAGCTCCCGTCGGGGGGCGCCGGACAGGGCGATGATGGCGTCCCGATCGGCCACGGCGGCGATTCTGCCGGTGTTCTTGCCCATGGCCTCACAAATCTGAGCGGCAAAATCCTGCAAATCCCCCATGGGGGAATACTTTCTGAAAATCACCCCGCCGTCCTTCTCCGTGTAAATCTCCAGGGGGTCCCCCTCCCGGATGCGGAGGGTACGGCGGATTTCCTTGGGGATGACCACTCTGCCCAGGTCATCGATGCGTCTGACAATGCCGGTAGCTTTCATGTTCTTGCTCTCCTTCTCTCGGGCCCGGCCCGGTTTCTTCACCGTGGTTATTATTTGTAAGGCTTTCAAAAATATGTATTTTCCTCCCAAGGCTTCCATGGCGGCGAAATAAAACGACGCTCCGGCTCCGCGGTCACGGAAGCCGGGGCGTCGTTTTTCAGGCCTTTGGCACGGGTCTTCCCAGAATTTTTTCGAAGGTGGGCAGCAGGCCCTGACCGTCGGGGTGGAAGCGGGCGTTCTGGGCCATGTCGTAGCCCGGCAGAACGTTGCCCTCCACCAGAATGGGTCCCTCCGGGGTGACGGCCACGTCCCAGCCGATGTAGCCCAGCCGGGGCTCCGTCATGGCGGCCCGGAGGCACAGCTCTTTGGCCTCCCGGAAGCAGGGGACCCGGAAGCCCTGGAACACCGTTTCCGTGGCGGGGTGGCGGTCGTAGTAGAGGCCGGTTTTGTCGCAGAAGGCGGGGAATGCCAGCTCCCCCTCCGGCCCCACCAGGGTGTACATGCCGCCGCTGGAAATGTTGTCCACATGGCTCTTGCCGCTGCCCATCCGCAGCAGGGCATAGAGGAACCGGGGCGTTCCCTCCAGCACCACCGTCACCATCCGCAGGGTGTTGACGGAGTCGGGGCACAGCCGGGCCATGTCCGGGTGCTGGGTGATGGCCTCCTCCACCAGATACTGTTTCCCGCCGGTGAGCCGGGCGTAGAGGCCGTCCCAGTCGGACACCTCCCCGCTTACCAGCCGCTCCACGCCGGTGCCGCCGAAATCGGATATGGGCTTGGCAAAGATCACCTTATGGGCTTCACAGAATTCCCGCAGCTCCGCCGCTCCGCAGGTCCGCAGGTCCAGATAGGCCCGCCCGATGAAGGCCCCGTAGGTCTCCAGAAAGCGGATTTTGTCGTTCATGATGGGATACAGGCTCCGGTCGTTCACCAGCCGGGTCAGACCGATGTTGTGGCTCATGGTCATGAAGGTTTTCCGATTCTTCCCCCGGTTGCGGGCAAAGCCGAAGACATGATAGTCCAGATACCCCACGCCGTAGTGCAGGGCGCACCAGACCATATCGCAAAACAGGAAGACCCGGTTTTTCCCGGTCTGCCGGTGGATTTCCTGAATATTCTGATTCATGCGCCGGAGGCTGGCGTCCTTGATCCGCCGCAAGCTGGATTTGAGTCCCATGGGATTCGCTCCTTTGTTGTGGATTGTTTTTTTGTACCTATTCAGTCGCGTAGAGGATTTCTCAAAATGTAGGGGAGGGTCATGACCC
>JBJDYK010000056.1:0-9798 GCA_051867275.1 Faecousia sp.
TTCAGGGGAAGGACCGCACCTTTTCCGCCTTTGTGATCGCGGCAGTCCGGGCGGCATTGGAGGATTTGGCTTAAAGAGCGCCCCCCATGTCATCCTTCGCTTCGTTCAGGATGACATGAGGGGGCGCGGTTGGGAAGGAAGCGCAACTTAATAGTTTCTTAATATTTGCCCCCTTTATTTTTTCACAATTTGGGCGTATGATATAAGCAATCAGTTGATTGATCTTTTTCATTTCTTCACCTCCTTTCTAAACCCAAACCTCAGCCACCGGCTGAGGTTTGGAAATTTTTATATGGAAATCGTTTCCCCGGAGCAGACCCGACTCTGCTCCGGGGAAAATCGCGTGTTACAAACGCCTAAGACGCCTGAAGGCCCGGACTGTAGAACCGGCTCCCGTCGGCGGAGACCCACATGGCCTGGGCGCCGTACCGGTCCAGCAGGGCCTGCCCCTCCTGTTGGGGCAGCAGAAACAATGCCGTGGACAGGAAATCCGCCAGGCCGGAGTCCGGACACACCACCGTCACCGAGCGCCAGTAGGCGGCGGGCATCCGGGTGTCCGGGTCGATGATGTGGTGATAGGACACACCGTTTACGGTGTAGGTTCGCTGGTAGTCGCCGCTGGTGATCACGCTGCCGCCGGTGATTTCCAGCGTGTCCAGGTAATCTTCGCCCTCCGGGTTCCGGATGCCCACCACCCAGGGGGTTCCCTTCTCGTCCTTGGGGCCCGTGACCCGGATGTTGCCGCCCACGCTGATAAGCAGGCCCTCCGGCAATCCCCGGGCCACCCGCTCCACCGCCCAGCCCTTGGCAATGGCCCCCACATCCAGCCGCAGGTCCGGGTCGGTGATGTACACCGTGGAGGCATCCGCATCGATGATAACCCGGTCAAAATCCGTATGGGCCGACGCCTCCTCCAGGGCGCCCATGTCCGGGAGCCTGGCCCGCTCCGGATCCTCCAGGGCCAGGGTCCGGGCCTCATGCCACAGGGACAGGACGCTTCCCATGGCAACATTCACCTTCCCGCCGGAGGATTCCCAGTACGCCCGGCAGTCCAGCAGCAGCTCCACGATGCGTTTGTCCACGGTCACAGGCTCCAGACCGGCCTTGTCGTTGACGGTTTTCAGGTTTTGGATTCCGGGATAGTCCCCGTAAATATCGAAAAGCTGATGATATTCCAGAAGGGCGTCGTGGATGGCCTGGGCCTGGGTCTGGAATTCCGCCTGACCCATGCCATAGCCGGTGACGGTGGTGACGGTGTCAAACAGGTCCAGCCAGGTGGCCTGGAGGGGGCCCCCGGTTTTGGCGCAGCCGGAAAGCAGGGTCAAAAGCAGGATTAGCGCAAGGACACGTTTCATGGATGCTCCTCCTTATCCTTACGGGGCATCAGGACCCGCAGGATCCCCGTCCCCACACAGCCGGTGGCAAAGCCCGTAAAGAGCGACGCCACCAGCAGCCAGGGCAGGTAGGCCCCCACCCGGACCGCGTGCATCAGCACCATGGCGGCGCAAATTTGCCCTATGTTGTGGACCGCCGCCCCCAGTATGCTGACGCCGTAGACCGACAAATACCGGCTCCTGCCTGCCAGAGCCATAGCTCCCGTTGCCAGAAGCCCCCCTGTCAGGGAGAAGGCCAGACTCACGGCGCTGCCTCCGAAGAGGCTCCCCAGGCAGCACCGCAGAACCACAATGGCGAAGGTGTCCCGGACCCCCAGCAGGTACAGCGAAACCAGCGTCACGATGTTGGCCAGGCCCAGCTTGATACCCGGCAGGGGAATCAGAAGCTGAAGAGGCAGAAACCGCTCCATATAGGACAGGGCCAGCGCCAGGGAAATCAGCAGGGCGCATTGGGCAACACGTTTTGTTCTCTCCATCTTCCTCACCCCACTACGGCGTCCACGCCGGTTTCCGCGCCCACGATCCGGATTTCCACCCGGTTGGGCAGGCACACGATGCTCTGCCCTCCGTCCTCAATCCAGCCCATATGCACGCAGTCGCCGCCGGGGCAGTCGGATTCCACAATGGCCACCCGGCCCTCCCGGATCACCACCTTGTTGGTATACGCTCCCTCTATCAGAAGCTCCGCCTCCTGACCGGCGGAAAACCGCCGCACCAGATGCCCGTCCTGATAGATTTCAATGGCTCCCTTCTGCCCGCTCCGGGGCAAAAAGGACACCGCCAGGAGAGATGCCAGCACTGCCACCAGGCAGATGACCAGCAGGTCTCCTTTTTGAAAGGTCAGCTTCGGATTTTTATACATAGGCCGCCCCCACGGGGGAAATTACCCCTTGTCAATGGATTTTTCTCTGACGATACTATGGGTATCATAGCGGAAAACCGGGCTTCTGTAAAGAGGGAACTTGGCGCCCTGTTCCGGGGCGGGAAAGTTTACAGATTGTTGATGAAATCGGGGATTTCCGTTCTATAATGGAATTATCTTGGACGCGGTGCCGTTTCCGGGAGGCATGAACATGGCATTTGTGGAATTTCAGAACGTGGGAAAAATCTATCGCAGCGGCGAGGTGCAGGTGGAGGCCCTGCGGAATGTGAATTTTCAAGTGGAGCGTGGGGAGCTGTGCGTCATCGTAGGCCCCTCCGGCGCGGGCAAAACCACCCTTTTGAATATTTTGGGCGGCATGGACAGCCGCACCTCCGGCAAGATTCTGCTGGACGGGGAGGACATCTCCGCCTATAGTAAGCGCCGTCTTGTGACCTACCGGCGGCAGGATGTGGGCTTCGTGTTCCAGTTTTACAATCTGGTGCAGAATCTGACGGCTCTGGAGAACGTGGAGCTGGCCAGCCAGATCTGCGCCCATCCTATGGACCCCATGCAGGTGCTGACGGATGTGGGCCTGAAGGACCGGGCCGCCAATTTTCCCGCCCAGCTCTCCGGCGGCGAGCAGCAGCGGGTGGCCATTGCCAGGGCTTTGGCCAAAAACCCCAAGCTCCTTCTGTGTGACGAGCCCACCGGTGCCCTGGATTACAACACCGGCAAGGCCATTTTGAAGCTGCTGCAGGACACAGGCAAGCAAACCGGCATGACCGTCATCATCATCACCCACAACTCCGCCCTGACTGCCATGGCCGACCGGGTGATTCGGGTGAAAAACGGAACCGTTATCAGCTCCGTGGTAAACCCGGACCCCCGCCCCGTGGCGGAGATTGAGTGGTGAGGGCCCGGGCGCTGGGGCGGGACCTGCGCCGCTCCATTTGGAAAACCATGGGCCGGTATCTGGCAATCGCCTCCATCGTGGCTCTGGGCTCCGGCTTCCTGGCAGGACTCAGAACCGCCAAGCCCGCCATGATGGCCACCGCCCAAAAATATGTGGATCAGCAGGCCATGTATGACCTGCGGGTCCTCAATACATACGGCTATACCCAGTCCGATGTGGAGGCCCTGGCCGCGATTCCCGGTGTGGGAACGGCGGAGGGAGCCGTCAGTCTGGACGTGGCGGTCCGGATTCCCGGCCAGGAGAAGGATGTGGCGGTGCGGCTGCTCAGTCTGCCGGAATCCGTCAGCGTCCCTGAGCTGGTGGAGGGCCGTCTGCCCACCCAGCCGGGGGAATGCCTGGCAGACAACCATAAATTCAGCACCGGGGACATCGGCTCCACCATTACCGTCTCCCAGGACAACACGGAGGACACTCTGGACCGGCTGGAGCCCCGGGAGCTGACCATTGTGGGCCTGTGTACCTCGCCCCTGTATCTGAACTTTGAGCGTGGCACCACCTCCGTGGGCAGCGGCTCTCTGGCGGCCTTTCTCTATGTACCCATGGAGAGCTTTCAAATGGACGGGGTGTTTACGGAGATTGACCTGCGTTTGCCGGAGGACTATCCCATGTACGACCCGGACTACGAGGCGGCGGTTGAGCAGCTTTCCGACGTGCTGAAGCCCCAGGCAGAGGCTTTGGCCCAGAGCCGGTATGAGACGGTGCAGGCGGAGGCCCGGCAGCAATTGGACGAGAGCTGGGAGGACTACAACCGGGGCCTGGAGGAGCTGAAAACCCAGGAGGCAGAGGGCCGGAAAAAGCTGGACGAGGCCAAGGCGGAGCTGGATAACGGTTGGAAGGAACTGGAAAATAACGAGGCCCTGCTTTCCGCCAACGAGGAGGCCCTTCAGACCGCCAAAAAATCTCTGGAAGACGGGCAGGCCCAACTGACGGTGGGGAAGATTCAGCTTTTGGAAAGCAAATCCCAGACCTACACCCAGTTTGCCGCCACGGAGGCGGAGCTTCTGAATCAGAAGTCCCAGGTGAACGCTGGCCTGACCCAGGTCGAGTCGGGGCTTGCCCAGGTCGAGTCGGGGCTTGCCCAAATTGAGGCGGGGCTGCAGCAGATTGACTCCGGCCGTCAGCAATTGGAGCTGATGCTGGGCCTGACGGAAACCGGCCTGTCCTCCGCAAGACGTCTTCTGGAGACGGTGGAGAAGGGGCTGGAGGCCGACCCCACCAACGAGACCCTTCTTGCCAGCAAGGCCTCTCTGGAAGCCCAGATTCAGGAGCTGGAGGCCCGGCTTCAGGAGCTGGAAGCCCAGCAGCAGGAGCTGGACAATACCCAATCGTCTCTGGAATCCCAGAAGGCGGAGCTGGAAGCTACCCGGGCGGAGCTGGAAGCCCAGAAGGCCCAGGCGGAAGACGGTCTGCGTCAGATTGAGGATGGCTACGCCCAGTTGGAATCGGGCCGGGTCCAGGCAAGCGACCGGTTCGCCGCCGCCGAGGCCCAGTTGGACGCCTCCGCTCTGGAATTGGAAAGCGGGCTTCAGGAGCTGGCCAAGAATGAGCAGGCACTGCAGGAGGCCCGGGATGATCTGGAAGCGGGCCGGGCGGAGCTGGAGGAGGGCCAGGCAGCCTACGATCAGTCTTTGCGGGAATATGAAACGGGAATCGCCGACGGGAAACGCCAACTGCGGGAGGCTAAGCAGGAGCTGGAGCAGGGTGAGCGGGAGCTGGCTGACATGGAAGCCCCGGACACCTACCGGCTGGACCGGCTCACCAACCGGGCCTATGCCTGCTTTGACAGCGATTCCAATATTGTGGCCGGTGTCAGCCGGGTGTTCCCCCTGTTCTTCTTCGCCGTGGCGGCTCTGGTGTGCCTGACCACCATGAGCAAAATGGTGGACGAGGAGCGGACCCAGATCGGCGTCCTGAAGGCTCTGGGCTACGGCAACCTCACCATCAGCCGGAAGTATCTGATTTACGCCGGCTCCGCCACCCTGATTGGCTCGGTGCTGGGCGTCATTGGAGGCTCTCTGGTGTTTCCCAGCGTCATCTGGATGGGCTACCGGATTCTTTATACCTTCACGCCCTACGCGGAGCTGGCCATGGATGTACCCCTGTGTCTGCTGATCGTGGTGGGCTTTACGGCCTGTATGCTGCTGGTGACCTGGCTGTGCTGCCGCAGAACCCTCACCGGGGTCCCGGCGGACCTGATTCGGCCCAGGGCGCCCAAGGCAGGCAAGCGGATTCTGCTGGAGCGGCTGCCCATCTGGAAGCATCTGGACTTTCTGCACAAGGTGGCCGTCCGGAACGTGCTGCGCTACCGCAAGCGTCTGGTGATGATGCTGCTGGGCGTCGGCGGCTGCACCGCGCTGGTGATCGCCGGCTTCGGCCTGCGGGACACCATCCGGGGCTTTGCGGATTACCAGTTTAACGAAATATCCGTCTACGACATTGCCGTTACCTTCTCGGAGGACCAGACCGAGTCGGACCTGGACCGGTTCCGTGAAAATACCTCGTCCTTTGCCCAGGATGTGGCCTTCCTCCACCAGAGCAGCGTGGACCTGCAGTGGGGGGAGCAGACCCGTCCCGTTCAGCTTCTGTCCTCGGAAACGCCTCTGGAGGGCTTCTGGAATTTCCATTGCGGCGGGGAAGCCCTCTCCTTCCCGGGGCCGGGGCAGGCCCTCATCAGCAACGGCACCGCCGATAAGATGGGTCTGGAGGTGGGGGATCAGGTTTCCGTCCGGACAAGCGACCGGCAGGCCCTGCGGCTTACCGTCAGCGGCATCTTTGACAACAGCGTCTACAACTACGTTGTCATCCACACCCAGACCGCCCTGGACCAGTGGGGCCAGGCTCCGGAGATCAACACGGCCTATCTGAACGTCTACGAGGGCCGGGATATCCACGGGGCCACGGCGGAGGTCATGGCCCTGAAGGATGTGGCCAACGTGTCCGCTGCTCAGGATATGAACCAGCTGGTTTCCGGTATGCTGTCCAGTCTGGACTATATCGTGATTCTGGTGGTGCTGTGCGCCGCGGCCCTGGCCTTCATCGTGATCTACAATCTGACCAACATCAACATCACGGAGCGAACGCGGGAGATTGCCACCATCAAGGTTCTGGGCTTCTATCCCATGGAATCGGCCCTGTATGTGTTCCGGGAGGGCATGGTTCTGACGGCCATGGGCTGCACCCTGGGACTGGTGGCAGGCTATTTCCTGAACCGGTTCATCATCGGAAACATCACCCTGGACATGATTTATTTCGTCCCCAGAGTTTCCTGGGCAACCTACCTGATTGCCATAGGGCTGACCTTCCTGTTTGCCGCTTTGGTGGATGTGCTGCTCTATTTCAAGCTGGAGCGGGTCAACATGGCCGAGGCACTGAAATCCGTGGAATAACCACCCCACCCCCTGGCATCCCGGGATGCCAGGGGGTGCGTCAAATTTCCGTTTATCGCACCCGTAGGGGAGGGTCATGACCCTCCCGGCAGAACGCAAAAACATTTTGTACTGCATTTCGGCGAATTCGAGACAAACTCCCCGCGTATTCGCCCAAAATGGTTGAAAATCGCAGGTGCCTGCCGCCGGGAGGGTCATGACCCTCCCCTACAGGCGGCGCAACAAATTTCAATTCGGGCTGGGACGCGCCATGGATGGCTTGCGGGCAGCGGTATAAAACGCCTCCTGAGTGGGCAAGGTTTCCTCAGGAGGCGGTATTTTATGGTAAAAGGCATTTCCAGACAGGTAATCGTGGTCCGGTCACCGGACCCCAACCTGTTTGAGCAGGCCATCTTCATTCTCCGGGAGGATGCCCTGGGAAAGGGCGGCGTGTCGGACCGGGAGATTCTGCGTCAGGCAAAGCAGGCGGCGGGCAGCTTCCTGCCGGAGAGCCGGCGCCGTCTGGGGCCCCCGGTCTGGGCAGCCCTGGGCGCCGCCGTCACGGGCCTTGCCTGGCTGCTGACGGCCCTGCTCTGAAAAACCGCGCCCTCCCGCTTCGTTTCCGAAAGCGGGAGGGCGTAAAACGTCAGCAGGTCCTGGCCCGGCTCCTGCTCAGAAGCCTCCGGAGGCGGGGACGGTTGTAGCGCTGAATCATGATGAAGGGCACGTTGCTGAGGCCATAGAGCGCCGACACAATCGCGCCGAAGACGGTGGGTACGTGGAAGTACATATACACCGCCAGCGGCATCAAACACCAGTGTACCAGCTCCGCCACGCAGGTTTCCTGCAAAAAGCGGGTGAGCTGGGCGGGGTCCGTGTGGCCCACCATGGTTTTGGTAAAGGTCTTTTTGGTGTGCTTGCTCTTGTCCGGCAGCAGGTCCTTCCATTTGCGGATGCCGAGACGCTCATAGAACCGCCCCTTCTCCTCCCAGGAAAAGGTGCGGTAAGGAAACCGGTCCCAGTGAAACCACCGCCGGGGCAGGGCCTCCCCCAGCACATGGGACAGGATACCCCAAACCACGATATAGCGGAGGACAATCATGAGCTGCTGCCAAAAATCCATACTTCCAACTCCACAATCTTACGATTCTTTCTGAAACCGGGCAACCCGTATGGCCACGGGAATCAAGGCTCCCAGGGACAGCCCCAGGCCGGAAAGGGCGGCGGTCCGGAGCAGATTCCGCTGCGTCCTGTCGATGATTCCGGCGGCGAAGGCTCCGTTCCACAGGCTCCACTGCTGAGACAGGATGATGATCCACCCGGCGGCGGCTACCACAAAGGCACCGCAGGCCGGGAGCCAGCCCCGAACCACGGGGCCTCTGCGCTGCAAAAGCCAGGCCAGCACATTGCACAGGAGGGAGACCCCGCCGCAGGCCAGGCACACCGCCAAATCCCCCGGTGTAAACTCTCCCAGCCGGAAGCTGTTGCGGGTCAGGAGGGTAAAATACAGCCAGCCCAGGGGAGCCAGAATCGCGGCGGCATAGCAGGCAATCAGAAACGCTCCGCGCCCCTTGTTTTCCATGTTCATCCCTCCTCAATGGCTTTCAGCCGTCTATGGAAACCATGTACCTATTCAGTCGCATAAAGGATTTCTCAAAATGTAGGGGAGGGTCATGACCCTCCCGGCGGCAGGCACCGGAATTTGCGGCCAAATTTGGGCGAATCCCCAGGGAGTTTGGTTCGAATTCGCCGAAACGCGGCACGAATTGTTTTTGCGTACTGCCGGGAGGGTCATGACCCTCCCCTACAGTGGGCGTTGCAAAGGGCGTTTTTTTGCGCCTCTCGAGAGCCTGTCTGCGACTGAACAGTTACGAAACCATTATAAAGAAGAATGGGACAAAAGTAAAGTAACGGTTCCCGGGAATTGGGGTAAAAAACACTCAACCAGCCGTTGAGTTCAAAAAAAGCAGCAACTTAACGAATGGATGATTGCTTTTGTGATGTTTTTGTGGCATAGTGTAACCAAACAAAGGAGGAGGAAAAACCTATGGAAGACACAACTGCCATGACCCTTGGCAAACGCATTCTTTACTACCGCAAGCGGATGGGCATGACCCAGGACCAGCTGGCCGAGCGCATGGGCGTCACCGCCCAGGCCGTCAGCAAATGGGAGCATGACCTGTCCTGTCCCGATGTCACCGCCCTGCCCCGTCTGGCGGAGATTTTCGGCATCACCACCGACGAGCTTCTGGGCATCACAGGCGCCCAGCCCCAGTTACCGGAACGCCGGGAGGAGCGAACCCAACAGCAGGAGAAGGAGCCCTGGCACTGGGAATTCCATATAGAGAAGGAGGGCATCTTCTTCGGATTGTTCCTGGTGCTGGCAGGGGGCATCTATCTGGCCACCACCCTGCTGGAGCTGACGGTGGGCTTCTGGCAAATTCTGTGGCCCACAGCCCTTTTGCTTCTGGGCATCAAGAGCTGCGCCGACCGGTTCAACGCCTTCGGCGTGGGGGCCGTGCTGGCAGGCGGCTATTTCCTGCTGGAGCATCTGGGCCTCATTCCCTCCATCCTGTCCTGGCCTCTGGCTCTGGGCGTTTTGCTGATTCTGTGGGGCATTTCCGTGGTATTTGACCAGTTTGGCCACCGGAGGTATCGCACCGCCTCCGGGGAGCGGAAGGCTTACACCGAAAAGGACCGGCATCCCACCCGGGATTTTCACACGGACGACGGCTACATCCAGGCGGACTTCGCCTTCTGCTCCGACCGGGTCACGGTTCAGGACAGCCCGTTCCGGGGCGGCGATGTGGACATCGCCTTCGGCACCCTGGTTTTGGACCTGCGGAGCTGCACCGGCGTGGCGGAGGGGTGCTGCCTGAAGGTGGATGTGTCCTTCGGCTCCATGGTGCTGCTGCTGCCTAAGAATCTGCGTCTGGTGACCCATGATATGGACCGGACCGGCTCGTCCATGGACGTAACGGGAGAGCCGAACCCGGACGCCCAGCCCATGGTCCTCCGGGGCGACTGCACCTTCAGCTCACTGAAAATTCAATACGATTGATGTAACGGTTCAGTAGAAGCCGAAAAAATCAAAGCCTGGAGCGTTTTCGTTGCGCTTACCGTAGGGGTCGGCTTCCCAGACGACCCGCCCGTAGGGGTCGGCTTCCCAGACGACCCGCCCGTAGGGGTCGGCTTCCCAGACGA
>JBJDYK010000056.1:9898-13309 GCA_051867275.1 Faecousia sp.
GGGGTCGGCTTCCCAGACGACCCGCCCGTAGGGGTCGGCTTCCCAGACGACCCGCTCAAACACCGATTTTCGCGCTGAAACGTCACCCCGGCATTCGGGTCGTCCGGGAGGCCGACCCCTACGGTTGGTGCGGTTCAAAACGATCATTCTGACCAAAAACCCGACACGGGGAAAGCTCGTGTCGGGCTTTTCATGCTGCGGGGCGGGTCATGGCCCAGATCTGGGCGGCGGTGATGGTCAGCACTGGGGCCAGGATCATGCCCAGAATGCCCCACAGCTTGTAGCCCGCGTAGACCGCCGCCAGAGTGGTCAGGGGACTGAGGCCCAACTGTCGGCCCACCATCCGTGGCTCCAGGACGGAGCGGGTCAGGGTGGCGCCTGCGTACAGGGCCAGCAGCCCCAGCCCCAGGGCGCCGCTGCCCTGGAGCATGGCCAGCAGCCCCCAGGGGATCAGGATGGTTCCCACCCCCAGCATGGGCAGGGCGTCCACCAGAGCCACCACCGCCCCAATCAGCACCGGATGCTCCACCCGCAGCACCAGAAAGCCCAGGGTCAGCAGCACAAAGGTGATGCCCATCAGCTTCAGTTGTGCCCGGAACCAGCCCCCCACATTCACCCGCAGGGCCTGCAGCACCGGCAGGACCTGGTTCTGCCAGGCCTTGGGCAGCTTCCGGCGCAGCAGGGGCAGGGCCCGGGGCAGTCTGGCGGAAATGAGGAAGCTGGAGGCGATGGCCGTCCCCAGAAAGACCAGGGTGTCCGGCAGGGACAGCACGATGCGGGAGGCCAGCCCCAGCACCTGCTCCGCCGCTCCGTGGGCCAGTTGGGTGCCGCTTTCAAACAGCTCCCGGATACCCGCCTCAATTTGGGGCCGCAGATGCTCCGGCGCCCGTTGGGCAAGGCCCTGGAGCCACTGCCGCACCCGGCCCGCCGCCGTGTCCAGGCCCATGGCCACCTGGGGAATCTGATCCGCCAGCCGGTCCAGCTCCCCCAGAGCCAGCCGTCCCAGCAGGTACAGCACCCCGCCTGTCACGGCAAAGGCCACGCAGATGGCAATGGCCGATGCCAGCCCCCTGGGAACACCGGCCCGCCCGCACAGGAGCTTTGCCAGAGGCTCGGCGGCCATGGCCACCGCCAGACCCACCAAAATGGGCAGTGCCAGCGGCAGCAGATACCGCATTGCCAGCAGGCCCGCCGCCACAGCCCCTGCCAGGCATAGAATCCGCATCCAGTTTTTCGTAATTTTCATAAGTTCTCCCGGAATTTCCCTTGCATTTTTTTGGAATTATGATACAATTAGAGGAGGCAATGAGCCCCGATATTGGTTAGAATGACTGCTGGAGGCGTTCCTTATGGCGAATCAACCGAAGTATTATATTGTGGAGGCGTCGGCCCTGCCGGAGGTGTTTCTGAAGGTGGCTGAGGCCAAGCGCCTGCTGGATACCGGCGAGGTGCTGACGGTCAACGATGCCGCGCTTCGGGCCGGGATCAGCCGCAGCGCCTTTTACAAGTACCGGGACTATATTCTGCCCTTCCAGAATCTCATGGCCGGGCGGATCATCACGTTCCAGCTTGCCCTGCACGATGAGCCCGGCGTCCTGTCCACCATCTTGTCGCTTTTCGCCCAATGTGGTGCCAATATCCTCACCATCAACCAGGCCATTCCTACCAACGGCTGCGCCGCCGTCACCATCTCCGCCGAGACCAACGGGCTGCAGGTCTCCCTGGAGGATCTTCTGCATCGTCTGGCCGCCACCACCGGCGTCATCCGGGCCGAAATCCTGGCAGGTTAAATTTCATCCATTCCCCCCGGGAAAATCCCCGGGGGTTTTTCTTCGGTAATTTATCAGGCCACCTGTAGGGGAGGGTCATGACCCTCCCGGCAGTATGCAAAAACAAATCGTACCATGTTTTGGCGAATTCGAACGGAACTACCTGCGGATTCGCCAAAAATGTTTGGAAATCGCAGATGCCTGCCGCCGGGAGGGTCATGACCCTCCCCTACGGGGCGGAAAATCATCAAGTATTCCGCGCGGCGCAAAACAACGGGATTTTGCATAGTATGCCATGGGTCAGCTACTTGGAGGTGATACCATGCTGATCGTGCAAAAATTTGGTGGGACCTCTCTGGCGGGGCGGGAACGAATCTTCGCCGCCGCCAAAATCATTACCCAGGCCGCCAAGCGGGGCAGTCAGGTGGTGGCCGTGGCCTCCGCCCAGGGCAACACCACCGACGAGCTCATCGCCCAGGCCATCGCGGTGAACCCCCGGGTTTCGGCCAGGGAGATGGACGGCTATCTGGCGGCGGGGGAGCAGATCTCCGTGGGCCTGCTGGCCATGGCCATCGAAGCAATCGGAATGCCGGTTATCTCCCTCACCGGCTGGCAGGCGGGGCTTCGGACGGACCGGATCTACGGCAACGCCCGGGTTTTGGGCCTCAGCAACGACCGGGTCCGGCAGGAGCTGGAGGGGGGCAAAATCGTTCTGGTCACAGGCTTCCAGGGCGTCAGCGACAACGGGGACATCACCACCCTGGGCCGGGGCGGCTCCGACACCACCGCCGTGGCACTGGCGGGCTTCCTCCACGCGGACCTGTGCCAAATCTACACAGACGTGGACGGGGTCTATGACAAGGACCCCCGGCTGTACCCGGACGCCGTAAAATTTGACTGGGTATCCTACGAAAAGATGCGCAGGCTCATTGCAGGCGGCGCCCAGGTGCTGCATGACCGCAGCGTGGAGCTGGCGCAGCAGTTCGGCCTTTCCCTGGAGGTGCTGTCCTCCTTCACGGGAAGCCCCGGCACCATCGTATGTCCACAGAACCATAAATAAATATATCCGATTCTCCCGGCATCTATGACCCCGGGAGAAAAAAGTTTCGACAGGCCCGGCGCAAACGCTGCCGGTGCCTGCCGATTTTTATGGATTATGTCATGAATCTCATCGGTTTTGTCGGAATTTGCGAAACTTTTTTCTGTAAAAATTGTGGGATTTGTGGTTCAATAGGAGCAGGAGGTGAAGGTCATGCGCAGCATTTTGATGTACCAGCGGGATTTCCACGACGGCGGCAAAGCCTGCCAGCTCAACTATTTCCTGCTGATCGACGAGGTGTTTTTCGGTTGCAGCAGTCTGGATATTTATGGAGCGAAAATTGAGCTGTACAGTCGGGAGCAGCTTCTGGAGCAAAAGGTGGTGCGGGGGATTACCCCCTTCGGCCCCCGGATCGCGTCCCTGCTTCTGCGCCTGGCCGATGGCCTGGTGCTGCCCGCCCGGATGGAGGCCATGCTCTCCGATGTCATGGAACAGCCCCAGTACTTGCCCTGAATCGAACAGGAGACAGTTTTATTCCCTTTACTCCAATAAACGGAAATTTATAGCACTGCACCCGTAGGGGAGGGTCATGACCCTCCCGGC
>JBJDYK010000057.1:0-13267 GCA_051867275.1 Faecousia sp.
CAGCCGGAGTAGGGGGCGATGTACTGCATGGGAGCCTGCTCGGAGGCGGTGGCGGAGACCACGATGGTGTAGTCCATGGCGCCGTTCATCTCGAAGGTGCTGACGATCTGGGAGACGGTGGAGCGTTTCTGACCGATGGCCACATAGATGCAGATCACATCCTTGCCCTTCTGGTTCAGGATGGTGTCGGTGGCAATGGTGGTCTTGCCGGTCTGGCGGTCGCCGATAATCAGCTCACGCTGGCCCCGGCCGATGGGAATCATGGAATCGATGGCCTTGATACCGGTCTGCAGGGGGACGGAAACGGACTTCCGCTCGATGATGCCGGGGGCCTTGTGTTCAATGGGACGGGTCTCGGCGCATTCCACGGGGCCCTTGCCGTCGATGGGATTGCCCAGGGCGTCCACAACGCGGCCGATCAGCTTTTCGCCCACGGGGACGGAAAGCACGTCGCCGGTCCTGCGGACAATGGAGCCCTCCTTGACGTCGGTTTCGGAGCCCAGCATGACCACGCTGACGTAGTCCGTCTCCAGGTTCAGAGCCATGCCCACCGCGCCGCCTTCAAAACGAAGCAACTCGTTGGAACGGCACTTGTCCAGGCCATGGACCTTGGCGATGCCGTCGCCCACCTGGATGACGTAGCCGATTTCGTCCTGCTTGGTTTTGACGCCGTAGTTTTTGATTTGGTCTTTGATGACCTTGGTAATATCCTCGGTTTTCAGGTTCATGCGTTCACCTTCTTTACACGATTGCACCGGCCAGGCTCTGGCGCAGGTCTTCCAGCCGGGACTGGAGGCTGCCGTCCAACTGTACGCCGCCGAAGCGCAGGGTGACGCCGCCCAGCACCTGGGGGTCCACCTTGTTTGTCAGCACCACACGCTTGCCGGTGATGGTCTCCAGCTTCCGGGTCAGGGCTTCCACCTGCTTGTCCGTCATGGCTACGGCAGTGAGGGCGGTGGCCCGGAGAATGTGGCGGGCTTCGTCGTGCAGCTCCGAAAAGCACTGGGCACAGGCATCGTACTGCTTGATCGCGTGTTTTTCACAAAGAATTTTCAGGAAGTTCAGGTGCCAGGGATTCAGGCTTCCAAAGGCCTGGTCCAGCAGGGAAAGACGCTGCTCCATAGGCAGGGCCGGGGTGTCCAGCAGCCGGACGTATTCCGGCGTCTTTTCCAAAATGGCACGCACATCCCGCATCTGTCCCAGAATCTCATCCTGGGCGTTTTGCTCCCGGGCCAGTTCATAAAGGGCCCGGCCATAATCATTGGCGTTGACCATACTCATTCACCCAGCTTGTCGATGAAGGAGTCAATCAGCCGCGTGTGCTTGCTGCCGTCCACATCCTCCTCCAGTACGGCGGAGGCAATGTCCACGGCGATATTGGAGACCTGCCCCTTCAGATCGTTCATGGCCTGCTTTTTCTCCAGCTCGATCTGCTCCTGGGCACGCTCCATGGTGCGCTGAGCCTTGGCCTGGGCATCCCGCAGGATTTCCTCCTCCCGCATCTGCGCGTTCCGGGTGGCCTGCCGGAGAATCTCGTCCCCCTGGGCGTTGGCATCGGCCAGCTTGGCAGAATAGGACTCCCGCATAGCCTCGGCTTCGGCCTTTGCCTTGTTGGCGTCTTCATAGGTGCTGTCAATTTCCTTCTGACGGTCGTCAATCATTTTCAGCACCGGCTTAAACAGGAATTTCTTTAAGATTGCAAAGGTTATGAGCATATTGACCAGGCCGAACAGGGCGGTCCAGAAATCGATGCTCACAAAGCCCTGGTATTCGGGCACGCTGCGTCACTCCTTTCGTATCATTGCCGGAAGGCAGCGGCGTCTTACAGAGCAAACAGGATCAGGAAGGCGATGAGCAGGGAGTAAATACCGGTGGTCTCGGTGATGGCGCAGCCGATGATCATGTTGGTACGCAGGTTGCCGGCGGATTCGGGCTGACGGGCCATGCCCTCCAGAGCCTTGCCGACGGCGTTGCCTTCGCCCAGAGCGGGGCCGATGGCACCAATACCCATACACAGACCGGCGCCGATGGCGCATGCAGCTTTGATGATTGCTTCTTCCATAGAAAAGTACCTCCTAGAATATAGTGTATATATGGTGAATCATATAGGGTGACGAATTAACCCTTTCCGCTTTCGGCGGGAGGCGGGCAGGCGCTGCTGATATAGACCATGGTCAGCAGGCAGAAGACAAAGGCCTGAATAAAGCCGGAGAAAATGTCAAAATACAGGGATAGCACCGCGGGAATGCCCACCTGCAGGAAAGGGATTCCCGTGTGGACGCCGAAGAACTCCAGCAGGGACAGGCTGCCCATGACTATCAGCAGGGGCCCGAAAATCTTCCCTGCCAGCTTTTTCTTCAGAATGCCCCACAGGAGCAGTCCTATGCCCAGAACCAGCACCGCGATGCAAACCGCAAGACCGTTTCCGGAAATCAGACTCAGCAGCATGGTAGAGGCGCCGGCCAGAGCGGTGTAGAGCATGGAGGAGATGACGCTGCCGCCCACCACGTTGCCGAAGTGACGGAAGGCCATGGAGATGGGCTGGGCGATCTCTGAGATGACATTCATGGGTGTCATGACTGCGATGGGTTCGGTAAACCCTTTGAGCCAGCCCAAAAAGCCGTTATTTTTGATGCTGTGGTACCATATCAGCACACTGACGCAAATTGCCCAGGTCAGGATGATGCTCAAATCGGCGGTGGTGGACGTGAGGAAACCGGTCATGCCGATGAGGGAGCCCAGCAGGGAGGAGAGGAAAATGGTGCCGATGAAGGGGGTCCAGTGAACATTGTGGGGGCCCATGGTGTCCGACACCAGGTTGCGGAGCATGGAAACCAGCTTTTCCACCAGAGTCTGGGCGGGGCCTGGACGCTTTTTCAGGTTCCGCCCCAGCAGGATTCCGGCCAGGCACAGGATAATCGTGACCAAAAGGCAGGAAACCGTGGTCTGTGTAATGGGAATGCCGCCAAAAATCGGGATTCTGAAATAGATTTTCGCGCCATTAACTTCCATTTTTCTTATCACCTGACTTTCTGAACAATTCACCGGCCGAAAGAATGGGTCGGAATAAAAACAGGGGAACCACCAGGGCAATGGGATTTACCAGCTTCCGCTTCAGGGCGATAAACAGCACCAGGGCCAAAAACACCAGCCGCAGGAGCATGGACAACTGTATGGCCCGCTGGCCGCCCCGAACGTCCTGCTCGGTGGCTTTTCTGGTGGCGATGGCAACGCCCAGGGCCATGAGGCCGTAGTTGGAAATGGCAAGGCAGCAGCCCAGCAGACCGCCCCAGAGGGCTTTCATGCTCCAGGCGTCAGCCAGAGCGAATATGCCAAGCATCAATGCCGTACACAGCACCTCGCCCACGGCGACAATGAGAATCTCCCGCAGGACAGAATCACTTTTATTCAATGACATCACCTCACGGAACCTCAATCATGCTCATTGAAAGAAATGGGAGGAGGCCCTTTTTTGCGGTTGTCCTCCTGTTCAATCTGCCGGGTGTGACGGAAGAAAGCAAGGCCGGCGGAAAAAGCGCCGCCCAAACCCAGCAGTAAGCCTATGACGATGACCCAGCCTCCCAATGAAAAGTGGCTGCGGAGCCATACCGCGCCCAAAACGCACAGCAAAAGGGGGGAAACGATGGAAAAGCCCAACTGGGTCAGCCATACCAGCTCCCGGGCGGTTTTAAACCACATTAACTTCCCCCCCATTTTAATAATCGCTGTTATTTTAGCACAAATCCGAAAAAATACAAGAGAAAATTCAAAAAAGTGTCCTGATTCTTGTATGTGCTAAAATGATGTGACTATGGGAAAAAGATACTGTGACCACGACGGGAGACTCGTCGAGGTCACAGGGGGCAACTGTAAATTGTTATGAATTCAGGGTTTCCATGTTCCACCCGGTTTTTATGTGCCAGATGGGGGTGGCGCTGGGTGTGAGAACCTCAAAAACATCCCCGCTGTAGAAAATGACCGTTTCCGAAGAGCCGAACCAGGCGAGGGTGCCGTCCGCCAGAAGATAGCACGATTGCTCCTTTACCGTACCGCAGGTTTCCCAGCGTTCCGTAACACACCAGTATTTCTGCGGCTCCACCGGTTCGGACAAAAGACCGCCGAACATGCGTCCACACCCATTACCGCAAAGGCCTTCCAAAAGATCACGGGCCTCACTCAGGGACAATTCACGCGGCACATCTGCGCAGGTAACGGTCATGGCGTATTCGTCGCCGTCTCCCGCTTGGCTTGCCAGCCAGCGGAAGGTTCCACCGGAGATTTGATAATGCAGAGCACTGCACCGGGCGTAATCCACGGCGCCCTCAGCCAGAAAGCCGGTGTCCGCATCGTTCATCATCCAAAGGTCGCCGTTTTCCCGAATGCGGTATTCCGTGGACTGTCCCTGGGACTCCACAACCAGCGTCAGCGGGGCCAGAAAGTCAACGGCCACCGGTTCCGTGGAAAACACGGCCGTGTCAATGCGGTCTTTCAAATAGGCAACGCCCGTTTCATAGGGAATGACACCGCCGATGTCACCGGCCAGCGCATCAAAGGCCGATTCATTGCGATAGAGGGCAAAGCAATCCGCTCCCGTATACGGGGTATAATCCAGCGTAACGGTTGTAGCAGTTTCATCCTGCCAGCGGACGCTGAGCTCTGTGACCGGTTGACCCAAGAGTTCCGTGATATCGGAGAAATCCGGCTCGTTATTCATATCCACAGGATGGGTGGAAATCGTACCTGCGGTAGTGTCATGGGTAGACTGCCTAGATGGCCCCTTGGTGCAGCCTGCCAAGGCTAAAAAGAATGTAAGCAAGCAAAAAGCGGCAGCAATCTGAAAAGGATGGTTCAAAGAATACACCTCCTATGTGTAACTCAGCGTGTTCCGGGAACGCCTGACTTGTAGCCGCAATGCTGGCAGACATAGTACTGACCAGATAAAACATAGCTATGAGACAAGCGATAATAAGTAATTGACATTGAGTACCCCAGGCTTGTACCAGAAAAATAATACGGGCAATCGGATAGAATGTGGGAGTAAACAGGATACATACCCCATTTTGATTTAACAACGATTGAGTTGTGTCCTGTACCATTGCTTACTGAAGTGATGAGAGCAGAATGCAAGACTTCATCAGTTACTCCGTTATATAGCCTTGTATACACAACAATGTCACCGACTTTTGGCGTGGTAACGCGTGTTGCACAAGTTGGAGATTTCATGAAATCAGTCGGATAATCAAACCACAACTGCGTTTTAGAAAGAGGGCTTCCATTCAGGTACCATGCGTATGAGTGGCAATTATACGAGTACGAGGAGGCATTTATCTTGCTAGTGCTTGCATAATTTGAGATGCTAGGATAATTTGCGGGGGGTGTTGAACTTCCAACATACTTTAATCCAGTGATGGTTTTTCCGCTTAACGTGCTAAAAGAGTAGGTCGTATAGTCATCATATGAAGCACAGACGCTTACACCGGAATCGTAACAGTCTAGCCATGATGTAATGAGTTGACAGATAAAAGGATCTTCTTCTTCCGCTAGAAGCGATTGCAATGATTGCTGTGTACAAGGGTCGCTGAATAGTGCGAAAAAGGTCGGATTAGTTGCGCACATGGAGGTTATTGCAATGTCGATGTTAGAATAAAGACCAAGGTCGTATATTCCGCCACTGTCGATAAAATCTTGCACTCTCAGATAATTGTCAAATTCGTCTGTTTGCGTGGTTGCTGAGGCGGGAAGGGCTAGTGTAAGAACAAGTAATACACAAATTAAAAAGCGTAACTTTTTCATAACGATCTCCTTTCACACGGTAATCAGCAATAGGATTTGAAACAACAAGTGTTAAAAATAAGGATCATCACCCCGTTATTTGGCACAACGCAAAAATATTTGAAAGATGGACAGCAGAAAGGAAGCTTGCAATCTAAGTATAACTTCTTTTGAAGAAATTGTCAAGTGAATAATAAAATAATTATTTTGTGAAAGT
The DNA here is from genome assembly GCA_051867275.1 of Faecousia sp. Classification (GTDB taxonomy): domain Bacteria; phylum Bacillota; class Clostridia; order Oscillospirales; family Oscillospiraceae; genus Faecousia. Next base: position 5,990 of record JBJDYK010000057.1, read on the forward strand.
TCAACTAACGCTTGTATTTTTCGTGCTTCCCGTAATAGAATATTCATAGGGGACCACCTGTGTGTTTAATTGTAGACGTAAACTTACTATTGCACACTTTTGACGTTCCTGTTTCTTTTTATGAGGCTCACATCATCACCCATGGTGCGGCGTTATGGCCCAATGTCACGAGTTTCGGGGAGATCTCCGTAAGCTGACAGCTTGGATTTTCAGGCCGCCTGTAGGGGAGTGTTATGACCCTCCCGGCGGCAGGCGCCTGATTTCATGAACAAATTTTGGTAAATCCGCAGGGTGTTTGGTTCGAATTCGTCAAAATGCGGTACGAAATGCTCTTGTGTGCTAAAGGGGGCGTTGCAAGCGCGCAACGCCCCCTGGATTTAAGGAATGGGAATCAGCAGCATTTTTTCGCTGTTTACGCCGCCGCTGAGGTGGTTGGCTCCCCGGATTGCGGACACGGTGGAGCCGCAGGCTTTGGCCAGAGTCCACAGGGTATCATCCGGCCCCGGGGCCCGGATGATGAGAGAGGGGCGGTTGGGATCCGGGTGGACGGCCTCCCCAAGCTGAACCCCCGACACCATGGTCAGCTCCTGCTCGGCATAGCTGTCGGCAGTGATGGTCATGGGTATGCAGACCTGGGTGGAGCCGCCTCCCGTGATCCACTGGACGGGACCGGAGGCCTGGGCGCCGGCCTCACAGGGGCAGCCCTCCGCCAACCGTAGCTCCGCCTTGGCGCTGCACGGTCCGCTGCGCCCCTGGAGCGCGCCCTCCTCATCGTAATAGAGAATGCCGCACCAGACAGGCGCTTCGATGAAGGCGGTGTCGCCGCTGCGGGTGACCCGAGGGATGCCCACCGCCACGGTGCTGTCCGCCAGGGAGCTGCCCCGGACCGGGAACTGGGCCTCTGCCACGGCCTGAAGCTGCTGCCGGTCCAGACGGCTGCGAATGGGAACGGCGGCAAACTCCGGCTTTACGGTCTGGCGCAGACTGTACAGATCCACCACCGCGTCCAGGGTCTGCTCCGAAAAAATGGTACACTGGGCGCTGATGCCGCACCGAAGCTGTAAATGGCGGCGGTCCTCCGCCGTGTCCAACTCCGTCCCGGTCAGCAGAAGGGTGCTTTGGAGGGTTTCCTCCTGGTCATAGTTCCGGGACAGCTCCGTGTACTGGGAGAAGGGAAGCTCAAAGTCCCAGGTGGCCAGCCGCTGCTCCGGGGTCAGGTAGATGAGGTGAATGGCGCAGACTCCCTTGAATACGGCCTTCTCCCCCAGAACCTTGGTGTCCCGCACCTGGGGGTTCAATTGATAGGCAACCAACTGGGCAATCTCCGGCGTTCCGCCGGGAAGCTCCAGCTCGTCGTCCAGGGAGAAGCTCTTCTCCACGGTTTCGGCGGGAAGCTGTACCGTCATCCGGTCCCGCAGCACCTCCAAATCTTTGGGCGGGTTTTCCAGGGTATGGAACACCGTCTCGCCGGTGGCGTAAAGGGTTCCCTCGCAGCAGACCGTGGCCCGTACCAGCAGCTTTCTGGAATGAACCATTCTGGCGTCGATGCTCTGCAGGCGGCAGGACACCTGCATGCTGCTGTCCCGGTCCGTGGAGGGAATATCCCATTTCATGGTAAAGGGAAGATAGGCGGCGGCCTGCCTGGGGGCGGAGCCGTCCTCCGGTACATACAGCACCCAGGCGCTGATGCCGCCGGAGATGCTCATGGCCCCCTGCCGCAGCTCCCTGCCGCGGATGACTGGAATGCCCCAGCTCCCCACAACTCTGCCCACATCCGGGTCCCGGTCCTGAATGACCACCTCGGCGGTCTCCTCCTGTGACTTCACCTGACTGGCCAGCTTTTGAAGACAGGCGATGGATTTTTCCTGAAATGCCAAGTCCATACGGCTCACTCCTTACGCAGAATCTCCCTATAAGCTATGCGCTCTGGGACAAGACAATGCCTCATATCCTGCGCCGCAGCAGAAAAAATCCCAGGGCGAAGAAGGAGAACGCCAGCAGGAATGCCAGCAGGGAGGACTGGATACAGCTCCCAATCAGAATCCCGAGACCGAGGGCAAACAGCACAAGGCTACACACCTGATTGCGGCGCCACATAAAACCACCCCCTGCAACAGCATATGCAGGGGGTGGCGGAACATGTTCCTTCCAATGAAATTCAGGGCTTATCCAGGGCCTCCATGCAGGCGGGCAGGACCTTGGACAGGATGGGTACGCAGGTGCCGCTGCCGCTGCCGCCGTTTTCCACAAATACCACGAAGGCCAGGGGATAGTCCTCATCCATGGTAAAACCGGCGAAGGTGGCGTGGGCCTCCTCCCCGACTCCCTGCTCGGCGGTGCCGGATTTGGCACAGACATACAGGTCCGGGAAGTTGCGTTCCCCGTAGCCGTAGACCACGTTGTAGTGCATCAGCTCCTGCATGGTGGCCGCCACGGAGGAGGACATGACCCGCTCGGTCATTTCGGTGGAGGCGGTGTAGCTGCTGAAGGCACCGGAGCTGACGGACCGGACCAGATAAGGCCGTGCGGCGGTGCCGCCTCCCGCGATCTGGCCCATAAACTGCAAATACCGGCATGGATTGACCAGATCGGTGTACTGACCGATGCCGCTCCAGGCCACATTCACATCGGCGGCCTCTTCGATGTCAAAGTGCCCCTCTGCGGTGGTAATGCCGTCAAAGCTGACAGGCTGGGTCAACCCGAACTGCTGAACATACTTCGTAAGGGTCTCACTGCCCAGCTCCAGGGCAATCTGGGCAAAGGCGCAGTTGCAGGAGCTTTTCAGGGCTTCTCTCAGGGTGACGGTACCGTGGACACCCTCGCAGGTCACCCTATCGGCCCCGATGTCCATGGTGCCGCCGCAGTAGAAGGTCTGGGTCTCGATGTCGTCGATTTCCGACAGGGCGGCGGCGGTGGTGGCCAGCTTGAAAATGGAGCCGGGGGTATAGGAGGCCTGGGTGAACCGGTTCACATACACGCCCTCATAGGCACCGGTGGTGTCGGCTTCAATATCGGGCACGTCGTCCGGGTCGTAGTTGGGGCCGGACACGGCGCAGAGAATCTCGCCGGTTTTGTAATTGTACACCGCCACCACACCCTTGCGGCCGTCCAATGCCTCCAGGGCGGCGATCTGGGCTTGAGCGCTGATGGTCAGCACCGCGTTTCCTCCCGTTCCGTCGGAGGAGTAGACGCCGTTCAGCAGGTCAAAGCCCACCATCTGGCTGCTGAAGCCGGCCAGAGCCGGGGCGCTGATGTAGCCGTACCGATCCCCCAGCAGATGGAGGGTGGAGGCCCGCAGAGCAGGGTCATCGCTGTAGACCCTGCCGCCGGTGGCATCCAGCAGCAGCGTGCCTTCCCGGTCCGTGACGATGCCGCAGTCCAGATTGGAGCCGGAGTAAACATGGGGGCTGCCGGGGAATACCACCCACTTGCTGGCCTGAAACAGGTATTCACCCAGGAAAATCAGCAGTCCCGCAATCAGAATGGCCGCCAAAAGCAGGACACCCTTGGCTCGTCCCGCGATTCTATTCATCCGCAGCCACCTCCTTACTTCGTGATGGCAGACGTATGGCGAAGCTGGCGTTCTGCCGGGTGTCCGCTCCTTTGATAAAGGCCAGCATACCCCAGGCGGAGATCATGCTGGAGCCGCCGTTGGAAACAAAGGGGAAGGTAACGCCGGTGAGAGGCAGCAGATCCACCGTGCCGAAGACGTTCAGGGCCGTCTGTACGCACAGGAAGGTAATGGCGGTGCAGGCGCCGATGGTGTAGAAGCTGCTGCGGCCCACAGAGGCCGAGCGCACCACAAAGGCAGCCAATGTGACGATGCACAGCACCATCATCATGGCCATCAGCAGGCCCCATTCCTCGCTCACCGTGGCGAACACCAGATCCGTGTCGCTGGCGGCCACATACTTCAGCCAGCCCTTGCCGCCTCCCAGACCCAGAAGACCGCCGGAGGCGATACACATCATGGCCCGGGTCTGCTGATAGCCACCCTCCAGAGGCACCTCCCAGACGTGCCGCCAGGAGGCGAACCGCCGCAGGACGTGGGGCTTCAGGAACCGCAGCGCGGTGATACCGCCGAAGCCGCCTACGGCGCCCAGAAGGGCGATGGTGGCAAAGTTGCCGGACCGCAGGTAGGCAATGACGGCGAAGGCAGCCAGGAACAATATGGCGGTGCCGAAGTCGTTCATGAGGGCCAGACAGCCGCAGATGATGCCGGAATATACAATGAACAGAGCCAGGTTCCGCTTGGTCACGATCCGGTCCAGGGTGGACGCCCCCGCGAAGATGAAGCACAGCTTCACCAGCTCCGAGGGCTGGAAGGACATGGGGCCAATGGAGATCCAGTTTTTCGCGCCGAACTTCTCAACACCGAAGACCAGATTGACAGCCAGCAGCACCAGACCGAAGGCGGAGGCCAGATACCGGATTTTTTTGGCCCGCTCCAGATCCCGCAGGGACCAGCCGATGAACAGAAAGGCCGCCAGACCCATCACCATGGCAAGAACCTGCTTCCCCGCCTCACCGGGAGCGGCGGTGGAGATTACCGCCATGCCGATGGTGGAGAGGAAAAAGGCGAGGACCTCCGTTTCGTAGCCCTTTCTGTGTATGGTGCAGTAGAAGAAAAACAGCAGCCACTGGATGGCGAAGATCGATGTAAATCCCAGGAAAATGTGGGGGAGATCCTCCAATTCACCGGCAAACATCAGTTGCAGCATCATGAAAAACTGGAAAAAGCTCAGCAGCACCAGGGTCAGGCTGGGATGGTAGTCCACGCCTGCCTGGGTGCGCAGGGTACTCTGATAGGCCTCCTCGTTCCGGGTGATGGGCTCCAGGGTCATGTCCAGCCCTCCCAGGGAGATCACGTCGCCAGGCTCCACCGGGCTGATTTCCGTTTTTTGCCCGTTGACGGTGACGCCGCCCTTGGAGCCGATGTCGCTGATGGTCCAGCTTCCGTCATCATACCGGGTCAGAACCGCGTGACTGCGGGAAATGGTAGGCAAATCGATGACGATGTCACTGCGCTTGTTTCGGCCAATGACATTCTCCCAGTGGGTGATGGGAAGCTGGTTTCCGTCCGGCAGGCACAGCCATGCCCAGATTTCCGGCTCCTTACGGAAGGTCAGAAGGCTCCTGGCGGTCCGGACCAGCAGCACCAGGGCCAGCAGAGGCAGCACAAACCGAATGGCACTACAATAAAGCTGCCCAAAGGTGCTGCCGCCTATGGGAAGCTGGCCCAGGGAGTGGATGGTTTCAAAAAAGGCGCCCAAATGACTTCGCCTCCTTTCCGTGAAACAAAGGGATTACCATGAGAATACAATCCTTCCGGGGAAAAGTCAAATTAAGAATTTATAAACGAACGGAGAAGACGGATTTCCCTGGCATACCCAGGCAGCTCGTTGGGCGTCTCCAGCACCATGGGAAGCTCCCGGAGGGCGGGGTGGGTGACGATGGCGGCCATGGCGTCCACACCGATGAAGCCCTCGCCCAGGCAGGCGTGCCGGTCCTTCCGGCTGCCCAGGGGATTTTTGGAATCGTTCAGATGGAGGGCTTTCAGACGGTTCAGGCCGATGATCCGGTCAAACTCCTCCAGAACCCCCTCCAGATTGTTTACAATGTCGTAGCCGCCGTCCCAGACATGGCAGGTGTCCAGACAGACGGCCATTTGGGGGGAGGGAACCGCGTCCAGAATCATCCGCAGCTCCTGGAAACTGCCGCCAATCTCGCTGCCCTTGCCGGCCATGGTCTCCAGAGATACGGTAACGTGCAGGTCCTGACTGAGAGCCGCCTCCAGAGCCGACGCGATCTGGCTCACGCCGCTTTCCAGCCCCTGGCCCACATGGCTGCCGGGGTGGAAGTTGTAGATGGTGCCGGGAACGGCGGCGGCCCTGCGCAGATCCTCAGCCAGTACCCCGGCGGCAAAGGCTCTCGCTTCCGGGTCTTTGGTACACAGGTTCAGGGTGTAGGGCCCATGGGCAACCAGAGGCCCAAAGCCCAGGTTACGCAGCCGCTCCGCCCCGGATTGGGCATCGGCGGGGTCGATCCGTTTGGCCTGACTGCCCCGGGGATTCCGGGTGAAGAACTGGAAGGTGTCGGCCCCGATGGATTGGGCCGTATCAATCATGGCTTTGTAACCGCCGGTGGCGGATAAATGACAGCCAAAATAGGGCATGGCGATGCACACTCCTTGTAAAAGATGTAGCCAATCATAGCATTTTTTCGAAAAAACCGCAACCTGTATGTTTCATTTTCCCGGATTTTATGGTACTCTATCCCAAAAGGAGATGGTGACGGTGGCAAGGACAGAGGGCCAGAAGCTGGGGCTTCTGTATGTGAAGGATTATCTGGAGCGCAACTCCCGGGAAGACCATCCGGTATCGGCCCAGGAACTGATAGCCCATTTGGAGTCCCGGGGCATCACCTGTGACCGGAGAACGGTCTATGCCAACGTGCGGGCCCTGCAGGAATACGGCATGGACATTGTGGTATGCCGGGGGAAGGGCGGCGGCTTTTATGTGGCCTCGGGAACCTTTCAGCTTCCGGAGGTGAAGCTGCTGATCGATACGGTACAGTCCGCCCGGTTTCTCACCCGGAAAAAGTGCCGGGAGCTGACCAGGAAGCTGCTGAATCTGTGCAGCCGCCATGATGAATCCCTCCTGGAACGCCAGATGGTGGTCTCCGGCCGGGTTAAGAGCATGAACGAAAGCATCTATTACAACCTGGACGCCATCCAGGAGGCCATTGCCCGGAACCGGAAAATCACCTTCCGGTATTTCGACTGGGACATTCGCCATATCCAGCGTTTCCGGCCGGGACCCTATGAGGCCAGTCCCTACGCCCTGTGTCAGGACAGCGAGAATTATTACCTGCTGGCCCATACCCAGCGCCACGGCGTGACCCACTACCGGGTGGATCGGATGATGACCATCCAGATGCTGGAGGAGCCCCGTACCCCCTGCGATGACCTGAGCGACCGGGCTTTGCAAAGCTACGGAAAAAAGATGTTTCAGATGTTCTCCGGCGAAACCGTCCGGGTGAAGCTGCGCATGGCAAACCACCTGGCTGGGGTGGTGTTCGACCGCTTCGGCGAGGACACCATGCTGATTCCGGACGGGGACGACCACTTTACCTTTACCGCCGACGTGGCCATATCCCCCATGTTTTTAAGCTGGGTGGTGGGCTTCGGCAAAGAGGCCCGGATTCTGCACCCCGCCTCCGTGGGAGAAGCCTGCGCCAACCTGTGCCGGGAAGTCCTGGCGCAGTATGAATGATAAA
>JBJDYK010000058.1:0-2371 GCA_051867275.1 Faecousia sp.
CGGACTATCGGAGGGCGTTAGAGAGCCAGAACCGCAGAGAAATCCGCATCAAGCGAACCGCCCACATCATCGAGGGCCATATCCTGTACGACAGGAAAAAACATAAGAGACGTTGATTTGCCGCAGTTTTGAAGTGACTGCGGCTTTTTTATGCCAACCGGCGCAAGGAAGGAGTGAAGCAAATGGCTGTTTTTCGCGTCCAACGGACACGCGATTACACCGTAATGTCAAATTATCACCTGAGAGATCAGAATCTGACCCTGAAAGCCAAGGGCCTGCTGTCCATGATGCTGTCTCTCCCGGATGAATGGAACTATACCACGCGGGGACTGGCCGCCATCTGCAAGGAGGGCGTGGATGCTATCGGTTCTGCTCTGAAAGAACTGGAAAACACCGGCTATATCGTCCGGCATCAGCTCCGAGGTGCCAATGGCAGGATCAGCGATACAGAGTACATCATTTACGAGCAGCCCCATAAAGCAGAAACCCCGGATACGGATTCACCAGATACGGAAAACCCGGATATGGACACGCCATATCTGGAAAAGCCCGCAGAATTAAATATAGAAGAATCAAATACCCAAAAATCAATTACAGATGGATCAAATAAAGATTCGATTCCTTTCCGTGGGTATGCGGCGGGAAGCCCGCCGGAACCGAAACGAAGGGAAGCGACGCCCATGAGCGAAATGGAAAGCTATCGGGAATTGATTTTGGAAAACATTGAGTATGACATTCTGCGGAAAGACGCAGGACCGTATGTGGAAGATCTGGACGAAATCGTTGAGATCATGGTGGAGACGGTCTGCGCTAAGCGAAAGTACACGCGGGTAGCTGGCAGCGACTTCCCCCATGAGGTTGTGAAGTCTCGGCTTCTGAAACTGAACTGCGATCACGTCCGCTTTGTGATGGACTGCATGAGGCAGAACACCACCAAGATTCGCAACATCAAGCAATACCTGCTGGCGGCGTTGTTCAATGCACCCACCACCATGAGTAATTATTACACTTCGCTGGTAAACCACGATATGTATGGCGGCTGATGGCCGCCTATTTTTATGCCCGGACATCCGGGAGAAAGGATATGCCATGAAGCGACCTTTGGCTTACATCACTGCCCCCTGGGGCAGCAACGAATTTGAGAACACCGAAACCGCCGCCCGTTACTGCCGGGCCGTTTATGATGCCGGTTTTTCGCCGGTCTGTCCGCTTCTGTTCCTGACGCTGTTTCTCAACGATGCGATTCCGCAGGAGCATAAGGACGGCATCGACATTGCCCGTGATTTTCTCCGCCGCGCTCATGTGCTGGTAGTCTGCGGCGATACCGTAGATGAGGCCATGAAAAACGATATTGCCATCGCGGAGCGGCTGAGGATCACTGCTACCACTCTGGACGGCCTGCTCACCGTCAAGGGCCAGGGACGGGAGAAAGGGGGAAATCAGCATGGGTAAAACCATTGGCGAGTTGATGGAGGAAATGCGTATCAAGGCCGGAGCGCAGAATTACAAGGGCCATGCCTACCTGGATTTGGCCCGGTTCGATGAGAACACCCGCCACATGATTATCTTCGATGTGCTGACCCATGATTCGCCGGTTGGCTTCAAGGGAGACCGGATGCGGATGTTTCTCTCCAACACCGGCTATCAGAAAGCGTTGGAGAACCAGGAACGCGGGAACATCAAAATTCTGTCCCACGCCAAGGTCATTCGTGGAGACCTGTTCTATGACCGCAAAGACCAGGTACGGTAACGGAGGTTCCATAATGCTGAAATATCTGCTCCGGCGGTTGGTGGTGCCGCCTTAGTGAAAGCCGCCTCCCTGCAAATCTGACGGAAAGGAGTGATGAGAAATGCAGGAAGAAGTTGAAAACAGGACGCTCACCCTGGGCATCAATGCAACCAAGTTCTCCGGGCGGGTCTTAAAGGCTGCCCTGTGCAAGTACCTGGCTTACCGCAAGGAAAAGAAATTGCAGGCCAGCCGGGACAGCCCTGATGTAAAGTCCTTCGGCAAGGTCAGCATGGAGGAGTTGCAGCAGGAGCATGGCGATATGCGCCAGCTCGATGTGCAGGACAAGAGCCTGCGGGACTTTGACCGTATTGCCAGAGAACACGGCGTCCGCTACACCGTCTTTGAGACGGAAAAGGGCCATTTTCAGATTTTCTTCAAGGCTCCCAATGAGGCGAATATGAATGCCGCCTTTGAGAAGTACGCAGCCACGAAGCTCAAAAAAGCGGAGCGGCGCGAATCTGTGCTGGGCAAGCTGGAGAAATTCAAGGCTCTGGTGAAAAACGCCGTGGTGGACCGAACCAAGCGAAAGGAGCTGGAACGATGAAACAGATCAACATCAAGAAGCTCCTGCTGCTGAACCTG
>JBJDYK010000059.1:0-12977 GCA_051867275.1 Faecousia sp.
TTTGGGGGTTCCTGTTTCTTTTTTTATGAGGGTCACATCATTTTAGCACATACATAATTTCATGTTTTTTATTTTTTCTTCCAAATCAGGCATACAGCGGAAAGCGGCCCGGGGCTGTATCCGCGTCCGCTACGCTATTTGCCTATTTGTTTGTTTATACAGCACGGTAAATTATAAAGACATATCTTAATTTTTCCTTAAATCCGACCCAATTCTATTTCATTCTCCATGGAAATGGTATATAATCAATCACATATATGGGCCTTCTGTGTCATGGCTGAAACAGGCGGGAACGCATGGCCCGCTTCTGTAATATGGATTTATGAGGTAAGTATAACCTATGAAACTATGGAATCGCGTCCGTTTTTGGGGCGCACTTTGGGGTGGGAAGCTGTTCCTTGCCAGCTATCGGCGTCAGGGCCGACTGCGAAATGACCGTCCGGGCATGGTCTCCATGCGTCTGTATGGAGGCTTTCTGAAATATATCGCAAAGCCCAAGCTGCTGATTGTAGTCACAGGGACCAACGGCAAGACCTCCATTGCCAGTTTGGCTGCCCAGATTCTCCAGTCCCGGGGACTCACGGTCTCCTATAACGACTGGGGCGCGAACCATCACGCCGGTGTGGCCCGGTGTCTGCTGGACGCGGTTTCCTGGAGAAACCGGCCCGTAAAGGACGCCGCCGTCATTGAAATGGACGAGCTGATCTCCCCTCTGGACGTACCGGATCTGAAGCCACAGTACATCATCGTCAGCAATCTGTTCCGGGACTCCATGCTGCGCAACGGCTACCCGGAGTTTATTCGCCAGCGGCTTCAGGCTGCCATTGACGGGACACCCAACGCCACGGTGATCCTCAACGGCGACGATCCCCTGAGCTGCTTCCTGGGGGAGCACAACCGCCGCTTCACCTTTGGTATTGCCCCCGGCAGCGACCCGTACCACCGCCCCCTGGCGGACGACTTCCCGGTCTGTCCCCGATGCGGCGGACAGCCGGAGTACAGCTACCGAACCTACCGCCATCTGGGCCAGTTCCGCTGCCCCCGATGCGGTCTGGAATCCCCGGTGCGGGACTATTTTGTGGAGAAGATGAATTTGGATGCCAAGACCATTCAGGTCCGCCATGGTCAGTCAACGTTCTCCTATCCCATTCCCTCCCACTCCCCTTACACGGCCTCCAACGTGGCTGCACTCATCCCCATGTTCCTGGACATGGGAATGACCCGGGAGGAGCTGGCATCCAGCCTGTCAGGCGTCCATATGCCCCCGTCCCGGGAGAGCGTGGACAGTGCCAAAGGCATTGCGCTAATCACGCTGGTGGCCAAGGGGCAGAACGCGCCTGCCGTCTCCACCGCCCTTCGAGCCGTCCGGCAGGATCCCGCGCCCAAGGAGGTGGTCCTGCTGCTGGACGAGGCCTATCATGAACCCGGCAAGATAGAGACAGTGGCGTGGCTGTATGACACAGACTTTGAGTTTCTGAACCACCCCTCGGTCCGGCGCGTCATTTTGGGTGGCGCCCGGTACCTGGACCACAAGGTGCGGCTGCTGCTGGCAGGTATTCCCCCTGAGAAGCTGGTCTGCGTCAGACAGGAGCTGGACACGCCTCAATACGTCCGTACCCAGGGGGTGGAACGGATCTACATCCTCCACGACGTAAATGCCATCACCAGAGGCCGTCAGGTGCAGGATCAGATTAAAGCGAACATTCTTTCCGGGGAGGCGGTAAACCCATGACCATAGAAGCCCTGTATCCGGAGCTTTGCAGCCTCTACGGTGAACAGGGAAACCTGCGATACCTTCAGGCCTGTCTGCCGGAGGCGCAATTTATACACACCACCGGGAATCAGATGCCCCGGTTTGCCACGGACCACGTTTCCATGATCTATTTGGGAGCCATGCCGGATCCCATGCTGGAGCTGGTTCTGGGCCGTCTCGCCCCCTATAAGGATGCGCTGTGGGAGGCCATTGAAGGAGGAACCGTGGTGCTGGCCACGGGCAACTCCATGGAGCTGTTCGGACAATCCATTCGGGAAGGCAGCCGCTCCATGCCCGCCCTGGGGTTTTTCTCCTACAGCGCCGTCATGGACACCTCCGCCCGGCACAACTCCCTGTTTCTGGGGAATTTTGAAGGCATGGAGGTGGTAGGCTGCAAATCCCAGTTCTCCCGGACGGAGGGGCCGGTCACACCACCGTTTTTGCAGGTGGTCAAGGGCTTCGGCTCCGACCTGAAATCCCGCCAGGAGGGCATACGCTACAAAAACTTCTTCGGCACCCATCTGCTGGGGCCACTCCTGATTCAGAATCCTCCATTTACCCGGTATCTTCTGGAGCTGCTGGGGGCCAGCCGTCCCCTGCCCTTTGAGCAGGAAATGATGGAAGCCTATACGTACCGCCTGGCAGAGTTCCACGACCCCAAGGCCAAAATGCTTCTGCATGAATAATTCTTGCCGCAGTTCGCGTTGCGAACTGCGGCAAGTTGTGTTTTATTAAATCAGCGGCCGGACTCCTCCGCCACGATCTTTTCCATCCGGTCCCACTTGCTCTCCATGTCCGCCACCAGCTTGAACTGGGTCCGGGCACGGTCCAGGTTGTGGCCCTCTCTGTGGACGGCAAAATAGTGGTCCCCATCCAGGTAGTCCGTCAGGAACCGGAGGCCGCACTCCAATGTCATGGTCTTGGTGCCCATGGGCAGCAGCTCCACTTCCCTGTCCGTCAGCCCCGGGCAGGCCCCCAGGAAACCCCGGGTGTAGGTTCGGAACAGGTCCAGGCTCATTTCCATTTTGGACAGGTCCTTCTCATCCTCGGCAGCGGTGGCCGCGCCGAAGCGGATGGAATCTCCAAAGTCATAGAGGCTCAGGCCGGGCATCACCGTGTCCAGGTCGATGACGCACAGGGCCTTGCGGGTCTTCTCGTCCAGCAGGACGTTGTTCAGCTTGGTGTCGTTGTGGGTGACACGCAGGGGCAGTGTCCCGGCCTCCCGCATCCGGTGAAGCGTACCGGCCTCCTGCTCCCTGGCCAGAACGAAGGCAATCTCCGGTTGTACATCCTTTGCCCGGCCCATGGGGTCCCGGTCCAGCACCTCATGGAAAATCCGGTAGCGGTCTATGGTATTATGGAAATTGGGGATCACCTCGCACAGCTCCCGGGCCGGGAAGTCTGCCAGCATCTGCTGGAAGCGGCCAAAGCCTACGGCGCTCTGATAGAAGTCCTCCACGGTCTCGGCGGCCTGGAGGCACAGACTGCCCTCCACGAAGTCATAGACCCGGTAATAGCTCTCCTGCCCGTCGAAGTAGTAGCTGCCGCCCTCCAGGGTGGGGATCACCGTCATAGTCTCCCGGGGGTCGGACACCCGGCTGCGGAGGTAGCTTGTGACGGCCTCGATGTTTCCCATAAGGCCCGGCACATCCTTGAAAATATGGCTGTTGATCTTTTGCAGAATATAGCGGTGGCCGGTGTCCGTCACCAGCAGATAGGTCACATTGATATGGCCGCAGCCATAGCGCTCACAGGTTACGGGGCGTCCGTCCAGTCGGAACCGAAAAGCAGGCGCCAAAATTTCACTGTTCATGATTGTTGCACATCCTTTCGTGGCTCCACGTTAACCCTTGACGCCACCGGAGGTCAGGCCGCTGACCAGGTGCTTCTCAATCAGCAGGAACAAAATCACCACGGGGATGGTGGCAAAGATGGAGGTGGCAAACAGATACTGCCACTGAATGAAATTAAAGCCGTAGAAAACATTGATGCCCACCGTGATAGGCTTCAGAACATCGCTGGATATGAGAGTCAGGGCAATGGTATACTCATTCCAGGAGTTGATAAACACAAAAATCAGAGTCGTGATGATACCAGGTGCAGCCATGGGCAACAGAATCCGAATCAGTGCCTGAACCGTGCCGCAGCCGTCAATCTTGGCTGCCTGCTCCATCTCGGCGGAAATGGAGGTAAAGGTACCCCGCAGCAGCCAGATGGCAAAGGCCTGGTTAAAGGCGGCGTTCAGCAAAATCAGGCCAAACAGGGTGTTCTTCAGGCTGAGACTCACCATCAGTCTGTAGATGCCCACCAGAAGAACCACAGGAGAGAACATCTGGCTCATGATTACGGCGCCCATGAAGAAGCTCTTTCCCTTAAACCGCATGCGGGAAAGCGCATAGGCAGCGGGAATGCCGCAGGCAATGGCCAGGAGGGTGGCTCCGCCTGCCACAATGACGGAATTCAGCAGATATTGAAAAACAGGCGCGGCCTTCCAGATGTCCACAAAGTTGGACCACTGCCACACCTTGGGCAGCAGCGTGCCCTCCGTGGCATACATCTCTCCATCGGTCTTTGCCGCAGTGGTAAACATGACAAAGTAGGGATAGAGGATCACAATACAGACAACAAATACGAACAGGTACAGAAATACCCGCTTCCAGGAGTTTTTTCCCACGTTCATCGCTTATTCCTCCCTCTCTGCTCTCATGGACATAAACATATACACACTGGCGCAGACAGCCAGAATCACAAAGCCGATCACGGATACCGCAGCCGCCTCGCCAAATTTACCGCTGCTGAAGGACAGGTCGTACAAATATGTGACCAGTGTATGGGTCTGATCCGCCGGATCGCCCTTGGAGATGGTCCAGACAATGGGGAAAGAGTTAAAGACATAGATGATGTTCAGCACCGTGGAAACCGTCAGGCTGGGCATAACCAGAGGCAAGGTGATTTTGAACAGCTTTGTCCAGAAGCCGGTACCGTCCACGTCAGCCGCCTCGTACAGAGAAGTGTCGATGCTCTGCAGGCCGGACAGAACGCAGAACGTAACAAAGGGAACCGTCACAAAAATGCCCACCCAGCATTCCCAGGCAAAAAACGCGGCAGGGGTAGCCGTCCAGTTCACATAGCTGTCAATGATGCCCAGCTTGGACAGCAAAACGTTCAGCGCGCCGTAGTCGGCGTTGATGATATACTTCCAGATGACAGACTGGATGATCAGAGCGGTGGCCCAGGGGAATACGACAATGGCGCGGACAATCTTCCTTCCGTGGAATTTCTGGTTCAGCACCATGGCAAGTATGAAACCAATCACGGTAGACAGGCCTACCACCACAATCGTCCAGATGGCGGTATTTTTGAGCGTGTTCCAGAAAACGGGGTTTTGAAAGATGCTGATGTAATTCTCAATCCCGTTGAAGCCCTTGTTGACGCCGGACTTACTGACCTCGGAAAAAGAGGTCTGGAACACACTGAAAATCGGAATGACGATCATCACGACCATCAGAAGGATGCTGGGAAGCAGCCAAAAATACGGCTCTGCCTTTTTAAGGCTCCGTGGGGTATTACGTTTTAGGTTTTCAGGTCCTGTGCGCTGTTTCATAGACGCGCCTCCTTCTTCACTCTGCCGGCTCCCCATGAAGCGGCAAATTCTCCGGCATACCGGAATGCGCAGGAAATAGGCAAGGGGCCGGACAGAATCCGGCCCCTCTGATTATGTGCGGTTGGGGCTTGGGCGAGGGAGCGGATTATTTGCCGGCAACCTGCGCCTGGAGGGCGTTCAAAGCCTCCTCGGCAGTGGTCAGGCCCTGGCAAACCTGCTGCTCAACCTCGATCACGCCATTGCGGACATCCATCCACTCAGCCTTGGACATGGGATAGAACTGGCAGTTGGGAAGCACGGCGCAGAAGGTCTTGAAGTACTCGCTGCTGCCGGTGCTGTCGGAACCGCCCACCTTGTGCTTCTCAGCGTTCTGGGCAAGGTACTCGGAGGAGTCCAGGGTAGCGGGCAGGAAGCCTTCGTACACCATGTAATCGGAGTAACGCTCGCAGTCATAGAAGAAGTCGAAGAACTTGGAGATGGCCGCAGTACGGGCATCCTGGTCCTTGGCCTTCTCGTCCTTGAAGACCATCAGCTGGTCACAGACGCCCAGAGCGACGGGCTTGTCGTTGTTGGTGGGCAGGTCGGCAGCCACATAGTTGACGGTGGAGTCGGCGGAAACCATGTTCATGGGGCCGATCATCATGGCCAGCGTACCGGCGCTGAAGGAGGACTGCAGGGGATAGCGGGTATCGGTGTAGGGGGCGGAGTTGCAGTAGCCGGAGTCGATCAGCTGCTTGATGAACTCAACAGCCTGGGCATTCTCAGCGGTGTTCAGAGCCCAATCGCCCTTCTCATCCACAAAGCCGCCGCCAAAGTTCCAGGAATAGTAGGCGAACGCAGCCTGGCCTTCGTCAGTGGAGATGTCCAGACCCCAGGGAACGATGCCGGGGCACTTGTCCTTAATGGCCCGGCAGGCAGTCAGGACCTCGTCCCAGGTGGTGGGAGGAGCCTGGATACCGGCCTGTGCCAGAATGTCCATATTGCAGAACAGGGCGCGGCAGGACGCCAGGATGGGCAGAGCCCACACGGTGCCGTCAATGGCGTTGGACTCCCAGAAGCTGGGGATGATCTTGGCCTTCAGCGCGTCAGAGGTGTAAGCCTCGGCAGGCATCAGCAGATCGTCGGCCACATAGTCGGCAAAGCCGCTGATGTTCAGGATGTCGGGCTGCTCCTTGGTGGAGATACGAGTGGTAACCGTGGAATAAATGTCGTTCCAGGAGACGATTTCGATGTTCAGGTCGATGTCCTTGTTCTCGGCCTCGAAGTCCGCCTCGAACTGCTTCCACCACGTCTGGGTATAGTTGCCGTACTGGCTGATGATGACATCCAGCGTCAGCTTGTCGCCGCTCCCGGAGTTGGCGCAGGCACCCAGGGACAGGGCCATCGCCAGAACCAGGACAATTGCTAGCAGTTTTTTCATTTCATTCTTCTCCCTTCAAAGTTTGCTTAAGCATCCTGCGTCAAAACAGGGCTGCTTAACACTTTGATTGTACTTTACTTTTTCTATTTTGTCAATAAAATCATTTACAAAAACCACAATCTTGTGCAAGATGACATTTTACAATTTTCTTTGTTAAAAAAATAAATTCAAAGTCTCAAAACCAGCTTGATTACTCCAAAAACGCAAAATTCCGCTAACTTTTTGTCAGATAATTGCCGGCTAAGAGGCAGAATATCAAGCTTGCTCATTCAGGGGTCCCGCATCTCATTTATCATTTTCGACTAATACTTGATATTTTTCACCTTTCACTTCCGGCACGGGTGGCGTTCAGGATGGCCAGGACAGCCACACCCACATCGGCAAATACCGCCAGCCACATGGATGCCCGGCCCAGGATACTCAGAATCAGCACGGAAAACTTGACCGCAAGGGCAAACGCCACGTTCTGCCTTGCAACCTTCATGGTCTTGCGGGCAATCCGGATGGCCCGGGGCAGGCCCCGCAGGTCGTCCTTCAGCAGCACCAGATCCGCCGCCTCCACCGCCGCGTCGGAGCCGATGCCGCCCATGGCCACGCCCACATCGGCAAGGGCCAGCACAGGAGCGTCGTTCACGCCGTCGCCCACAAACGCCAACGTGTGACCTTCTCCGCTCAGTGCCTTTACATGGTCCACCTTATCCTGAGGCAGCAGGCCGGAGAACCATTTGGTGATACCCAGCTCCCGGGCAATGACCGCGGCGGCAGATTCCCGGTCCCCGGTGAGCATCACCGTCTCCCGAACGCCCAGAGACCGCAAGCCGGACAGGGCCTCCCCTGCCCCCGGCTTCGCCGTGTCAGACAGGAGAATGCAGCCTGCGTAGCTGCCGTCGACAGCTGCGTAGACTGCCGTTCCGTCATTCAGTTCTTCCGGAACGGAAAACCCGTTTTCCTCCATCAGCTTCTGATTTCCCGCATAAACCGGGTGTCCATCCACCACAGCATGGATACCACGGCCGGGTATTTCACGAAGATCCTCCACTTCTTGCCCATCGGAAGCCGCTGCCGCAATGGCCCGGGCAATGGGGTGATTGGAGGCGGACTCCGCCCCGGCCACCAGATGAAGCAGCTTTTCCCGGGAAATGCCCCGGGGCTTTACATCCCGGACCCGGAACTGCCCCGTTGTCAGGGTACCGGTCTTATCAAAGGCCACTCGGTCGGCCTTGGCCAGATTTTCCAGGGCAATGCCGCCCTTGGCGATCATACCCGCCCGGGACACAGCGCCCATGCCGCCGAAAAAGCTGAGGGGAACGGAAATCACCAACGCGCAGGGGCAGGAGACCACCAGGAAATTCAGTGCCCGGGTGATCCACTTGGCAAACTGCCAGCCGTCAAAGAAGGGCGGCACCAGTGCAAGCAGCAGGGCTCCCACCACCACGCAGGGGGTGTAGTACCGGGCAAAGCGGGTAATGAAGCTCTCGGTTTTGGATTTACCCTCCGTGGCGGACTCCATCAGCTCCAGAATTCTGGCCACCGTGGAGGAGGCGTACTCGCTTTCGGCCCGGATGGTCAGAACGCCGGACAGATTGATGCAGCCGGAGAGGACCTTATCCCCCGGCGCTACATCCCGGGGCACCGATTCGCCGGTGATCTTGGATGTATCCACGGCGGCGGAGCCCTCGGTCACCAGGCCGTCCACCGGAATCCGCTGGCCAGGCAGAACCTGGAGCAAATCGCCGGTCCGGACCTCCTCCGGGTCCACCTCCTCCACCTTTCCGTCCCGCAGGACCAAGGCCACATCGGGCCGCAGGTCCATGAGAGCGGCCACAGACCGGCGGGAACGCTCCACGGCAATGCTCTGGAACAGCTCGCCCACCTGGAAAAACAGCATGACCGCCGCGCCCTCAGCAAAGTCTCCCAAAGCGAAGGCCCCAACGGTGGCCAGGGTCATCAGGAAGTCCTCGTCAAAAACCTGGCCGTGGCCAATATTCCGAATTGCCTTCACCGCCACCTCCAGACCGCACAGGAGCCAGGAGGCCAGCAACAGACCGGTGCCAATCCAGCAAGCCCATGAATCTTCCAACACATGGGTCAGCACCGCGCCGCCCAGGAGAGCCACCGCGCCCAGAAGGATGCGGGTCAGCAAATTCTTCTGCTTCTTTGTCATTTCACCACAACCTTACAGGCGGAATCCACCCTGCTGATCTCCTTCTGCACCTTTACCAGAAGGGCCTCCATATCCGTCCCATCCGGCACCACCAGCGCCAGTCGGGAGGTCATGAAGCTGACGGTGGCCTTCTCCACCTCCGGCAATTTGTTGATGGCGGCTTCCATTTTGGCCGCGCAGTTGGCGCAGTCCAGTTCTTCCATTGCGTAAGACTTTCTCACTTTTTATTCCTCCAAATGTTCTTTTGCCATTCCCAGAATGGTTTTTACATGTTCGTCCGCCAGGCTATAGCCCACCAGCTTGCCCTGACGGCGGCTCTTGACCAGCTTGGCCTGCTTCAGAATCTTCAGCTGGTGGGAGACCGCGGACTGGCTGGCTCCAATGCTGTCCGCCAGCTCCTGCACGAATCGCTCACCGCCGAAGAGACTGCACAAAATCTTGATCCGGGTGGAATCCCCGAAGACCTTGAACAGCTCTGCCATGTCAATCAGGTGGTCCTCGTTTACCAGAAAATCTTCCATCTCATCACCTCAGCTCAATTTTTTATATTTTCATATGAAAATCTGTTCATGTTTTCAGTATACAGCATCCCCTGTCTTTTGTCAATAGGGGGAAACAGTTTTTTCAGGGTAAAAACCAGCGCACATCGGGATTGCGCTTCGATTTATGCACCCGCAGGGCTGGGGCATGCCCCCGCCCTACGGCGATATGCAGATAATTTCCGTTTACCGCGCCCGTCCTACGGCGGTACTTTCGTTTGCGCATCTGTAGGGCGGGGTCATGACCCCGCCGGGCACCGGTTTTTTTTGCAATGCAGTTGCGGCAAATGCGCGTTTTTTACAGTGAATCGCCCGTTTTGCAGATTACCGGAACTTCCTACGCATTTGCAACTGCCCGGCGGGGCATGCCCCCGCCCTACGCGATGTGCGATAAATTTCCGTTTACCTTCTGCATAGACAGCTTATCCTCATGCTTCCGCCCAACGGTTTCTATGGTGATGCGGTTGTCTGTTTGGGCCGATTATGCCTTTTGGAGATAATTTCTGACGATAAGATCGATGCTCTCCTTCTCCGCCGGACGAAGCTGACGCCAATCCTCCACCAGTTGGGCTTCCTCCTTGTTCAGTTCAAAGGGGCTGGTGTGTTCGATCACCCGCTCCACCTCCGTGTGGCCAATTAAATAGTCCACAGAGGTCCCAAAATAATCCGCCATGGCAATCAGCGTGCGGATGTCCGGCTCCACCCCATGATTTTCATATTTGTTGATGGACTGCTGGCTGACCCCGATGGCCTCCGCCAACTGCATCTGGCTGACACCTTTTTTCTGCCGGAGCTGCTTTAGTCTCACTACCATTACGCTCACCTCTTACCACCATGTTAACAACTTCCTGGTGTGAAAGAAAAAACTTAATATTAGTTATTGACAACAACCAGAAGTTGTTGTAAGATTATTTTGCAAAAATCAACAAACAGTTATTCGGAGGTAACTATGAAGAAAAAGAGAATTGTTTCTATGGTACTCGCGGCAATCATGCTGGCCGCCATTCTGTGCGCCTGCGGAAGAAAAACCTTTAAATGTGGGGTGTGCCGCAAAGAAGTCACGCAGACTCCCCATACGGTGTCTGCTTTTGGGCAGGAAATTGAGGTATGCGATTCCTGCTACAAGAGCTTTGCGCATTAAGCAGACCCGGTTCATTTTACTGGAGGTATGGAGGTATCGCCGAAATGCGGAGAATTGTATCTATTATGGTGGTGGTTTGCGTTTTTGTGGGGATCCTGAGCGCCTGCGTTTTCAAAAGCGATCAGAAATTGATCGAGGACCGGATAGAGTCGTTTTTGAAAGCCTACAACGCCGGTGATTTGGAGGCGGTGTTGGAATGTCTCGACGCCAAAACAAGAAATACCTATAGATCCGCTTTTGGCATCGGAAACGCGCTGATCGGCATGACAGGATTCGGGGGTAGCCTCTCGGATATGTTCGGTCTTGGCGTAGGTCTGATGTCGGACAGAGACGTGATGCAGCTGCGTGATTTGGAGATTGTAGTCACATCTCCCTCTGAGGCAACCGTCCGCGCAACCATGTATTACAATAACGACCTGGAGCATAGCAGCAGCCAAAAGGTGCAGCTTACCCTGGTCAAAGAAGATGGAGATTGGTTTATTCACGATTTAAACGGATAGAAAGGGTGACTTTCGATATGTTCTGCAAGAACTGTGGAAAAGAACTGCAAGACGGCGAATGTTATTGTTCAAAATGTGGGACAGAGGCAGGGTCTGTCCGCAAAGGCGTAGATATGACAGGACTTCTAATCAAGGGACATGATATGTGTTCAAATTGTCACGATCGGTTAAACGCAATGGGATCTCCTGGCAAAAAAATAGTTTATTTCGTTTGCTTCTTCATCCAAGTAATCAGCATTTTTCTCATTGGAAAAGAGATGTTTGAAGTCAGCGCCAGCTATGATTCATTTGGTATATCTGGAAATCTATTCTCTGCCGGATTCACATTATTTGAGGATAAGAGCATTCTGAAATCTCTGTTCTCCGTTAGCTATGCAGTCGCGGCCCTGGCCATGCTGTTGCCGCTGCTCTCGAAGAAAAAGTGGCAAAAATCGAACTTCCTGCCAGGCATCTGTATGTCGGCTGCGTCCCTGGTCTGGTTTTTTATCGTGCTTCTTCAGGCCCGGTCAGAAGCTGGTTCCGGATATGAGGAATACGCAAAGTATATTGACATCTCGGCAAAACTGACAACCAATGCGTGGGTGTTCCTGCTGGTTTCCACAGTTGAGATACTATTGACCATTAAACTCAGCAGTGACCTGATACGTATTGCAAACAAAGCAGAACCAGTTCCGGCAAAAATTGGGGGCTGGACTTGCGTCAAATGTGGCCACCAAAATGACGCATCTGAGATTTACTGCAAAATGTGCGGCGAGTATAAATGACAGAAGTTGACCACAAACGCATGGATATTTATCCTGATTTCCCTTATCGGAGCGATATTGACATACAAACTCGGCCAAATTCTGGGATATAACATGGGGATTGAATGCGAATCGGAAAGCTAATTCATCCTGCCATAGAGATTGATTCAGAGCCCCTGCCGGGAAGCCCGGCAGGGGCTCTGAATAAAAGGGGATGCTCATTTTTTCGCACATACTCTGTAGGGGCTTTTATATCCGGCCCGGCAGATTGCATCGGCTTAAGCTACGCGCCTATGCGAATCCGTAATACCCTGCGGTTTTTCGGTTTTGCTCTATCCCATCAGGTTTCGGGCCGGATATATCCGGCCCCTACAAAAGCGGAGTGGTATGAACGCGCGGCACCTGGGGTAAAATGTGGCACAGGAGGCGAAGGTATGCGGATTTGGAAGTATACGGTACTTTGGTATTTGGGCGGATTCCTCTATTTCTGTCTGGAGATTCTGTGGCGGGGTTGGAGCCATGGAAGTATGTTTGTACTTGGAGGGCTGTGTTTTTTGCTGATTGGCCTGCTGGGACAGCAAAAAAAGCCCCTGCCACCTGTCCTCAGGACACTGGCAGGGGCAGGGATCATCACCCTGGGAGAGTTGGCGGCCGGTCTGACGATAAATCAGAATTACGCCATCTGGGATTACCGCGGCCTTCCCGGAAACTTTATGGGGCAGATTTGCCTGGCCTATTGTCTGCTGTGGATCCCGGTCAGTCTGGGGGCCATCGTTCTCTACGACCTGTTGACGGTGCTGTTGTTTCGCAAGCCCCTGACAGACTGACGCAAGGATTGAGCCTGCGGCCTTTCGTCACAAGGTCGCAGGCTCACTGGGCGTTCTCATGAGCCCCATGGATGTGCCGTCGGGTGATCCGCAGATTCTTCCGCGGCATCGGCACAAAAGGCTCGGCCAGAAGCACAGGGTCGGTCTGTACGCATCATACCACAGCCCAACCGGAAAATACACGCAGAATCTGTCGGTCAAGCAAAGAATTGTATGCTGCCGCCCCACAGCCTTGTATACATTATACATATAACTTTAAATAAATGTGCAAACAAATTGTTAATAA
>JBJDYK010000060.1:0-2356 GCA_051867275.1 Faecousia sp.
CTGCGGCAACGTGGGGGGCAATGTGCGGGCCGGGGACAGCGTGACCTGCGGCGACGTGGGCGGCAACGCAACCGCCGGTGACAGCGTCCGCTGCGGTAACGTAAAAGGCACTACCAAATCCCGAAACTGATTTCCGTCCGCTGTCCTCTATAACGCGCATTCAAGCTGACAACCACATCAGATTGCTATATGTATACTAAAATAAATGATTTAATTTGCCATTAAGGTTGTACGCCGCATTAAGTGTTTCATGCGGTGTCCGACTGATTTCTTTATGGGAGGAAACTGTCTGTGGAGCACTTACCTAAAAAAAGCAAACTGTTTTTGGTGCTGGCTTGTGTTCTGAGCTGTGCCGCGACGCTGGCTACGACGCTGTGCATCTACTATGGGGCGCGGATTCTGGAGCTGGCCCAGAATGGACAGAAGGGGGAGATGATCTGGAACATCATATTCTCCGTGGTCACGCTGCTGCTGTCCTATTTGCTGAATCTCGCATTCGCGGTCTTCTGGATGAAATACCTGTGCCATACCGAGGTGTGTCTGAAGGAAGGCATTATGAAAAATCTGCTGGCCCGACCCTGGCAGGGGTTCCGGCGGCACAACGGGGCGTATTATCTGAATCTTTTGACCACGGATACGGATATGTACCGGACAGATCGGCTCAGCTCCATCACCGGAATTGTGGAGGCCGCATTCTCGGTGCTGCTCTCTATGGTCATGCTGTATGTGCTGAACCCCTGGCTGTGCCTGGCCGGCGCTGCGGTTTCTCTGTTGCCGCTGAGCCTCAACAACCTCTTTACAAAAAAGCAGCAGAAAACAAAGAAGGCATATTCCCAACAATCCGAGCAGTACACCAATAGCCTGAAGGAGACGGTGGAGGGCCATGAGACCATTCACATTCAGGGCGATGCCGGAATCTTTCTGAACCGCTTTTCCCAGGCCTGCGAGAACAAGCAAAAGGCGTATTTCTCCTATGCTTTCACCAGAAATCTCAACGCCCAGACGCTGTACATGGTCGCTTCCTTTGCCAACATTGCCGGACTTGCCGTGGGTGGCTTCCTGGTGCTGGGCGGTTCCCTCAACGCTGCCATGATGCTGGCGGCCACAGGCTATTTCTCCTCCATCGCCAACGGCTTCTCCAACGGAATTGAGAACATCATTACGATTCGGTCTACCAGGGGCATCCGGAACAAGCTCCTGGAGGAGCAGAGCTGCCCCTGCCCAGCAGCCAGCGGTGCGGCCCTGGAGGTTCAGGCGGCGGTCTCCTATGAGGATGTTTCCTTCGGCTTTGAGGGACGGGAGCTGTACAGCCATTTTTGGAAAACCTTCCGGCCCGGCGAGTGCTGCGCCATTGTAGGGGAGAGCGGCTCCGGAAAATCCACCCTTGTGAAGCTGCTGCTGAAATATTACGAGGATTACACCGGCACGATTCGCCTGGGTGGCCGGGATATTCGGGAACTGAGCGAGACAGAAGTTTTCAGCCGGGTTACCATGGTGGGGCAAACGCCCTTCCTGTTCAACGCCTCCCTGTACGAGAACATCACCATGTTCAGCGGTCAGCCGGAACAGAAGTCGGAGACATATCAGTCTCTGCTTCGGTCACTGAATCTGGAAGATTTGGCACAGCAGGTGGGCGACCGGCCGCTGGGCGATTTCGGCGATACGATTTCCGGCGGTGAACGGCAGCGCATCTCCATGGCCCGGGCACTGCGGAATCACACCGGGATTATGATTTTCGATGAGCCGACCACAGGCCTTGACCCGGAAAATGTGCGCCTGATTCAAGACTTCATTTTCAATTTGCGGGATGTGACACGGATTGTCATCACCCACGACCGTAGCGAGCCATTCCTGAAACGCTTCGATGATGTGATTTACATAGGGCCGTAGAAACAAAAAAACGGAGCCGCCCCGAAACGGGACGGCTCCTATAAATTTCGATTAGTCGGCCACATATGAGTCATCTTGTCCACGCAGAACTGGCAAACCTTTTTGCGCTTGCGGGGACGGAGCGAAACAACCAAAAAACAGCGGGAATTTATGCGGCGGCGTGGTTGGGTCTGGTGAGGAGTGCGCAGAAAATCCAATTTTGGCGTATGCGGCAAAATCGGAACGATAAACAAGTATTCCCCTGGCTCTTCCGGCGTCTGCAGTGAGTTTTCCGGCGCCTTCTGGTAAATTATCGCCGCAATACGCTTCAAATTGACGGCGATTACTGCAAATTCTGCCTGAAAGTGTACGTTCGCAGTCCCCAGTCCCTATAAGACAGGTGCCTGCCCCCTGTCCTGCATGGAAGTCCTTGCAGTATTTCTCCTCCAGAAGCTCGTTGATAAAGCTGAAATCCACCGCCTTGTCA
>JBJDYK010000061.1:0-12874 GCA_051867275.1 Faecousia sp.
CGCAGTGAGCACTAGAACCTGAATCTAGCGAGTCTGCCAATTCCACCACTCGCGCGTCTTTATTTGTTTGGGTCATTCCTGACCGCTCCCATATACTATCACGACTGCGCGGATTTGTCAACACATTTTTTCCGAAATTTTATTTTTTCTTAATAAGTTCAGAAAATACAGCATTTTTCCGGTATTTCCCCTATTCGGTCACGTCGATATAGTAATTCAGGCTGACGCCGGTGTAGTAGTGGCTCAGGATTTCCTCGAAGGTTTTTCCCGCCTGGGCCATGGCCTGGGCACCGTACTGGCTCATGCCCACCCGATGGCCATAGCCCCGGGTGTGGAACAGGATCTGCCCCGGCTGGGTCTCTACGGTAAAGGCGGTGGAGCGCAGGCCCAGCAGACCCCGGAGCGTTTTCCCGGTAAAGGAGACGCCGCCAATCTCCATTTGATCCACGCCGCCGCCCTCGGTATGGGTCACGTTTCCGAACCAGTTCTGGCAGCCCCCGGACAAAATGGCCTCCGGCGCCTCCTCCCGTATGAGGGCGGAAAATTCCTCCGGAGAAAAGACCGCCGTGTCCTCGTCATAGGGCGCGTTCTCCCCTGCGCTGTCCACCGCCTGGAGATAGGGTACATCGGACCCCCATACCGCCACGGCGTCCTCCGTCCTGCCGCCGGAGCAGGAGAAAAAGGTGGCGTCAATGAGGCGGCCATCGTAGACCAGCACCAGGCCGTCTGTTTCCTCCACCGCCGCCTTCGCCGCCTCCACCGCCTCCGGGGGGCAGGTGTCCGGGTCTACCCAGGCCTGGCAGCAGGAGGCGTTGACGCACACATCCGCCTCCGGATGCTTCCCGGACTGGCGGCGGTGCAGGGCATAGGTGCGGGACACCACCGCCTGGGCCAGCTTGGCCTCGGGTTCAAAGGAGGCGGGCATTTCCCCCAGCAGCACCCCGGGCAGATACTGACGCAGGCTCATCTGCTCCACGGTGCCGTCATCCCGCAGAACCCGCAGAAGCAGTGCCCCATCCAATGTCTCCGCCGCACTGTCGGAAGGCTCCGTGGTCCTTTGCTCCATTGCAAATGGCTCCGTTTCCCGGGGTGCCTGCTCCTTTGGCCGAAACAGCAGACCCACCCCGATACATGCCAATGATGTGACCAGTGCCAATACAAACGCCCGCTTCATAGCCTGTCCCTCCCCTTTCGTTTCCCCCATGATAACACGGCTCTGATGCAAAGTCCGTCTAAAGCAGCGTGTCCTTTTCTTCCAGTTTTCGGCGTATCTTGACATTATGGAGGCCGGAATGTATAATAAGTTCAGTTTTACGAAACGGAGGGTCTGAACCTATGCGGGCCTTGAAACGAGTCATCATTCTGATTTTAATCGCCGCCCTCCTGGCAGGCGCGGCGTGGTACTTTTTTATGTATAATCCCAGCCTGGCTGCCGGTGTCCTGCGTTCCTGGGGTGACGGCGCCATGAAGTCCGGGAGCTATACTGCCGCCACCCGTTGGTATGGCTGGGCCGTCAGGCTCCAGCCGGAGGAGCAGGATCTCTCCGTCTCCCTGGCAAACGCCTACAGGGCCACCGGCAACTATACCAAGGCGGAGTATTATCTGACCAACGCCATTGCCGCCGGCGGCAGCGCCGAGGTGTATATGGACCTGTGCCGGGTCTATGTGGAGCAGGACAAGCTGCTGGACGCCGTGGCCATGCTGGACCAGGTGGTGGACCCCGCCATTCGCTCCCAACTGGACGCCCAGCGTCCCGAAGCCCCCACTGCCGATCTGGAGCCTGGCTTCTACAGCCAGTATATGACCGTGACCCTGTCCTCCGGCCCCAATACCATGTATACCTCCGTCACCAGAGAGTACCCCTCCACCTCCACACCCTATACGGCCCCCATCCAGCTGGGGCTGGGGGAAACCACCATCAGCGCCGTAGCGGTCAATGAGCTGGGACTGGTGAGTCCCCTGTCCGTCTTCGGCTACACCGTGGCCGGTGTGGTGGAGGATGTGGTGCTGGAGGACGGCGCGCTGGACGCCTGCGTCCGGGAGAAGCTGAACCGCAGCCCCGGCTCCGTCCTCACCACCGCCGACCTGTGGAGCATTACGGAGCTGGAGATCCCTGCCGAGGTCCAGGACCTGTCCCAGCTTTCCCTGTTTGACGAATTGACCAGTCTGACCATCCGGGATCGGAGTGCCATAGACCTGAGCTTCCTGTCCGGCCTTCAGAAGCTAACCCGGCTGGATCTGTCCGGCTGCGCCATTGACGCCGAGCAGCTTCCCTTCATCGGCGGCCTGGGCCTGTTGGAGGATCTGAATCTGTCCGGCTGCGGCCTGTCCACCCTTTCCGGTCTGGAGGGCCTTGCCAACGCAAAATACCTGGACCTGTCGGTGAACAGTCTTTCCGACCTGTCGCCACTCATGGGCTGCACCCGGCTGGAAACGCTGAATTTACAGCACAACGCCGTGTCGAGCTTTAAGGTTCTGGGCCATCTGACGGAGCTGCGGGAGCTAAATCTGGCAAACAATTCCCTTTCCGACCTGTCGCCGGTGTCCTCCTGCCGGAAGCTGGAGCGGCTGGATGTGTCCACCAATCTGTTGACCAGCCTCAGCGGCATCGGCAATCTCACGGCCCTGCAGACCCTGGACGCCTCCTACAACGACCTGACGGACATCACCGGCATCGGAAGCTGCACCGCCCTGACGGAGGTGAACCTGTCCAACAACGTTTTGGAAAGCATGGATGAGATGGTAAGTCTGGTGAACGTGGTGAACATGGATGTGTCCTACAACGACATCCTCTCCATTCCCGACTTCCCCGACGACGCCAAGCTAGCCTCCTTCAACGGCTGCCACAACTTCTTTGAGGATGTCAGCGGTCTGGCAGACCTGGCAAGCCTCAACTATGTGTATCTGGACTACAACAATATCTCCGATATCAGCGTCCTGGCAGGCTGCTACAACCTGATTCAGGTGAACGTCTTCCGCACCAATGTTTCCGACGTCTCCGCCCTGAAGGACATGGATGTCATTATCAGCTACAATCCCACCTGAGAAAATGATTTGGTCTCGGGCCGGGTATATCCGGCCCCTACAACTAAAATTGGTACATGATTCCATAGCGTATCAAACGCCGCCTTTGCGATTTTTCGCGAAGGCGGCGTTGTTTTTATTTGCGTTTCCAGAAGCCCTTTGCAGGCTTTTGGGGCGGGGGATTCAGAACCTCCTCCCGGGCCGACCGGGGCAGGCCGTTCATCACATGGGCATAGGACCGGTCCAGCATGGTGTACACCGCCTCGGCTGGCAGCTTTTCCCAGAATACCGTGTTCCACCGAATCCAATTTTCTCCGTTTTCCGTCTGGACAGCGGCCTCCGGGTACTTCTCCCGGACCTCTCTGGCCTGGTCGGGGGAGCATTTTACCGTCATGCGGCCGTCGTCATAGAGCTGGGCAAAGATCCGTCCTCCTGCCTTGCAGCAGACCGGGTACTCCCCGAAGGGGCAATCCCCATAGGCTCCCGGCTTTTCCAGGCAGTAAGCCTTCAGTTCCTCCAGATTCATAGGGTTTCCTCCACAATCTCCAAAATCAATTCCATCGCCCGATCCGTGGCCCCCTGTCGAACCTGCGCCCGGTCCCCACCAAAACGGCAGTGGACGCACTTCACCTGTCCATGGTAAGCGCGGGCCAGATAGACGGTTCCCACGGGGTTTCCGTACTCGTCTCCGCCGGGGCCTGCCAGGCCCGTGGTGGACACGGCCACATCGGCCCCCAGAGATTCCGCCGCCCCCAGAGCCATGGCTTCGGCCACCGGCGCGGACACCGCCCCGTATTGGGCCAGAGTCTCCCCGGGAACCCCCAGCAGCTTTTGCTTGATCTCATTGGTGTAGGAGATGATGCCGCCCCGGTAGGTGTCGGAGCTGCCTGGAACCGCGGTCAGCGCACCGCCGATGAGACCGCCTGTGCAGCTCTCCGCCGTGGCCAGGCTCAGTCCCCGGCTCCGCAGTGCCTCCAAAACCTCAGATGCTGTCGGTTTCGTCATAGCGGACCATCACCTTTTCCGTATTCTCCAGTGCCCGTTCTACGAGGGCCTCCACATCCAGAACGGCCTCCACCCGCTCCACCTCCTTCAGCACCGGCTTGGTCTTGGGGTGTTTGGGGGTAAAGACGGTGCAGCAGTCCTCGTAGGGCAAAATGGAGGTCTCCAGGGTGCCGATGCGGCGGGCGATGGTGACGATCTCCTCCTTGTCCATGCCGATGAGGGGGGTAAAGATGGGCAGGCTCACCACGGCGGAGGTGACGCCCATGGCCTCCATGGTCTGAGAGGCCACCTGGCCCAGATTTTCACCGGTCACCAGACATTTGCAGCCGTGATTCTCGGCGATTCGCTGGGAAATGCGCATCATAAACCGGCGCATAATGAGGGTGAAGTATTCCTCGGGGCACTTGTCCCGAATGGCCTCCTGGATTTCCGTAAAGCCCACAATGTCCACGGTCATACGGCCGCAGAACCGGGTCACCAGCCGGGCCAGCTCCAGAACCTTCTCCTTTGCCTGCTCGGAGGTGTAGGGATAGGAGAAGAAGTGGACACACTCCACCTCCACGCCCCGCTTGGCGATCATATAGGCGGCCACAGGCGAGTCGATGCCGCCGGACAGCAGCACCGCCGCTCTGCCTCCCACGCCGGTGGGCAGGCCGCCGGCTCCCGGCTCGGCGGGGCCATGGACATAGGCCGCCAGATCCCGGACCTCCACATAGACCGTATAGTCCGGGTGATGGACGTCCACCTGCAAATGAGGATGGGCCTCCGCCAGACGGCCTCCAATTTCCTGGGAAATTCCGATGGAGGTCAGGGGGAAGGACTTGTCGGAGCGTTTGGACTCCACCTTAAAGGACTTGGCGCAGTCCAGGTCGTCCCCCAGATAGGTCTCCGCCGCCTGGAAAATATCGTCCAGGTCCTTTTCGCAGGGACGGCAGCGGCACAGGGACACGGCGCCGAAAATATAGTGGCAGGCCTCCCAGGCGCCCTCCAGATCACAGTCCGGGCTCTTTGGCTCCACATACACCGTAGACTGCATAATATACACATCAAATTCGCCGT
The DNA here is from genome assembly GCA_051867275.1 of Faecousia sp. GTDB lineage: Bacteria > Bacillota > Clostridia > Oscillospirales > Oscillospiraceae > Faecousia. Next base: position 5,089 of record JBJDYK010000061.1, read on the forward strand.
AGGCCTTCATCCGGCGGCGCACATTCTGACGCAGCTTGTTTTCGAACTGCTTCTTATTCTGGCCCTTCAGGACGATCTCGCCCAGCTTCAGCAGAAAAATCTCGTTCATTCCTAAATCTCCCCTGAATCATTTGTTGTACTGTTTCCAATAACCGATTTATTTTACCACGGATTGGTGTACTTGGCTAGTCTTTTTTGCGGTTTTCAGGAAAACCTTCCGAAGCAAAAACCCGGCGGCCTTCCGGCCGCCGGTGCAGAAAGACAGGCTCAATTATTCCAGTTGATATGGCGTTTATTGGACAGGAGCTGATACCCATCGTCCAGGGGTTTGAGAACCGCGACAGAGTCATAATCCACTGTGACGCCATAGTCCTCAATGGTGTCCTTGTAATAAACAGAGATGGTGCCATCCTTGCGGCGATAGGCCGCATATATCTCCGGCTTAACAAAATTAAACTCAGAGTGGGCATAGAAGCAATCCGTTTGTTCCAGATAAAACAGGCTCGTTTCACCATCGATCAGCGCCAGGGCTTTTTCCTCCGTGACGCCCAGATATTTTACCAGAACATCCAGCACCGTCTCCAGCCGAAAATAGTTTTCAAATTGCTCTTCCAGAGTCCGGATTTCCTTTTCGGTGGCAAATTCTACCGCTTTTCCCGGTACATTATTGGCAAAAATGGACCTGATGTGCAGTTCAGCCATGGGATCCTCCACGGAAGAAAAGGAATAGCAGCAGCACAGGAGCCGCCCATACCATTGATCCTCACTCTGAAGAAGGGACTCCAGCCGGGCTGCTTCCTCCCCGGTCAGGGTCTCGGCATCCGGTTCCAGAGATGTTGGGTCGGTGGGATCGGTGGAATCCGTGAAATCGGCGGTACCGGAAGCTCCGCTGTCCGGTTCTCCGGTACAGCCGCCCAGCAGCAAGGCAGCGGTCAGGCACAGGCAAATAAACAGAATCAGGCGTTTCATGTCGTAGTCTCCCCTTTCTTCGATTGCTGCTACGGTTCGTTCGGATATTACTGCTGTCACTGCCAGGAAGCTCCGAAGGTCTATTCCTGTGTTTATATACTATCATAAAGAAATGATATATTCAACTTCTGTATAACACAAAATATAACATTTTAATTTAGTAAATCTGCACAAGCAGGGTATTGTCACAGAATTTGGCTGCATCCTTTCACAGAAAATGCTGTAACCATGAGGCTGTGCTGTAAATTTCAGTTTATCGCACTTTATGGTGGAACTTCCGGTAACGTCCTGTAGGGCGGGGGCATGCCCCCGCCGGGCACCGATTATCTGCGATGCAATTGCGTCAAACGCGCATTTCCCACCGTAAATCGCCCATTTTGAGGTTTTCCGGAACTGCCTACTGACTTGCAACTGCCCGGCGGGGGCATGCCCCCGCCCTACGGGTGCGGTGCGGTAAATTTCAGTTTATCGGTTTGAACAGTACCATCGATGTCATTCTGAGCGCAGCGAAGAATGACACGGGGGTGGCGGTGGTTCTGACCGTTTCGGAGGCCATAGGGTTACGGACCGGCAGGAAATACTTTTTTTAATTGTAACTATTTTGAAATAAAGGTTGCAATCCTTGTTTCTTTTTGCTATGATATTGGCAGAAATCAGTCGAATGGCCCAATGGGAGGGATGTCACTTGCGATTTGTTTCCTGGAATGTCAACGGCCTGCGGGCCTGTATGCAAAAAGGCTTTCCCGATGTGTTTCGAGAGCTGGACGCGGATTTCTTCTGTCTCCAGGAGACCAAGCTCCAGCCGGACCAGATCTCTCTGGACCTGCCGGGCTACCGGCAGTACTGGTGCTCCGCCGAGAAAAAGGGCTATTCCGGAACGGCCATCTTCGCAAAGCACGCGCCCCTGTCTGTGACCTGCGGCGTGGGGGTGGAGGCTCTGGACACGGAGGGCCGGATGATTACGCTGGAATATGAGAGTTTTTATCTTGTCACCTGCTACACCCCCAACGCCCAGGAGAGCCTGAAGCGCATCGACCACCGGCTGGCCTGGGACGAGGCCTTTCGCCTGAAATTGCGGCAGCTTTCGGATAGAAAGCCGGTCATCGCCTGCGGGGATCTGAACGTGGCCCATCAGGAGATCGACCTGAAAAATCCCGGCCCTAACCGGGGAAACGCCGGCTTCTCCGAGCAGGAGCGGGAGAGCTTCACCCGGCTGCTGGAAGCAGGCTTTACGGACACCTTCCGGTATCTGAATCCGGACCTTGCGGGGGCATATAGCTGGTGGAGCTACCGGTTTAACGCCCGGAAGAACAACGCCGGATGGCGTATCGACTACTTTCTGATTTCTGACGCTTTGCGGTCCCATCTAACCGATGCCCGCATCTACACCGATATTTTCGGCTCCGATCACTGTCCCGTGGGGCTGGAAATGGAACTGGAGGTTTGATTCATGAAACGATTTGCTTTGCGGCGGTGCCTGGCCCTTCTGTGTCTTGCGGCGCTGCTGCTGACCATGGTTCCCGCTGCCATGGCCTACGGAGCTTCCAGCGCCTGGGCCAGGGAGGAGCTGGACCAGATGGAAGCCCTGGGCCTGATTCCCGATGAGCTGGAGCAAAAGGAAAGCCTGCTGGTGGACTGCACCCGGCTTGAAATGTGCGCCGTGGCAGTGGGAGCCTACGAAACCTATATGGGTCAGGAAATTCAGGTCACCGACCCGAAGCCCTTTGCGGATACCGACAGCCCCATCGCCGCCAAGGCCTATGCCGTCGGCCTTGCCAACGGCTACGGCAACGGCAAATTTGTGCCCGAGGGTTTTTTGACCCGGCAGGAGTTCTTCACCTTTGTATACCAGTTCCTGCTGGCCGTAGGCTATGAGCCAAAGGATTCCGATTACGGCGACCTGTCCGCCTTTCAGGACGCCGACCAGATTCGTCAGTGGGCCCTGTACCCCACCCAGTTGGTGGTGGGCATCGGCGTGGTGCGTGGAGACGGTTCCCGGCTGACACCCGAAAAAAACACCACCTGTGAACAGGCCCTTGCCATGTTCTGCCGGGCCTATCTGTTCCTGACCGCGCCGGACACCGATGTGCCCACGGAACCTGAACCTACGGAACCCGAACCTGCGGAGCCCGCGCCAACCGAACCCGAACCTGCGGAGCCCACCGTTCCGGAGACCTTTGAGGAAAAATATCCCAAAATGGCCGCCTGGGCAGCCAAGGAGCTGAAGCCCATGGATGAGGCCGGTCTGATCCCCGCGCTTCTTATCGGCCGGGAAATGGATACCAACATCACCCGGAAAGAAATGTGCTACATTGCCGTCACCGCTTTCCATAGCCTTTTCCCCGACTTTGAACCGGAGGCGGCAGACTCCCCCTTCTCCGACGTGGACGATGATGTCATCACCGAGGCCTACTACCTGGGCATCATCAACGGCTTCCCCGACGGCACCTTCCGGCCTGACAGCCTCGTCACCCGGGAGCAGATTTTCACCATGACCGTCAACTTCCTGTCCGCCGCCGGTTACTACCGCACGGATGCCCCCAATGTGAGCCTGGCGGAATTTGCCGATGGGGATCAGGTGCAGTCCTATGCCCTGCCCAGCACCCGGCTTCTGGTGGACATCGGCGTGGTCAAGGGCGACGGCAGCAGGCTGAATCCCCGGGCCAACGCCCAGTGCCAGCAGGCTCTGGCTCTGTTCTACCGGTCCTACAACTATCTGGTGCAGTGGGAAGAAAATCAGGGCGGCACCGATGTGCCCTCTGACCGCTCGGAAGCGCAGGCTCTGGTGGATTTTGCTCTGCAATATGTGGGCTACAAATATGTCTGGGGTGGCAAGGACCCCTCCACCGGCTTTGACTGCTCCGGTCTTGTGTACTATGTATACCGTCACTTCGACTATCCCATCGCCCGGGTCGCCACGGATCAGTGGTACTACGAGGGCGCCCGGGATGTGACGGTCCAGGAGCTGCTGCCCGCTGACCTGGTGTTCTTCTCCCCCTCCGGCAGCGAGGATGACATCACCCATGTGGGCATCTACATAGGCGACGGGAAGTTCCTCCATGCCGCCAATTCCGCCCGGGGCGTGGTGGTGGACTCCATCGACTGCTACTACTTTGTGAATAATTTCCTGGGAGCCAAGCGGATCATTCCCTAAGCCCATCTTTCACCCCCTGAGGCATGGCCTCAGGGGGGTCTTTATCCGGCTTTACCGAATTTTTACATAACACATCACTTTTTCGCCGGTTTCCCATTGAAAGAAGCGGAATTTTTTGGTACAATACCGTAGAGCCTCCCATGGGGGCTATATCATCATTTTCATTTTACAAAGGAGGACGCAATATGAGGAATTGCACCAACCGGATCCTGGCCGTGCTGCTGGCGCTGGTTATGGTTCTGACGGTTCTGCCCACTATGGCCCTTGCTGCCAAGGACAACGACACCGTCATTCTGTACACCAACGATGTGCACTGTGGCGTGGATGCCGGTCAACCCGAGGGCTCCATGGGCTACGCCAATCTGGCAGCCTACAAGAAGGCCATGGAGGCCGAACACGAAAACGTCGTGCTTGTGGACGCCGGCGACGCCATCCAGGGCGAAGCCATCGGCACCCTGTCCAACGGCAGCTATCTGATCGACATTATGAACCAGGTCGGTTATGACTACGCTACCTTCGGCAACCACGAGTTCGACTACGGCATGGACGTGGCACTGTCCCTGCTGGAGAAGTCCAACGCCAAGTATCTGTCCTGCAACTTCACCGATCTGACCACCGGAAAGACCGTGGCCGACGCTTACGCCATGGAGACCTTCGGTGATCTGAAGGTGGCTTTCGTGGGCATCTCCACCCCCGAGACCTTCACCAAGTCCACCCCCACCTACTTCCAGAACGAGAAGGGCGAGTACATCTACGGCTTCTGTGAAGGCAACGACGGCAAGGATCTGTACGACGCCGTGCAGAAGTCCATTGACGCTGCCCGGAAAGAGGGCGCCGATCTGGTTATTGCCATCGGCCACCTGGGCATCGATGAGCAGTCCTCCCCCTGGCAGTCCAAGGAAGTCATTGCCAACACCACCGGTCTGGACGCCGTCATTGACGGTCACTCCCACTCCACCATCGCCGGTGAGCTGGTTAAGGACAAGGACGGCAAGGACGTCGTCCTCACCTCCACCGGCACCAAGCTGGGGGCCATCGGCAAGATGACCATCACCGCCGACGGCAAGATCTCCACCGAGCTGGTCTCCGGCTACACCGAGGTGGATACCGAGACCGACGCGTTCATCAAGAACATTCAGGCCCAGTATGCCGAGAAGCTGAATGAAGTGGTTGCCAAGACCGACGTGACCCTGACCACCACGGACCCCGAGACCGGCAAGCGCATCGTCCGCAACCGGGAGACCAATCTGGGTGACCTGTGCGCCGATGCTTACCGTGTGACCCTGGGCGCTGACATTGCCTTCGTCAACGGCGGCGGCATCCGTGCCAACATTGCCGCCGGTGACATCACCTACGGTCAGGTTCTCGCCGTCCATCCCTTCGGCAACATGGCCTGCGTGGTGGAAGCCACCGGCCAGGAGATCCTGGATGCGCTGGAGCTCACCTCCCGTTCTACCCCCGGTGAGAACGGTGGCTTCCTGCAGGTCTCCGGTCTGAAGTACACCATTAACACCTACGTTCCCAGCTCCGTGACCGTGGACGACAAGAGCATGTTCGTCTCCGTGGACGGCGCGCGCCGGGTCTCCGATGTGCAGGTCCTCCAGGCCGACGGCACCTATGCTCCCATTGATCTGGATGCCACCTACAAGCTGGCTTCCCACAACTATATGCTCAAGTCCGGCGGCGACGGCATCAACATGTTCATGGACAACAAGGTCCTGCAGGACGAGGTTATGATTGACAACCAGGTCCTCATCACCTACATCCGTGACCATCTGAACGGCGTCGTGGGAGAAGCCTACAAGAACCCCTACGGCCAGGGCCGTATCATGGTTCTGCACTCTGACGTAGGCGTGAATCAGTGGTACTACAACTATGTGAAATATGTCTACGCCGAGGGCCTGATGAATGGTATGTCCGACTACAAGTTCGGCCCCAACACCACCGTCTCCCGCGCTATGGTGGCTCAGGTTCTGTACCGTATGGCCGGCGAGCCCGAATTCGAGAACACCTGCGCGCTGAAGGACATCACCAAGGGCTCCTGGTATGAGACCGCCGTGCAGTGGGCCGCCTCTGAGGGCATCGTCAAGGGCTACCCCAACGGCACCTTCTGCCCCAACCGCGACGTCACCCGTGAAGAGCTGGTCACTATGTTCTACCGCTACGCCGAGTATCTGGGCTACGATGTGGACAAGGCCGACAACCTTTCCGCCTTCAAGGATTCCGACAAGGTCCAGAATTATGCCAAGGATGCCATGAAGTGGGCCGTTTCCGTTGGCCTCATCAATGGCATGGACAATGGCAAGCTGGAGCCCCGCAGCGATTCCCGCCGCAGCCATCTGGCCGCCATCCTGTACCGCTTCAACGAAAGCCAGGTTGCCATCGATCTGCTGGCCACCTCCGATGTCCACGGTCAGGTTTACGCCACCGACTACACCGCCTCCTCCGAGGGCTCCGGCACCTATCATCAGAGTCTGACCCGGGTCGCCACCTTCGTCAAGGAGCAGCGGGAAGCCTATGAGAACACCTTCCTGGTAGACTGCGGCGACCTGCTGCAGGGCACCCCCATGACCTACTACTACTGCTTCAATAAGACCGAGGAGCAGGACCCCGCCATGAAGGCTCTGCGTATGATGGGCTACGATATGTTCGTGCCCGGCAACCATGAGTTCAACTATGGCATGAAGATCCTCCAGAGCCGTCTGGAGTACCTGACCAGCGAAAAGACCGAGACCGAGGCCCCTGTTGCTGTGGGCTGCGCCAACTATCTGGCCGCCGAGACCAACAACGACGAGACCAAGGATTGGGCCACCTGGAACGGCTACGCTCCCTACCAGCTCTACAACTATGACGGCGTTACCGTGGCCGTCATGGGCATCGGCAACCCCAACGTTCCCAAGTGGGACGTTCCCGCCAACTGGGAAGGCATCTACTTCGCCAACCCCGTGGAGACCTACAAGCACTATGAGAAGGAAATGACCGAGAAGGCTGACTTCATCGTCATCGCCAGCCACTCCGGAATCGACTCCGATGCTCAGTCCGACTTTATGCGGCAGCTCGTCACCGAGACCAACACCATCGATCTGGTGTTCACCGGCCATGAGCACAGAAGCGGCGTCACCATGATCGCCAATTCCGACGAAGTCGAGGTTCCCGTCCTCTCCCTGAGCACCAAGTGTGCCGCAGTGGGCCGGGCCGTTGTCACCTATGACCGGGTATCCGGCCAGTATGAACTGAACGCCGAGCTGGTTCCCATGTCCTACCGGGACGAAAACCGGGTCTGGCACGCCAACTACGAGGTGGACGCCGACCTGGAGGCCGCGCTGAAGCCCTATGAGGAAGCCACCTGGAACGACTATATGCTCAAGCCCATCGGCAAGGCCACCGGCAACTTCTCCGCTGCCAACCTGGGCGGCGCTCCCTCCGCTTTCGTGGAGCTGGTCAACCAGGTTCAGATCTGGGGCGCCTACGACCGCACCGGCCTGAACACCCCCGACGACAAGACCGACGACACCCCCGCACAGCTGTCCATCACCGCTCCCCTGACCTCCGGCTCCGCCGAGAACCTGATCCCCCAGGGCGACATCATGCTGGGCGATATGTTCCGCCTGTACCGGTATGAGAACTGGTTCTACCAGATCACCATGACCGGCAAGGAAGTGG
>JBJDYK010000062.1:0-2337 GCA_051867275.1 Faecousia sp.
GACGGGAAGACACAGTTCTTTTCCGTGACCCTTTCCGCGCAGGGGTGGGAGGATCAGAGGCAGAGTGTGGCGGCCCCCGGCGTTACCGCCGGGAATTCCACCCATGTGTTTGCCGCTCCCGCGGCGGAAAACACGGAGCAATACGCCGCTTATTTGAATTGCGGCATCTACTGCGCGTCGAAGGGCAGCGGCACGCTGACCTTTGTTTGTGACAGCGTGCCGACCATGGATCTGACGGTTCATGTCGCGCTGTTTGCCGACGGCGGATCCTTCGCCACGTCGCCCGGGGAACCGGAACAGCTGCCCGACGCGGAAGAGGAGGCGTTCTGATGGCACAGTATCCCAAATACGAGATTACCGCCCAGCGCCTGACCGGCATCGCGGACCAGGCCCGCCGCCTGTCCGGCACCACCGAAGCGCTGAACCCGGCCCAGATCGTAGATACGCTGCAGGGTGTCACAATCGCACAGCCAGGCGCATCCTTTTCCGGAGCCGCCAGCGGCTTCCTGCCAGAGGTCGTAAGAGGGGCGGCAAACAGTGAATTTACACTCACATTCGCAGCCAGCGCAATGTGATGGAAATGGAGGGATTAGCTTGTTTTTAAGAAATTTCTATCGTACTGTCGGTGCTACTATCGGCAGCTCTTCAAAAAATGTAAATATAGGCACCTCTGGAAATACTTTAGCAACATACACTTTAAATTTTGAAAGATTTGTATCTCCAAATGATTCTTGCGAGTATCCATCCTTAAAAAAAGTGAGAACATCCTACAATAGTTACGGTGGTGTAATTTTTGGCAATGGCAACGCAGACGCTAATCTAGACGATTACTCTCTTTCCGGCGATATTGTACCTGTATCAACGTATTCCGTATCCATTAATCATGTAGTTGAAAATGACAAATCAACTATTTCAGCAGTGTATACAATAACAAATACTGGTGATGAATCTATCACAATCAAGGAAATTGCCCTTAAAATGGGCTACACCAACAACTCCCAGTACTTGATTGAACGAACGGTACTTGATAATCCTGTGACCATCGAACCCGGCGGAGTTGGGCAGGTTACCTACACCATCACCTTTACCTATCCCACCGCGTGATCGGCTCCGAAAAGAAGGTGAAAGAGGATGATTTTTAACGTAACGGGAGGCGGAGGAACCGCCCTGAATTTCAAGGTCGTTGGAGGCACGGCGCAGCCTTCCGACCCCGGCGAAAATACCATCTGGGTGTATACGGAGCCGGAAGTCACCGGCTGGGAGTTCTCTGCCGTGGAGCCCGGGAATCCGGCGGAAGGGACGGTTTGGTTTGCCGCCGCCGCGGAAAGCCCCGCGGAGTTCAACGCGCTGAAGGAAAACGCCATTCGTATTTGCCCGGTATCCGCGAAGCAGTATCTGGACGGCGCCTGGGTGGATGTGGATGCATTCATTTTCAAGAACGGCGTCAGAGTGCGTATCTCCAGCGGCCTTGTGTACTATATCCTGAACGGGACCTTCCTCCCGGACTATAACGGCGGTTGGAAGGGAACGGGAACTGCCGAAGTGAGCACCAGCCCCATGACCACCGGATATATCTCCATCAACACCAGCAGCACAACCTCCGGTCAGGCTGTCATGGACACGCCGATCAGCGCGTTCAGCAGGTACAGCACCCTCAAATTCGTGGGACACGGATCCCAGAATGCAAGGTTCATCATCTGCAGCAGCAGCGGAAAGACTGTAGCGACCAAGTATTTCCCGGGCGGCTCCTCCCAGGTGACCGCCTCCGTGGATATTTCCGAATTGAGCGCAGACTTAACCTATTTCTGCGGCCTGAGCATTCCCCTCTCCGGTTCCTCCGGCTATTCGGCACAGGTCAGACAGATCTGGCTTGAATAAGGAGGCCGCAGCGGAGGTGTACATCGGAGCAGAGGAGGAATCCACATGACCGTAAAACAGAAACAGTATCTTTTGGGCTATCTGGGCTGCTATGCGGGGGTTCCGGACGGGATCTGGGGACGGCTGTCCCGGGAGGCAACGGCGGATTTCCAGCGCCGGTATGGCCTAGAAGCGGACGGGGTGTTTGGTCCGGCCACGGAAAAGCGGATTCGGGAGGTGATCGGCAGCGGGGAGGAACCGATCCAGGAGCCACAACCCGCCCCGGAGGGGGACGGCCCTGCATGGTGGAAGAACATCCGCTATTTCACCCGGGCGGAGTTCCGGTGCCTCTGCGGCCGCTGCGGGGGATTCCCGGCGGAGCCTGACCGGAAGCTGGTGAAGCTGGCGGACCAGGTGCGGGAGCACTTCGCCTCCCCCGCCCTGCCCTCCAGCGGCGTCCGCTGCGCGGAGCACAACCGG
>JBJDYK010000063.1:0-2333 GCA_051867275.1 Faecousia sp.
AGATAAAGGAGGAAAGGATATGCTCAAAATGTCCCAAGTCAATTATATCAGAGATTTGAGCAATAGTGGATACCGGATTGCGGAAATTTCGAAGAAGCTGAAGCTCGACCGCAAGACGGTCCGGAAATATCTCAGCCAGGAGGACTTCTCGCCGACGCCTCCGGTGAAGCACCCGGTTCCTTCGAAACTGGACCCTTACAAGCCGAAGATCCTAGAATGGCTGGCGGAGGACCAGCATGTCTGGCAGAAGCAGCAGCACACGGCCAAGCGGATTCTCGACCGTCTCCGCGAAGAGGAAGGCTTTGACGGCTCCTACAGCATTGTCCAGCGTTATGTCAAGTCCGTCCGACACGCGCAGCAGGCGCGCGCAACGCAGGAACTCATCTGGGAGCCGGGCTCAGCGCAAGTGGACTTCGGTGAGGCGGATTTCAATGTGAACGGGGTCTGCCGCCGCATGAAGTACCTGACGGTCTCATTCCCGTACAGCAACGACGGCTTCACGCAGGTATTCGGCGGTGAGACGGCGGAATGTGTCTGCCAAGGCCTGCGGAACATCTTCGAGTACATTGGCGGCGTCCCGCCGCTCCTGATCTTCGACAATGCCACGGGCGTTGGCAGGCGGGTCGGCAGCCAAGTGCATGAGACGGAGCTGTTCCGGCGCTTCCGCGCACATTACGGATGTCGCGTGAAGTTCTGCAATCCATATGCGGGTTACGAGAAGGGCAACGTAGAGCGCAAGGTCGGCTATGTCCGCGCCAATCTCTTCGTCCCCGTCCCGAGGGTCAAGGACTTCCATGTCTACAACCGCGAGCTCCTGAAGCGGCACGATGTGAAAGCGCAGGAGACACATTACAAGAAAGGCGTCCGCATTGCCGCGCTTTTCGAGGAAGACCGTGCCGCGCTACGCCCTCTGCCGAGGAAGGCATTCACCGTCTGCCGCTATGAATGGCTCAAGGCAGACGGCTATGGGAAGATCTGCTTGGACGGGAAGCATTATTACTCCACCCGGCCGGAGAACAGCCACCAGAAGGTGCTCGTTGGCATCTATGCCGACAAGGTGGACGTCCTGCGCGATGATGGCACTGTGCTGGTCTCTCATGAGCGGCGTTTCGGGCCAGAGCGCACGGACAGCAACGATTACCGCACGACGCTCTGCACCCTGATGAAGAATCCCGGTTCTTGGGAGAACAGCGGCATCCGCCGACAGGCACCGGCACTCCTGCGGGATTATCTGGACCAGCAGGACCGACGCAGCCGCAAAAAGCAGCTCCGCACGCTTGCCGAGCTCACAAGCCGTTACGGCTTAGAGACCGCATTGACAGCCATGGAGCGCAGCATCCACGGCGAATCCCTCTCATCCTGTGACGCCGCCGTCTTGGCAGAGCGGATTGCCGGTTTCGGTCTGGACACCAAGCCCACAGCAGGGCCTTCTCTTGCCGTCTATGACCAAGCGTTCCTGAGAGGAGGCGACCCGCATGACGCCGAAGATGAAGGCCACGCTGGATGACGAGATCCGTGAAGCCGCACGCAAGCTCTTCCTCAGCAGCAGTGTCGCAGACCTCTGCAAGAATGAAGCGACGCCGAAGCAGGAAGAATTCCTGCTCCATGTCTTTCAGGCAGAGCTTGCAGCCCGAGAGGAGAACAAGCGGCACCGCCTCATGAAGCGGGCCGGGTTCCCGACCTACAAGACCTTTGACGGCTACGAGTACGGCAACATCCAGTTCCCGCCACTGTTTAGCCGGGAAGAGCTGGAGAGTTGCCAGTTCATCCGGGAGCACAAGAACCTCATCCTCTACGGCCCGGTCGGCACCGGCAAGACGCATCTGGCCATTGCCATTGGCGTGAAAGCCTGCCAGATGGGCCTGAAGACGAAATTCTTCTCCGTGACCGAGCTGGTCCTGAAGCTGGCCGAAGCCCGCAAGCAGGGCACGCTCGAGAAACTGGTGAAGGACCTGCAGAAGCAGGACCTCCTGATCCTCGATGAATGGGGCTACGTCCCCGTAGACCGGGACGGCTCACAGATGCTGTTCCGCATTGTCTCAGACAGCTACGAGCGCAAGAGCCTCATCCTGACAACGAACCTGGAGTTCTCGAAATGGGGCAGCGTCTTTACCGATGAACAGATGGCAGCCGCCATGATTGACCGGCTGGCCCACCACGGCCATCTCTTGATGGCTGGCGGCCGAAGCTACCGGATGGAACACGCCCTCATGCGGCAGGATGCAGTAGTGGAACCTGCTTCCTGACAGGGCCCGCTGAAAGTGGGGATTTTCCCACGATGACGATGGGGAATTCCGACGATGAAAATGGGGAAATCTGCTTGACAGAAAACA
>JBJDYK010000065.1:0-2318 GCA_051867275.1 Faecousia sp.
AGTAGACGTGGGTATGTCAGGAACCCTGTATCGCACAAACTTTTTCATTGAGGCATTTTATCCTTGCCAATTTCGTAAGATACTGTTATATTCATATTGCTACCCCGTGTGTTCTGTTTTTGTGGTGATTAACATTATATCACTTGGTAGCAACTGGTAGGGCGATTTCGCCCTACCTTTTTTCGTTCGCCAATGATTATTTTACACTAAGATCACCGCACCCTCTGCAGGGCCCGGATGTATCCGGCCCCTACAAAGCGAAACGGAAATTTATCGAACATCGCCGTAGGGCGGGGTCATGACCCCGCCGGGCAGTTGCAAGTCAGTAGGCAGTTCCGGAAAACCTCAAAATGGGCGATTTACGGTGGGAAATGCGCGTTTGACGCAATTGCATCGCAGATAATCGGTGCCCGGCGGGGGCATGCCCCCGCCCTACAGGACGTTACCGGAAGTACCACCGTAAAGCGCGTAAACGGAAATTTATTGCACATCCCCTACAGGCGAAATCCCCCCGGAGGATTCTCCGGGGGGGGGGACGGGGGAATTACACGGTGGGCTGGTTGGCAGCTTCGATGATCTTCACGAACTTCTCTGGCACCAGGGAAGCGCCGCCGATGAGGCCGCCGTCGATGTCGGGCTGGGCCAGCAGCTCATAGGCGTTCTTCTCGTTCATGGAGCCGCCGTAGAGGATGGAGATGGCCCGGGCATTCTTGGAGCTGTACAGCTTGCGGATGACGGTGCGGATGCTCTCGCAGACTTCCTCGGCCTGCTCGGGGGTGGCGGTACGGCCGGTGCCGATGGCCCAGATGGGCTCGTAGGCGATGATGACCTTGCGGATCTTGTCCTCGGGAACGTTCAGCAGACCGGTCTTGATCTGCATGGTGATCCACTCCTCGGTGATGCCGGCCTCTCTCTGCTCCAGAGACTCGCCGCAGCACATGATGGGAGTCAGACCGGCGTCCAGGGCAGCCAGAACCTTGGCGTTCACGTCCTCGTTGGTCTCGCCCATGGCCCGACGCTCAGAGTGGCCGATGATGACGTACTTGCAGCCGGCATCCACCAGCATGTTGGCGGCAATCTCGCCGGTGTAAGCGCCGGCAGCGTTGGGGTTCAGGTTCTCACCGCCGATGCCCACCCGGGTCTCGCGGACAGCACGGACGGCGGCGGGGATGCAGACGGCGGGGACGCAGAACACCACGTCACACCAGCGGCCCTTGGGCAGCATGGTCTTGAAAGCGGCCATAAATTCCTTGGTTTCGCTGGGCGTCTTGTTCATCTTCCAGTTGCCGGCGATGACGGTCTTACGGTATTTCCGATTCATTTCTTGTGCCTCCAGATTTTCTCATATAAATGTATGTTTGGACTTCCCTGGGGGAGCCATGGGAATTATGGATTATTTGTCCTCCAGGCAGGCGATGCCGGGCAGCTCCAGACCCTCCAGGAACTCCAGAGAAGCGCCGCCGCCAGTGGAGATGTGGGTGATGCGGTCAGCGAAGCCCAGCTGCTCGCAGGCTGCGGCGCTGTCGCCGCCGCCGACGATGGTGACGGCAGAGGAGTCGGCCAGAGCCTGGGCCACGGCAATGGTGCCCTTGGCCAGAGTGGGGTTCTCGAACACGCCCATGGGGCCGTTCCAGACTACGGTCTTGGCAGCCTTGGCAGCCTCGGCAAAGAGAACGCGGGACTTCTCGCCGATGTCCAGACCTTCCTTGCCTTCGGGGATGGCGTCGGCGTCAACGGTCATAACCTCGATGGGGCCGTCGATGGGGGAGGGGAAGGAATCGGCCACCACGGTGTCCACAGGCAGCAGGAGCTTGACGCCCTTGCTTTCTGCCTTGGCCATCATTTCCTTGCAGTAATCGATCTTTTCGGCGTCCAGCAGGGAGTTGCCCACCTGGTAGCCCTTGGCGGCCAGGAAGGTAAAGGCCATGCCGCCGCCGATGATGAGGGTATCCACCTTTTCCAGCAGATTGTTGATGACGTTCAGCTTGTCGGAGACCTTGGCACCGCCCAGAATTGCCACGAAGGGACGCTCGGGATCGGCCAGGGCCTTGCCCATAATGGACACTTCCTTCTGCACCAGGTAGCCGCAGACGGCGGGCAGGTAGTCGGCCACACCGGCGGTAGAGGAATGGGCACGGTGGGCGGTGCCGAAGGCGTCGTTCACAAACAGGTCGGCCATGGAGGCCAGCTCCCGGCTCAGCTCGGGGTCGTTCTTGGTCTCGCCCTTCATGAAGCGGGTGTTCTCCAGCAGCATCACGTCGCTGTTCTTCAGAGCGGCGGCCTTGGCCTTGGCGTCCTCGCCCACCACGTCGGCAGCC
>JBJDYK010000066.1:0-2314 GCA_051867275.1 Faecousia sp.
GTTCATTGTGATTTCCTCCTTAATCCTTGTTGCATACCTTGCAGGTGTAGAGACCGAGTTCCGTGCCGCTGTTCTGCCGGGCTACCTGTTTCAGGATCGCACTGCACTTGGGGCACTTGATGTCATAGGCAAGCGCCATTTCCGGGGTGTGCCAGTCTCTGGCATGGAGCCGGTAATACTCCTGAAGTTCGCCCTGCTCATTGCGGAAAATGTGATCCGACAGATACAGGTCACACATCCTCTCCGCATACGCATCCGAGTAGCTGGAACGAGCGGGAGTCAGGATTTCCGGGTGCTTCTTGTTGGTCTTGTTTAAAGGGTAATTCATGTCAATGTCCTCCTTATTTCATGTCACAGGCGCTGCATACATACAGGCCGCGCCTGGTTTCGTTGATGTCCGCACTGATCCGCTTCAGCGCCGTACCGCAGCGAGGGCAGCGGATGTGGAAGGTATCGGCGGGACGATTGCTGTTTTGACTGCAGAGCCGGAAATAGTGGGGAATCATCTCCTCCAGCCACATACCGGCCTGCGCTCTGACTGTGTCCTCACGGGGCGTGGGGATCATGGCTGCTTTCTCGCTCCCCTCGGCATCACAGTCGATGAGGGGGTAATACAGGATTTCGGTCATGGGTCACACCGCCTGTCCGTTCGCATCGTAGAACCGGCCTTTGCAGTAGGCCAGCGCGTCTGCTCTGGTTCCGAAGAACACGGTGGAAAAGCCGTGCTGAACCTTCCAGATGTCCAGTTCCCTGTTGCAGGACACTGTCACGGGAGTTCCCCGCCTGGTCTGGAGAAGAAGGTCGCACACATACCCTTCCTGGGAAAAATCCTTGGGCCTGAGGTTTCGGATATCCGGTTTTGTGCCGTAGAAAAATCGGTACTTCATAAAATTTGCTCCTTTCGTTGGTTTTGGGATGTTGATCACAGGGTGCTATACAATCATAGGCACCACCTCCTTTCCGCATGGGGCAATGTGGCAGGTAATTATGGTTGTTTTCAGGATTTGTTTTCTTATAGAAAAACCTATAATCATCTGCCACATTGCCCCAAACCCTGTGGTTATGCCAGCAGCGGGGCATCGAACTCGGAGATGAGCCGGTAGCCCAGCAGCACTGTGGTTTTCTCTCCGCCCTGCTTCGGGCGCTTACGGACTACCTGGGCAAATGCCTGCAGCCCCTGTTTG
The DNA here is from genome assembly GCA_051867275.1 of Faecousia sp. Classification (GTDB taxonomy): domain Bacteria; phylum Bacillota; class Clostridia; order Oscillospirales; family Oscillospiraceae; genus Faecousia. Next base: position 1,185 of record JBJDYK010000066.1, read on the forward strand.
AAGTTCTTCATGCCCTCTGGGTAGCAGCCGTTCTCCTGGCACCATCCCTTGTACCGGGCGTAGACCGTGGAGGTCAGTTCCTCTGCGGTATTGTCCGCCACCAGATTGTCCTCAAAGAACAGAATCATCTTGTCGCTGTCGTGCTGATAGCGGTCAGTCGCTTCTTTCACCGATTTGGGGAGTACAAGTCCTTCACTCCGCAGAAGCCGGTATCCCTCGAGCAGCCAGTTGAGAATGGCGCTCTGGACATGAGGCTCGGCAAACTGCCGCTTGAGGGTTGTGTCACGGGACTGCTCGTCAAAATGCCGGTCAAAGGGGATAATGATGATGCGGTCGCTGGAAAACAGGGTCATATCGTTGATAACCGGCAGAAAGTTGGTGTTCACATAGATTTTGAACTGGGGCTGGAAGTCGAAGCTGTTCTCATGGAGGAACCGGGCGTTAAGGGTGTCGTTGCCGGTCATGGCTTTGACCTTGGCGGCATCCAGCACCATGCCTTTCCCCGGCTCCGGGATATTCACGAAGCGGACACCTGCCAATCGTGCGATATCCTCGCTCGGCTGAGAACTGTTGGTGTAGCTTTTCATGGCGATGGTTTCCGGGCGGGAGGCGCAGCCGTAGTCCCCCAGCACCTTCAGCACGCTTTCGCACAGGGTGCCTTTGCCGTTACGTGTGGTCACACCGTAGAGGATGGTCATGCATTCATGCCGGGTGTCCCCGGTCAGGCCATAGCCTAGGATCTTCTGCAGGAATCTGGCTCTGTCGGCATCGCCGTCCATGATCTCGTCAATGTAGGTGCTGAATCGCTCGGAATACGCGTTGGGGTCATAGGTGACGGGACTCATCTTGGTGAGGAGGTCTGTGCTGCGGTGTTCGGTGAACTCCCCCGTGTCGATATGCAGGGTGCCGTTTTTGCAGTTGAAGATGTAGATATCGGCATCGAAACTGCCGTATGGAATGGGGTGGTACACCTGAGCGTCCTTGAGGATGTTGACCCGATTGTTATGGCTGTGCCATCTGCTGGCGTATTTCATATAAACCGTGCGCTTGTCCTCGTCATGGATCTTCAGAGCAAAGGCATAGATGAGGTTAGCCAGTTCCATGCAGTCTTTCATCGCCCGGAGACTGCC
>JBJDYK010000067.1:0-12418 GCA_051867275.1 Faecousia sp.
ACTGGAGAGGCGGCCGCGCCGCTGCCGGCAACATCATCCCCTCCTCCACCGGCGCCGCCAAGGCCGTGGGCAAGGTTATCCCCGAGCTGAACGGCAAGCTGACCGGTATGTCCATGCGTGTGCCCACTCTGGACGTGTCCGTTGTGGACCTGACCGTCAACCTGGCCAAGCCTGCCAAGTATGAGGAGATCTGCGCCGCCATGAAGGCCGCTGCCGAGGGCGAGCTGAAGGGCGTTCTGGGCTACACCGAGGAGGCCGTTGTTTCCTCCGACTTCCTGGGCGACACCCGTACCTCCATCTTCGATGCCAAGGCCGGCATCGCTCTGACCGATACCTTCGTGAAGGTCGTGTCCTGGTACGACAACGAGATCGGCTACTCCAACAAGGTTCTGGAGCTGATCGAGCATATGTACAAGGTTGACCACGCCGAGTAATCCTGACATACGAAGCCGCCGTCCGGAAACGGACGGCGGCTTTTTTGGTGCGCCTGCGGGTTATCTGTCTCTTTTAATTCTCACGGAAGCTCAGCAGCTGCTGATACACCCACTCCGGTTCCACGCCTTTTGTTCGAACCTCCACAACGGTGTCCCCATATTTTACGCTGAACTCCATACGCCAGCCGCCGCCGTCACCGGCATCCTCAAGCCTGTATGCTCTGGCCATAACCGCATCCAGCGTCAATTCTTCCGCAAGGAATATGGGATTATCCACGATGTTCCGGAGTTCGTCCGGGACTGAGGATGCGCGGGGAATCGGATAGAGCGACAAATCATAGTTTTTTATATCGGCAATACCGGTAATACGCGCCTGGGCCTCCTCGTTAAGGCTGTATATTTTCCATCGAATCTCATCGTAGCCATTCGTCCACAGCCCCGAGAGGTAATCGTTGTTCTGATCCTTGTAGCGATGAATCGATTCTTCCCCGAAGCCGCCTGGCAGATTACGCGGCATATACGCGCCAAAGTTTACGTCAGCCTGCGCCTCTGCCGGCGTAAGCTGCCGGTCAATGAATGGGGGAATGCTGTCAGCGGAAATCGCCGAAAGCTCCGGTTTGCCGGCTTCGTAGCAGGAGAAGCAATCAAGAATGACCGCAAACGCCTCCTTGGCCTGGTCCAGAGATTCACCGGCTGTTTCGTAAGCAATCTGTACGGAGTATCCGTTGAGCTCCCCGTAAGCTTCAAGCCAGCACTCGCCCCCGCCGGGGCTCCACTGATAAACGGTAAATTCAACATGGTTGACGGTGGAGACAGCAGGCTCACCGGAAAGCGCGTAGCAGCGCGGCGGCTCACCGTAAGAGAGATATACCGCAACCGGGCCATCCAGGAATGGCGCATTCACTTGCAGACGGATATCAAGCAGTGCCCCTTCTCCATCGAATCCGGCAAGACCGGAAAATTCCATGCCGGGAGCGATCCTGTCCGGCTTCAGGGCAGTCAGTTCATCGCCGCTGAGTTCTTCCGTAAAGTAGCCGGGGATGTATATCCGTGCCACATCCGCAGCCGCAGTTGCTTCATTGAAGATAATGGTCCCCCTATCCCGGGACTCCTCCAGATTTGCGTCTGTTACAGTGGGTAACGGCGGACAGAGTGCCTGCTCTCCGGTACGGTCCACCGTACTGCCCGGGGCAGGTTCCGGTTCACCGCGGAAACGGGGCGCTGCGAAAACGCCGGCCGTGATCAGGCACAAGCACGCTGCCATTGCCACCCACTTACCCCAATTGTTTTTCTTCCTTTTCGGGGCAACATCTGCCGCTTCAACATAAGCGGGATCCATAAGCTCCATCTTATCCAGTAATTCGTTTCCTCTCATATGGTGTAACCCTCCTTTTTGAGATAGCTCCGAAGACGGTTTCTGCTGCGGAAGAGCGTGGTTTTCACCTTGCTCTCAGACAGCGCAAAGCGTTTGGAGATGTCCGCAATGGAATCCAAATACCAGTACCGGCGTATAAAGATATTTCTTTTTTCCTTGTCCAGTGTACCGAGGAATCCGTTGATTGCCTGGCTTAAAGCCATATCCTCTATGCGGCACGCATCATCATCCGGGGCCGGAATGCATTGCTCCAGCTCCGCGCTGAGTTCGCATAGAAACGCGCCGCGCTTCAGACGGCTGCGCGCGCGACAGCAATTCAGGGAAATATGGCGGGTGATGCGCGCCAGAAAAGCATACAGGTAGCTTCGGCTCGTGGGGTGGAATGGAGTTCCACGCCTCCATGTAGGTGTCGTTTTCACATTCCTCGGCTGTTTGCAGATCATGGACGATCCCATAAGCCAGAGCGCGCAAACGGTTTCCGAATTTCTCGGAGGTTTGCTGAATGGCTGCTTCGTCGCGGCACAAATACAGCGCAACGATTTCATGATCTTCCAAGGCTTTCATCTCCCTTCTTTTCGTATTGGAAGGCCTTCACCCTCATAAGCACCGTTTCGCACGCAGAGGTTACACTTTTTAAAAAAATGGTATCTATTCAGTCACTCGAAAAACTCGGAAGTGATTGTTTTGCATACACCCACTGTAGGGCGGGGGCATGCCTCCGCCGGGCAGTGGCAAATCCGCAGGCAGTTTTGGAAAACCGCAAAATGGGCAGTTTACGGCGAAAAGGCGCATTTGGCGCAACTGCACTGCAAATAATCGGTGCCCGGCGGGGTCATGACCCCGCCCTACAGTGGGTGCCAACAAAATACGCATGGTTTTCATGTTTCCTGACTGCAACTGAACAGTTACAAAAATGATGACATTTTTTGCTTCCGGTCTCCTCGCCTGCCGTAACGGAGCCGGTTAAGCGCAATAAAATCGCGGCGGCGTCTCGTTGGAGGCGCCGCCGTGTGATTTGTGGGTTTATTCTGTGACCACCCGAATCAGGCCCATGGGGGTCTGCTGGTCGTCCTGGCCCAGGGGGTTGTCCTTCAGAATGCGGGCATACAGGTCCTTGCTCATGGACTTGCTGGAGACTCCCAGAATCTGGCCCTCCAGGTCGTTGATGTCCACAATGGCGACCTCAAAGCCGATGCGGGCCTTGATTTCCCTTGCCACCTTATCGGGCTTCTCCGGCCCCAGGACAACATAGTGGTTGTAGGGGGGGATGGTGTTGTGGCAGGGGCCGTCGATAGAGCGGGCCTTGTAGCCGGCCACCGTGTAGAACCAGCCCTTTTTCCTGAAAATCTTCTTTCCGATGACGGAGCAGAAGGCGGCAAAGAGGATCCGCAGGGTGCCGCACTCCCGCAGGGCATACTCCATGGTCTCCGGCATACCCAGACCGATGCCGTGGGGGGTCTTGGTGACATATTTGCTCAGGGTGTAGGCCAGCTTCCGGGGCTGGATGCTTTCCATGGGAATGGCCCGGTCCTGGGTGCAGGCCACCACCTTCTCGGAGATGAACAGCACGTCGCCGGGTTCCAGCAGGGGCTTGCCGTACTTCTCGGCCACGTCGCAGATGTCGTCGTTTTTGGTAATCAGATGGGTGGAAATGGGCAGACGCAGGTATTTGACGCCGTCCACCTCAATGGTGGTGTTTTTACCCGCGTTGGGCTTCAGTTCAGATGCCATTGGGAAGCTCCTCTCTTTCTCAGGCCATGTTCAGGGACAGGGGTCTGCCGCCCAGAATGTGGAAATGGAGATGGGGCACCGTCTGGCCCGCGTCGGGACCGCAGTTGCTGATTACCCGGAAGCCGCCGGGCAGCTCCTTGCCCAATTGGGCAATGACCTCAAAGCAGTGGGCCACCACGGGACTGTTTTCCGGCGTGACGGCGGCGGCGCTCTCCACATGAACCTTGGGGATCACCAGAATGTGGGTAGGCGCCTGGGGGTTAATATCCTGGAAAGCCAGGACCGTCTCATCCTCGTAAACCTTCCGGGAGGGGATCTCACCGGAAACGATCTTGCAGAACAGGCACTCAGCCATGAAAACTCCTCCTATAAACCGGCCAATGGGCGCAGCGTTGTTTATCGTGTTGCTATTATACCACAATTGGCGTTTTTTGCAAGGCTTCCACCGAAAAACTGTAGTTTTGCAGGAGAAAGCCGGGAGGTTAACCCTAAAAATCCTGCGTTTTGCCGGAAATACAGTCTGCCATGATCAGAACCGCTCTGCGAATCTCATCCAGTGCAAGCGTGTCCGTATTGGGTACATGCACAAAGCCCGCCGGAACGCGCCGGGGTTTTGCCCAGGTCATCAGGTGATAGAACAGACTGTTGCATACATAGGTGCCTGCCGTGCAGGACAGCTCCGCCGGGATTCCAGCCTGTTCCAGACGGCGGACCAGCTCAAACACCGGCAGGGTGGAGAAGATGCCGTCAGGCCCGCCGGAAATCAGAGGCTGCTCCAGGGGCTGAGCCCCCTCGTTGTCGGGGATTCTGGCGTGGGCCAGGTTCACGGCCACCAGCTCCGGGGTCACTTTTTTCCGACTGGCGGCGAGACCCAGGCAGATGACCCCCTCCGGCTTCAGCTCCTCCAGGGTCCGCAGCAGGATGTGGGGGGCCTGACGGAAGGTGACAGGTAGCTCCAGAACGGTCACATGGGCGTTGCCGGTTTCCTCCGGAAACTGCCGCAGGCAGTCAAAGGAAGGGTTGCGGTCGTCGCCCCCAAAGGGCATAAAGCCGGTAATGAGTATGTTCATCCATCCAACGCTCCTTCTTTCAGATGTCTCCAGTTTACCGCAAAATCCGACCAAATGCAATCCCCGAAAGAAGTTTGTAACACTTTTGTAAAATTGCTCCTTGATTTTTTGGCGGAAGCGAGTATGATATGTTATGATCACTCCCAGGAGGCCAAACATGAAACAAACACTCACACAGACAAAGGAATATCTGCTGCGTCAGGAAAATCGCTACCTCTGGTATACCCTGTTCCTGCCGGTATATCTGCTGGCCTTCGCGGTGGTGGAGCGGGTGCTTCCGGCGGAGGTCTGCCAGCCGGTACATATTCCGCTGGACGACAAGATTCCCCTGCTGGAGGGCTTCGTGGTGCCCTATATGCTGTGGATGCCCATGATTCTGGCCATGGGTGCGCTGCTGCTCTGGAAGGACCATGAGGCGTACAAGCGGTTCTGGACCTACTTCGGCGTCTCCTGCATCGGCGCTCTGGTGCTGTATTTGCTGTTTCCCAACCGGCAGGACCTGCGGCCTCTGGAGATGCCCCGGGACAACCTCTTTACCTGGATTCTCTCTATCGTCTACGCCTTCGATACCAATACCAACGTCTGCCCCAGCATCCATGTGATCGGCTCCTTTGCCGTGTGCTTCGCCGCCTGGGACGCCAAATGTTTGCGGAAATTCTGGATTCAGGCGGGAATCTGGACGGCGGCCTTTGTCATTGCCATATCCACCATATTTGTCCGCCAGCACTCCGTTCTGGATCTGATGCTGGCGGTGCCCTACAGCTTTGGAATCTATCTCATCGTCTACAAGCTGATGTTCCGACCCCATTCGAAATAATATCAATCGCGGCTTGCGCCTGCAAGCCGCGATTGAATTACGAATTTATCTTTTCAAAAATCAGCCGGGCTTCCCGGGCGGGGTCCGCCGCGTTCCCTATGGCACCGCCAACAATCAGCACATCCGGCGCCAGGGCCATGTATGCCGGGACTGTAGCCAGGGAGATGCCCCCCGCCACGAAAACCTCCGCCCGTTTGGCACATTCCTTCACCAGCTTCAGGTCGTCTAAAGGGGTTCTGCCCCGCTTCTGCTGGTCCACGCCCGTGTGTACCGCGATGCCGTCCACGCCCATGGCCTCCAGTTCGGCCACCTTGGCGGGAATATCCTGCACACAGATCAGGTCGGCCACCACCTTTTTCCCGTATTTTCTCCCGGCTTTCAGGCAGTCCTCCACCGTTGCCAGGTCGGTGACGGCCAGGACGGTGACATAGTCGGCTCCCGCTTCAAAGGCGGAGGTTGCCTCCAACGCGCCAGCGTCCATGATCTTGGTGTCCGCCAGGATTTTCTTGTCCGGGAACCTGCTCCGAAAGCGCCGCACCGCCTCCATGCCGCTTTCCAGGATAAAGGGCGTGCCGATTTCAATAATATCCACAGAATCCTGAACCTGTTGGGCCAGAGCCAGGGCCTCCTCCAGACTGAAAATATCCAGGGCCAGTTGCAGCTTCATGGTGATACACTCCCTATTATCATTCGAGATTTGCGTGTCTTGTAAACATGGCGGCGGAATCGTCCTGCTTCTTTTCCATCAGCCGCAGGATGACGGCGTCCAGATAAAGCAGACAGCTCTGCTCAAACAGGGACCCCATGGGCTGGATGGAGGTGTAGCCCACCTCTGCCTTGGGGGTGGGGGCCGGGATCTCCACAACCAGATCCGCCAACTGTCCAATGGCCCCCTCGGGGCGGATTGTAACCGTGGCGATGGCTGCGCCGATCTGCTTTGCCTTCCGGGTCATGCTTACAAGGCTGCCGGTTGTACCGGAACCGGAGGCCACCAGAAACAGATCCTCCGGCTCCAGATTGGGGGTAATGGTCTCGCCGCACACATAGACCTCAAAGCCCAGATGCATCAGCCGCATGGCAAAGGCCCTGGCCGCCAGCCCGGACCGCCCGGCTCCCGCCACCAGAATCTTCTTGGCGGACAGAATCATGTCCGTCAATTGCTCCCCTGATTCGGGGGAAACCCTGGCCAGGGTCTGTGTCAATTCCGCCGCGATCACGGCTGCGTATTGTGTTGTATTCATGGCGATACTCCCGTCTTTAGAGGATGGATTCCAACTATCTGTCCATATTTTACCGCGCGATCTCCCTTTGTCAATAGACCTTCCGTAATTTGTGAAAAAACGAAAAATCCTCTTGTTTTTTCTCCCAAAGACGGGTATAATGAACGAAGAATGTGTTTTAGGAGGTTCCCCATTTATGGTCACCATCGAGAAAGATACCATCATCGGCGACATCCTGGATATCGCGCCCCATTCCGCCCCCCTGTTCTTTGCCATCGGTATGCACTGCCTGGGCTGCCCCTCCTCCCGGGGAGAGACGGTGGAAGAGGCCTGCATGGTCCACGGCATCGACTGCGACGCCTTCCTGGCCCAGCTGAACCACTTCCTGGAGGCCTACGAGGCCAGCCAGAACGAGAGCAAGTAACCCATAAAGCCCGGGAACCGCTGGATGATTCCCGGGCTTTTTGCCGCCTTTTCAGGAGGAAACACCATGAAATTACCCATTTCCAAGCGGCTTTTGGCCTGCGCGGAGTTTATTTTGCCCGGAGAGCGGGTGGCGGACGTGGGCACGGACCACGGGTATCTCGCCATTCATCTGCTGAAAAACAACATCGCCTCCCATGTGCTGGCGGCGGATATCGCCCCCCAGCCCCTTCAGCGAGCCAGGGAAAACGCCCGGCGCTTTGGCGCCACCCAGGGCATCTCCTTCCACCTGTGCGACGGGGTCCGGGGCTTGCCCCGGGACTTTGACGTGCTGGTGATGGCAGGTCTGGGGGCGGAAACCATGGTGCAGGTTTTAAAAGGGGGCCCCTGGCTGAAAACCGGCTCCTACCGGCTGGTACTCCAGTGCCAGTCCTCCCAGAATGAGCTGCGGCAATATTTAAGCGAATCGGGCTGGCGCATTTCCCGGGAAATACCGGTGCGGGACGGAAAATTCCTGTACACGGTTCTGGAGGCGGTTCCCGGCACGGAGCCGCTCACCCCGGCCCAGCATTTTGTAAGCCCCGCCCTTCTGCGGTGCCAAAGTCCCATGGTGAAGGAATATGTGGCCTTCTGCCGGGAGACGGTCCGGAAGGTGGTCCTGGGTCTGCAAGGGCAGGGGGGCGTAAAATATGAGTATTATACAGCGGCACTGGACCAATTGCTGGAAATGGAGGAAGCCCTATGAAAGTGAAAGAAGTATTGGAATTTCTGGAAACCCTGGCGCCCCGGTATATGAAAATGGACTGGGACAACGTGGGCCTGCTGTGCGGACGGCGGGACAAGGAGGTCAATAAAATCCTGGTGGCCCTGGACCCCTTTGAGGATGTGTGCCGGGAGGCTGCCCAATGGGGCGCGGACCTGATTGTGACCCACCATCCCCTGATTTTCGAGACCCCCCGGTCTGTTACCGACGAGACCTCCGTAGGCAGGAGCATCCTGTTCCTGGCTTCTCATGACATAGCTGCCATCAACGCCCATACCAATCTGGACTGCGCCCCCGGCGGCGTCAACGACTGTTTGGCCGCGGCTCTGGGGCTGGAGAACGCGCGGGTGCTGAACCCCTCCGGGAAAGATGAGCAGGGCCGCCCCTGGGGCCTGCTGCGGGTGGGAGAGGTGCCCCCCATGCCCCTGGAGCGGTTTCTGGAGCGGGTAAAGGAGCGGTTGGGCTGTCTGGGATTGCGTTATGTAAACTCCGGAAAGACGGTCCACCGGGTGGCGGTAGGCGGCGGCGCCTGCGGCAGCGCGATTTTGGAGGCGGTGGAGGGCGGCTGCGACACCTTTGTCACCGCCGATGTGAAGTACAACCAGTTCTGGGACGCGCACGACCTGGGCCTCAACCTCATCGACGGGGGCCACTTCTGGACGGAGAACCCGGTCTGCGCCTGCCTGGCAGAAAAGCTGCGGGCCCAATTCCCGGATATTCTTGCGAAAGTTTCCGAAAATCACACCGATTGCACAAAATTCTGGTGAAACCGGTTGATTTTACCCCCCACTCTGTGCTACAATAGCTGGTGCTGTTATCGCTTTACTCCAAGCAGAATCATAGAAGGGAAGATTTTTATGTCCGGACATTCCAAATGGCATAACATTCAGAAAACCAAGGGCGCGCAGGATGCCAAGCGGGCTGCCGCCTTTACCAAGATCGCCAAGGAAATCATCGTGGCCGTGAAGGAGGGCGGCGGCATCACTGACCCCGCCAACAACTCCCGTCTGGCCACCGTTATCACCAAGGCCAAGGCCGCCAATATGCCCAACGACAACATCAAGCGGGTGTTGGAGAAGGCCAGCGGCGCAGGCTCCGGCGACAACTACGAGACCATCACCTACGAGGGCTACGGCCCCGGCGGCGTGGCGGTTATTGTGGAGACCATGACCGACAACCGCAACCGGACCGCCGGTTCCATGCGCCACCACTTCGATAAGTTCGGCGGCAACATGGGTGCCAGCGGCTGCGTCTCCTGGTCCTTTGACCGGAAGGGCGTCCTGGTCATCGACAACGAGGACGGGGACTACGAGGAAGACGCCGTCATGATGGACGCCATGGACTGCGGTGCCGACGATTTCGAGGCCGAGGAGGACTGCTTCACCGTCTACACCTCCCCCGACGATTTCAACGCCGTGGCCGACAGCCTCGCCGCCAAGGGCTACAAGTTCGTCTCCGCCCAGATCGAAATGGTGCCCCAGAACTACCAGAAGCTGGAGTCCGAGGAGCAGATCAAGCAGATGGAAAAGCTCATCGACACCATGGAGGACGACGACGACGTCCAGAACATCTGGCACAACTGGGATCAGGAATAACGCAAGTAAATGGGCACCTATACAGTAGCCCCTGCCGGATTCCGGCAGGGGCTACTTATTCTGCAGGGGGAGAGGCTTTCCGTTGAAGATGTCGACCAACAATTCTATGGTGTTACGTTGCTTTCTTTCTTTAGGTGATTGGCAACGGAGACAGGGACCTTAATCGCTTCATATTTGTAATTGCAGCTCCATTCCAGGTCGCCGTCCTCATTGTACCGTTCTGCGGAGGTTTTGTTGCCGTGGCTATCGTAGGTATATTCATAGTAGTAGGTCTTGTAGTTGTCTGCCAATATGGAGTGAATCAAATTACCATCTCCGTCATACTCATACTCCTGATATTCCAGCTGCTTATTTCCGTTAAGAAATTTTGTGCGGCTTTCCACGCGGCCTTTGCTGTCAAAGGTGTACTCGTAGGTGTACATATTGTGTACGTCGGAGATATTGACAGGGTAGCGGTCCTCTGAAAGAAGATTACCTGCTTCGTCATAGGTGTAGGTATAGATATAAATTGGATCACCATAATCGCTGCTGGTTTGGAATACTTTTTCAACCAGATTTCCGTGGTTATCATAGGTGTACTTGTAATCACCATGAGGGTCGCCGTCTTTGTCATAGCGCTGGCCAGATACTCGCTTTCCGCTATCATCATATTCAAACTCGGTTGTATAGCGAAGCTCCTCGTCCTCGTCATATTCATCAATGGCCAGAAGATTACCGCTTTTGTCGTAGGTGTATTGGTAATACTCTTCCATATCTCCATTCTTATCACAGACGGTTTTGGTCAGGCGGTTGCCCCGGTTATCATAGGTATACTCTGTGGTTGAGTTGTCGCTCTCAGACTGAATCAGACAGTAGACGGTTCTGGGCCCCCAGAAGACATACCATGTGCCCAGAACAAAGGCCAGGAGCACAGCTCCGGCAATGAGGCGTTTGGGTGTTAGCAGCTTTTTTGGGGGCGGGGCCGGAAGAATGGGCTGCTGACGGGAATCAAGCTGAAGCGGAGATGCATGGGGACTTGGCTCGCCACATTTGGCGCAGAATCTGGCTCCTTCATCGAGCTTTTGGCCGCATTTTGAACAAAACATCGGTAGTTCCTCTTTCTGTGTATTGTTTACTGTGAGCGGGGCGTACTTCTTGTCCGGCTCTGGTGCGGGGGCATTGAAGAGCAGCAGACTATTTCGCGATTTCTATATTAACGAGGGCAAAGCAATGACACCAGTATCCACCCTCTATTACCAATTGCGCAGCGCCGTTTAATGGTATTTCCACATGTTTGACCAGCATGGACGGATCAAGCTTCAATGTGTAAATCAGAGTTCCATCCAGATAGAAATAGTAACATCCTTCCTTCAGATTCTTTCCGTCGATATGGCCAACGTCAAAACTCAGCGTGTTGTATTGCTTGTTTAAATTAAAATATGCAATACCACCATAATTATCATCCAAATGGAACCCATTTGTATAAGTGTCTCCTGTCAGTGAATACGTTTTTTCTGTGTAATATCCGGCAGTTTGATATGGTGGGCACTCGGTTAGAAGATTCTTGGGCTTTTTACTTTCAACCGCAGTCTTTTGCTCCGTCAGCGCGGTGTTGCCCGGTATAATCTTTAGCGCGTCTGTTATCAGAGAAAGCGCATCGTCAAACCGTTTTTCATCTACAAGAGCATTGGACTGCCCAATGACCTGCTCGGCATAGGAGCCCTGATAAGCAGTTAGCTTATTCTGAAGCTTCTTTTCCTCTGCCACGTTCTTCAGGCCTGCCTGTAGTTTCAGAATCGCGGAGGCATAATCCTCATTGACGGCGGAATTCTCCGCTTCCTTCAGCACTGCTATAACATAGCTGTCATAGTATTCGTTGTAGGCTCTGCTAAGCTCCGGATTGGTACCGCAGATTTGAAGAGTGTCCGCAATGATGGACATGGCCCCCCAATAGTCCTCCTTGTCCGCGCAGGAGGCAGCCTGCGCTAATGTGTCTGCGGTGGTCTTATCGGACAAGTCCTTCTGGTAAAGGACAATCTGCTCTGTGAGCATGCTATCATTGGGCAGCGTTTCCAGAGCGGCATTCAGGAGGGCAATGGCGTCTGAATAGGCTTCGTTTTCGGCATAGGCGGCGGCTTCTGCCAGCACCTTGTCACGGTAATTGTTAGTGCAGGCGGTTAACTGTTTTTTTGCGGTTTCGTAGTTGGCATCATCTTCCACCACCAGCTTATACAAAGCCATAGCCTCTGGGTAGTTTTCACGGGCAAACAGGGACTCCGCTGTGGAGAAATTCGTCCGGGACTCGTTCAATTTCTCAACAAAGGCTAGCGTCTCTTTGTACATTTTCTCGGTTCCGCTGATCTGCAGGGCGTTGATGTCCTCCAACTCCTTCTTGGCAGCGGCATACTCTATGGAGCCGTCCATAAAGCCTGCCCGGATGCTTTCCATTCTTTCCTTAAGGGGTTGGACAAGCTTCTCATTTTCGTCCAGTGTTCGGTTTTCCTGTAGAATTTCCGCTGCTGCATCATAGTCGTTTTTGGCGATGGCCCGCAGTGCCTGCTGCTCAGGGCTGGTGTACCAGCTCAGAGCAAAATAGCCGCATGCAGCCACAACGGTAAGAGCTGCCGTGCAAATGCAAACCTTAATGAGGGCTTTCTTTTTACGTGCTTTTTTTGCGGTAATCTCGTCGGAGTTTTTCACCGGTGCTGCTTCCCGAGCCGTGTCCTCTGAAATGATCGACTCAGCATCTGAGTTATCCGTGCCGCAGGAGGGGCAAAATCTGCCGTTTTCTCCCAGAGGCTTACCGCATTTTGAACAATAGTTCATGTCTTTTCCTCCTTCTGTGCATCTTTTAAGGGCAGCCAAATCGCATATATCGAGCTGTGCCAGCTATATTATAGTAAATATCTTTACTAAAGTCAATAGTAAAGATGTGTATTTTGCTACACTACTTAGTGTCTTCAATCTTCAAACTAAACGCGACAGGAAAAGGAAAGTGTGTTGCGTTTAGT
>JBJDYK010000068.1:0-12409 GCA_051867275.1 Faecousia sp.
GCCGGGCTGTCTATTTTTAAAAAAGTTAAAATTAGGGCTTGATTTTTTTGGGAAATCTGTTATAATAACGAAGCGTCACGGAGGCTTAGCTCAGCTGGTTAGAGCGCTTGCTTCACACGCAAGAGGTCACTGGTTCGAGTCCAGTAGTCTCCACCATAATGACTTCCTGAAGCCCATTGGTTTCAGGAAGTTTTTTTGCGTGCTTTTTGCTCTATTTTATTTCCCGCGTTGAAAAAGCGGTGGGAATACGTTATAATTGGGTGAAAACACAAAGGAGGTCATCCTATGAACGCGGATCAAATTATGGAAATTTTCAAAGACACCGCCTATACCCGCACCGGCGGAAGCCCGGAGGAGCTGCGGTGCGCCCAGTATCTTCAGGCGTGCTGTAAGAAGCTGGGTCTGGAGGCAAAGCTGGAAGCCTTCGAGGTCCCCATGGCCAAAATCCAGGAGGTTCAGTTCCTGGCAGACGGCGTCAGCATCCCCTGCAAGGGCTATCTGTGCGCCGGAAGCGGCCAGGTGGAGGCGCCCTTCTACTACCTGCCCAACACGGACTCCTGCTCCCTGTCCGGCTGCAAGGGTAAAATCGTCATGGTGGACAGTGGCATGGGCTACTGGATCTACCAGGACCTGCTGGAAAACGGTGCCCTGGGCTTCGTGACCTACGACGGCAACGCCAACTATGCCGACCGGGACATGGACCAGCGGGAGCTGCGGTCCTATGTGAGCAAGGGCAACAAAATACCTGGCGTGAATATCAACGCAAAGGACGCCATTTCCCTCATTGAAAAGGACGTCAAAACGGCAAAAATCATCCTGAAGCAGGAGGAGTTCCAGGGTCAGTCCCACAATGTGGTGCTGGACCTGCCCGGTGAGATTCCCGAGATCATCGTACTGACGGCCCACTACGACTCCACCTCTCTGTCCCAGGGTGTCTACGATAATATGTCCGGCTGCGTGGGTCTGCTGTCCATGGCGGAGCATTTCTCCAAAAATCCCCACCGCTATGGTCTGCGCTTCATCTGGTGCGGCAGCGAGGAGCGGGGCCTGCTGGGTTCCAAGGCCTATGTGGCCGCCCACGAGGAGGAGCTGAAAAGTCTGGTGCTGAATGTCAATCTGGACATGATCGGCTGCACCATGGGCAAGTTCATCGCCTGCTGCACCACCGAGGAAAAGCTGGTCCACTACATTACTTATATGGCAAGCGAGCTGGGCTTCGGCATCAAGGTGAATCAGGATGTGTACTCCAGCGACTCCACCCCCTTTGCCGACCGGGGCATCCCCGCCGTGTCCTTCGCCCGGGACGCACCCGGTAATACCGCCACCATCCACAACCGCTATGACACCATGGCCGTCATGAAGGGCGATCACATGGTAAAGGACATCGACTTCATCACCGCCTTTGTCACCCGTATGGCCTGCGCCAAACGCTGCCCCGTGGCACGGGAAATGCCGGACAACATGAAGGAAAAGCTGGACATCTACCTGTGCCGCAAGCGGGCTTCCAAATAAAAGTCCCCATGAATTGATTCTTTCCAACCGCCTGTAGGGCGGGGGCAAAAACCGAAATTTATCAGACGGTTTGTACTGTGCCCCTGTCATTCTGGGCCAATTTTGTTCCTGCCGGCCACATTTTTTCTGGCTGACCGGTGAAAATTTTACTTACATCCCGGAGAAAAATCTGCTAAAATAGATGGCAGTAACAATGAAAGGATGTGTTTTCGCCATGTTTCAGCCAGGAGATTTGATGATTTACGGCGGTTCCGGTGTATGCCGGGTGGAGGCCGTAGGGCCCGGGGGAAAGGACGGCCGTCTGCACTACACCCTGCGTCCCCTCCATCAGAGCTGCAAAATCATGACCCCTGTGGACAATCAAAAGGTGTTCATGCGCCCTGTGATCACCCGGGATGAGGCCCAGGCCTTAATCGGGGAAATTCCCTCAATCCGGGCCCAGGCCTACCACTCCAGGGTCCAGCGGGAGCTGGCGGAACACTATGAGGCCCGGCTCAAAACCTATGACTGCCGTACCCTTCTGGAGCTGACCATGTCCATCCATATGAAGAAGGAAGCGGCGCTGGCCCAGAAAAAGCGGCTGGGCACCGTGGACGAAACCTTCCTCCGCCGGGCCGAGGACCTGCTGTTCAGCGAGCTGGCCGTTGCCCTGGACATTTCCAAGGACCAGGTCCAGCCCTACATCCAAACCCAATGCCAGGGCCGTTAGCCCCGAAAAGCATCCATAGCTGGAAATACGCCGGGAAACAGGTTAAAGCAGCCTGTTTCCCGGCGTAAATCATTGGGCAGATTATAAGGAACCAGTCAGAGACCCATTGCGTTCTCCGCCATGCGTTACGGGGAGTTTACAGGGGAGCGGTTGCGAACTTTACATTTTAACCGTAGAATTTCGTAAAGGAGAGTACATACACAAACGTGATTGTACGAATCATCCAAAATGGAAGGAGAAATAAAATCACATGAAACGATTGACAAGTTTCTTACTGGTGCTCACCCTCCTGCTGTCCATGGTCCCCACCGTCCTGGCAGCAAGGGAGACACAGAGCAAAACGTCAGTGCCGGAGGGGTCTGATCATTCCGCCCCCGCCGGCAATCCGCAGCCTGCCAAGCTGTTGATCGATCAGGTCTATGGCGGCGGCGGCAAGGGAGAAACGCCGATTTCCAACAGCTTCATCGAACTGTACAATCCCGGCAGTGAAGCTGTCGAATTAGCCGGTTACACGCTGCAAATGGGTGACAAAGCTCTGGAGCTTACCGGCGTCATTCCCGCAAACGGCTCTTACCTTGTTGTCGGTGCGGCAGAGTCAACCACCGATGCGTTCCTGACCTGCGATCTGCCCACCGCTGACCTGACCTGTGACTGGGTCATCAGCAATAAAAACTACACCGTTAAGCTGATGAACGGAGATGCCGAAGTGGATTCCGTCACGGCGGATGAGAATGTTGCTGCCGTCAAGGTCTCCAAGCAGAAGTCCCTCCGGCGTGTGAACCACGCCGACACCGACACAAATGACGACTTTCAGGTCATCGTCTGGGAGAAAACCTCCGTCACGGTCGACGAGGCTTATGTGACCGCCTACGCGCCCCATAACAGCAAGGGTGAGTTGGGCAAGGTCCATGGTGCCGCCTCTGAGCCGGAATACACCCCCGTTGTGGCCGGAGACACCCGCGTCACCGGCTATTACGACGAGACCGGTTCTTTGAAGCTGGAGCTGGCCGGACGCCATAACTCCGGCGCCATGAACGCCGACGGCGGCAGCCTTGAGATCGTGCAATACAACCCCGTCAACGGGTTTGCCTACGCTGTCAGCGGCGTCAAGGGTAAGCTGATCGCGGTAAACCTGAACGGCAGTCTGGACGGTGAGACTGTCGCAGAGCTGACCGGAACAGAGTATGACCTGAAATCCGGGGTCCTCGTGGAGGGCTTTACCTACGGCGATATGACCTCCGTGGCCGTCTCTCCCGACGGTACGAAGCTGGCTGTTGCCATTCAGGCGGAGGACTACGCGGCCAACGGCGTCGCGGCGGTGTTTGCCTGCAAGGCCAACGGCTCCCTGGAGCTTCTTTCCGCCGCCACCGTGGGCGTACAGCCCGATATGGTGACCTTCGCAAGCAATGACACCATCCTCACCGCTGACGAGGGCGAACCCCGCAATGGCGTAAACGGCGTCGATCCCAAGGGCTCGGTGACCATCGTCACCATCGGAAAGGACCACACGCTTTCCGCGAACACCGTGTATTTCGACCAATTTGACGCCCAGCGGGAGGCTCTGACCGCCGCCGGTGTGCTGGTGCAGAAGGGCGCGCAGCCTTCTGCTGATTTTGAGCCGGAATACATTGCCGTCTCCGGCGGCACGGCCTATGTGTCCTTGCAGGAGGCCAACGCCATCGCGGTGCTGGACATCGCATCCTCCGCCTTTACCGGCGTGTACCCCCTGGGCTTCCAGGATTACAGCAAAACCAAGGTTGATCTCCAGAAAAACGATGCAATTCTACTGGAAAACTATGAAAACGTCTATGGCATCAAAATGCCCGATGGAATTTCCGTCACCACCATCGGCGGCAAAACCTACCTGCTGACCGCCAACGAGGGCGACAGCCGCGCCGACTGGGAGGGCCTTGACAACGAAGCGGAAGGCAAAACCTCTCCCACCGGCAACGTGACTCTGGACGCAAAGGTCGTCTGGTTCAACGCCAATCTGTGGGACGGCCTGGACGCGGAAAAAGCCTATGTATTTGGCGGCCGCTCCTTCTCCATCTACGAAGCCACAGACGAGGGTCTGACCCTGGTCTATGACAGCGGCAGCGACTTTGAAGAAATCACGGCCGAGCAGCTCCCCGATTATTTCAACGCCTCCAACGATAAGATGAGTCTGGATAACCGGTCCGGCAAAAAGGGTCCGGAGCCGGAGAGCGTCGTCACCGGAACGGTGGACGGAAAAACCTATGCCTTCATCGCCCTTGAACGCATCGGCGGCGTCATGGTCTATGACATCACCGACCCAGCTCAGGCCACATTTGTCAACTACATCAATTCCCGTGAGTTTGAAGCCGCCATTCAGGGCGATGTATCTCCCGAGGGCCTGTGCTTCATTCCGTCGGCAGACCGTGCCAGCGGCAAGGCTCTGCTGCTGGCGGCCTGTGAGGTGTCCGGCACACTGGCGGTATACGAGATGGAAGGTCAACCGGCTCCCGAATACGCCATTACCATTGAGGCTGCGGCACACGGCAGCGTCACCTCCAACCATGAAAGTGCCAGCGCAGGGACTGCCGTCACGCTGACCGCGCTGCCTGACAAGGGATACATTCTGGAAACGCTGACTGTCGTTGATGCGGACGGCAATGAGATCCGGCTCACCGGAGAAAACGGCGTGTACACCTTCACCATGCCCGCCGGACAGGTTGTTGTCAGGGCTGCCTTCCTCATGTCGAACGTCTTCGAGGATGTACCTTCTGACGCTTACTACTACGATGCGGTTCTGTGGGCAGCCGGAAAAGGCATCACCACCGGCACCTCCGCCACCGCTTTCAGCCCCGATGATGCCTGCACCCGTGCCCAAGCCGTTACATTCCTGTGGCGCGCCGCCGGTTCCCCTGCTCCCGAGAGCAGCATCAGTCCCTTCACCGACGTTCAGCCCGGCAGCTATTATTATGACGCAGTGCTTTGGGCATTTGAAAACGGCATCACCAAGGGCACCGGCAGCACCACCTTCAGCCCCGAAATGAAATGCACCCGCTCGCAGGCAATCACCTTCCTGTGGCGGAGTCAGGGTTCCCCTGCCGCTGGCGATGCGAACTGTTTCGCCGACGTTGCCGCCGATGCCTACTACGCCGACGCCGTCCGGTGGGCCGTGGAAAACCAAATTACCAACGGTACATCCGCAAACACCTTCAGCCCCGACTGCGACTGCACCCGCGCACAGATCGTAACGTTCCTGTATCGGAGCCGCAACGGGTAAGCCCGTATCACGCACAAAGGTGCTGTCTCAAAATGATTCTCAAAAATCATGAGAGACAGCACCTCTTTCTTTTATGTCGGAAAGCAGCAAAAACAGCGCACGAAGTCTGAGGGCAGAAGCTGCCGCTCAAATCGTGCGCTGTAATTCTGTTTCATGCTTATCCGGATAAGTCAGCAAATCGGTGAATGCTCGCCTACGCTTACACCCACTGTAGGGAAGGGGCGGTTTTTTAGGCTTCCATCCGGAAGGCCTGCAGGGACGCTTCTCCGGACCGGAGGGTCTCCTGGCTGGCGTCCAGGGCGTTCTGCAGCGCCTCCAGGGACTGGCCCATATCTTCCACGGCGCTGTCCATATCCTGGCGGCTGACGGCCAGGCGGGCGCTCAGATCCGCCACGAGGCCATTGACCCGGTCGCAAAGCTGGGAAGCCCGCTGTCTGGCAAGGCGCTCCACACTCTCCGCCCGGCGGTAGGCGGCCAGCTCCTCCTCCTGCAGGCCGGACTCCGGCTGGGTATCAGGCTGCTCCCGCAGGTTGGACACGGTGTCCTTCAGGGACTCGTTTTCCTGCCGCAGCGCGTCATTTTCCCTGCGCAGCTCCTCCAACTCCTGGTGCAGCTTTTTCAGGTCCGCGTCATTGGCCGCCACCATGGGCCGGTTTTCCAGTTGGGTTTCCAGGCGGCGAATGTCATCCTTCAATTGGTTGACCTGAGCCGTATGCCTGGAAGACAGGGATTCCAAAAAGCTGACCACATCGTCCCGGTTAAAGCCGTGAAAGGCTGTGCGGAAATTCTGAACCTCATCCATGGTAAATCCTCCCGATTGCCGCTGCACAGGCGGCGTTTTTCTTATTTTTATTGGATTATACCACAGCCTACCCAAGAAAACAACAGCTTTTCGGCGCACCCGGCAGTTTTTTGCGCCTTTTACGCAAAAATCCTAATTCGGTGAATCAAAAAAAGCCGGGAGGCCGATTGGCCTCCCGGTTAAGGGGATTAGTTGAAGGTGTCCTGGAAGCGGACCAGAAGCACGGCTGCCTGGGCACGGGTAGCGCTGCCCTTGGGAGCCAGGGTCGTACTGGAGACACCCTTGATGAGGCCCTCGGCAACCGCCCAGGAGAGGGCGTCCTTGGCGTAGCTGCTGACCTTATCAGCGTCCTTGAAGGCGCTCAGATCTGCTCTGGCGGTCACATCCAGCTCCTTATATTCGGCGTAGCGGTACAGAATGGCCGCAAACTGCTCCCGGGTCACAGGGCGGTTGGGGGCGAAGGTGTCCTCGTCGATGCCATTGACAATGCCGTTCTCCGCCGCCCAGTTGACTGCCTCGGCGTAGTAGGCGCCGTCCTTCACATCGGCGAAGGAGGACTTGGCCGCGCCCTCGGGCTCGCCTTCCATGCGATACAGTACGGTGACCAACTGACCGCGGGTGATAGGCTTATCGGGGGCGAAGGTGTCCTCGTCGATGCCATTGAACAGGCCTCTGTAGACAGCTTCGGCGATATCCTCCTTGGCCCAGTGGTTCTGAATGTCGGTAAACTGGGACTTGATGGCCTCGAAGGCGGGGTCAACGACGGTGATCTCCACACCGGCCATATACTCGCCGATGCCGCCGCTGACGGTAACGGTGCCCTTCTTCAGGCCCTTGATGGTGACGGAGTGGGCGTCGCTCTCCACAATCTCAGCCACGGATTCATCGGAGACCGCCCAGTTCAGGATGGTGTTGAAGTCATTTTCCGCCACATCCAGGACGGTCAGGGTTTCGCCCACCTGAATCTCGGTCTTGTCGGCCTGCAGGTCCACATACTCCAGCATCCCATCGCCGCCCCTGACCTCAAAGACAGAAGCGTTGCCGGCGTGGTCATAGTCCATGCAAATCATGATGGAGTTGGAACCGAAGTTGCTGGTTCCTGTCTGGGACCAGCCGCCGTCGCCCTTGATAGGTGTCGCGGAGCCGCCCCAGGTAGAACCAAAGCCAAAGCCTTCCCACTGGCCTGTCTCCTCATTGTACTCCAGAGACATATCCATTCCATAGTCCATGAACCACTGCTCGCTGTATTCCTTCCTGAACTGGTACATGGTAAAGGGCGGCTCATCGGGGAAGAAGCTCTCCTGCTCGCAGGAAACGGTAAAGCCGTCACCGGAAATAGGGGCGTCCTGATCGATATACAGGGTGAAGGAGATGCTTTCGGTGGCCTTCTCCGCGCCCTCGGGGGTCACATCGGCGGTAATCTCCACCCAGGTGTTGTTGGGAACCAGGGTCGTGGATGTGTCATAGTAGGTCCAGGTGCCCCAGTCGTACTCCTCCGTAACCAGGGGGTACAGCCACTCCACGGACAGCTCGGCGCCCGCGTAGTAGCCGGCGTTGAAAGTCTTCTGCATGAAGCCCGTATCCTGCTCCCAGAGGATCTCGCCCGTATCTATGTTGGTGACGGTATAATGGACATTGTCGGCGTTGCGCCGCAGGGCGATGGCAAGATTAAAGGCATCCAGGTTCTTGTCGCCATTGGGCGAAATGCCGGCCTGCTCGGAGTAGAACTCCGTAGCCCATGTCCACATGCTCTCGTAATCGTAATCCCGCTGCGCAATCTTGACAGATTCGGGGTTTCTGGTGTCACCCAGATAATGCTGTTTGACGGAGAACAGATCCTCCGGGCCGTCGCCGCCGGTGACATAACCCACCAGGGAGTTATGGAGCTGATCGGCGGTGGTGTAGCTGTGAATGCCGCCCAGGAGGGTTTCGTAGCTGCCTTCCTCCAGGATGGGGGCATCGTCAAAGTCGCCGTAGAAGCCCAGGAAGGGAACGGTCAGGTTGGGGGTCTCATCGCTTAAGAGCTGAATGAAGCCTTCCACATAGGCGCCGGCGGGGAACCGCTCGTCATAGTAAGCCTTTTCCGCGTCGGTCAGGGCCACGGTGACGGTGACCTGGGCCTTGCCCTTGGCGGGAACCGTAACGGTGCCGTCGGTCAGACTGGTGGTGACCACCGGATTCAGCGCTCTGGGGGAATCCGTGGTGAGGTAGGTGACCTTGCCGTTCCGGAACTGGCCGCCCTCCGCCCGCTGGCCCAGAACCGAGGTGTTCAGGGTATAGGTCTTGGCGGTATCGGACAGATTCACCACTTCAAAGGTCATTTCATAAGTACCGGTCCTGGCGGGATCGTCGCCCAGCTCGAACTTGGGCTTGTCGCAGCCTTCCACATCGATATAAGCCAGAGAGGACAGGGCCGCGCCGATGTTGGCAAGGCCGGCGCCCTGCCGGCGGACGAAGTAGTAGGTGCCGTTCTCCTCGTCAAAGACGGGGGTGGCGGTGCTCATCAGCAGGCTGTTGACCAGTTGGTTGGTAGGAATATCATGCTGAACATTCTCCTCGGCCAGATACTGCCGCACCAGAGCGGCGGAGGCAGCCACAGCGGGAGAGGACATGGAGGTGCCGGAAGCGATGGCGAAATAGGTGCCGTAGTAGGCGGAGAACACATTGCCGCCGATACCGGTGATTTCAGGCTTCAGGGTCAGGCCGTCCGTGGGGCCCCAGGAGGAGAAATCGGAAATCTGACCTGCGGTGGCGCTGGGATTCCACTGGGCATCCACCTGGACAACGCCGTCGGCGGGTCCCTGCATCAGCATCCATTCATACTGCCCCACGTCGGAAACGCAGACGGGAACATCAAAGCGGGTAACGGTGGCCTCCACGAAGGACCAGCCGTTTTCCTCGGTGGGCTGGGGGCCGGTCAGAATCACACCGGCAGCCTTGGCCTTGACCGCCGCGGCGATGACGCTGTCGGCATTGCCGCCGTCAAAGGGGTAGAATACCAGCTTGCCTTCCGCGTCGTCGAAGGAATCGGTAAAGCCGTAGGTGCTGCCCTCCAGGCTTTCCTTGAAGCCCTTGCCCTCGGGCACATCGGGAAGCTCCTCATAGGAGACAAACTGCCGCATATTCAGCTTCTGATTGTACCAACTGATGGCATTGCCCCAGAAGCTGATCTGCTTGCTGTTCTCGGCACTGGCCACGGTCAGCACGTTGTCGAAGGAACCGGGCATGCCCACGGTACCGGTGGTAACGGAGTCGGACTTGACCAGGTCGTTGCCCCAGAAGCTGCCCACGCCGGCGTGGGCATCGTTACCGGCGGAAACCACCACGTTGATGCCGGCTTCATAGGCCTTGTCGTAGACATCGGTCACATCCTCTAAGTAGACGGGGCCGCTGGGAGCGCCCAGGGACAGGTTGGCGCAGTCCACGCCCAGAAGGATGGCGTCTTCAATGGCGGCAATCAGGTAATCGAAGTAGCAGTTGCCCATCATATCGAAAACCTTCATGATAATGAGCTGTGCCTCGGGAGCCACGCCCATGGTATCCATGCCGAATTCTTCCTTGGCATCCTCCGGCAGGTTGCCGGCCACGATACCGGCCACATGGGAGCCATGGCCGAACCAGGTGTTGTCGTCGGAGCCGAAGTTGGCCTCGCTGTCGCCGTAGTTGAAGCCGAAGGGAATCTTGGAGCTGTAGTAGACGGTGTCAATGGAGGTATCCTCAGACAGAGTCTCCGCGTTCAGCTCTTTGGTAGCCAGAATGGAAGCGATATCTTCCTTGGTAAAAGCAACCGCGTCGGTGTCGCTGGGTTCAATGGCGAAGGAGGGGTTCTCAAAGCACAGGCCGGTATCAATGACGGCCACGCTCATGCCCTCGCCCTTGTAGCCGGCGTCCCAGGCGTAATTCGCGCCCATGCCGGGGGCGGCGTATTTCAGATTGGTCTCCACGTCGCCGTCTACGGTAACGGCGTTGATTTCGGGAATGCTGTAGCTGGGCATGAGAATGGCGCTCTTGACGCCGCTGACCTTGCTGAGAGCAGCCAGGTCGCCGTAGTTCACCGTGACGGATACGGCGTTGGTCAGCAAGGAGAACTGATTGTTCACCTGAATGTCACAGCCCAGGGATTTTTCCGCCCGGCTCAGGACGGTCAGCTGCTTGCTCTCGATGGTTCTGGAGGCCTGCAGCTCCGCGTTGCCCAGGGGCTTGCCCAGAGAGACGGACATACCCTTGAGCCCAATAACGGGAGCATCCTCAAAGGTGATGAGGGCACGCACGGGCGTCCTGGAAGTGCAGGGCTCGCTGAGCACGCTGACCTTGGCGTCCTCGGCAACATCTTCGCCCGCCAGGATGACCTGCACGGCGGAAGACATAGCCGCGGCCTCCCGGGCATCGAACTCCCGGCAGACCAGAGTCCGGCCGGTGGAGTCTACCATGTAGCCCTCCTGGCCGTATTCCAGGTTGGCCAGAGCCTCGGCCTCCTGGGCAGTCAGGACGCGGCTGGAAATGTAGACGTCCTGTTGGGCCTGGCGGGAGTAGACCTGCCCGTTGGCTCCTTCGTACACATAGGTATAGCCCGCGGGCACGAAGGTGGTCGCCTCGCCAGTGGCGTATACCATTTTGCTCCGGTCCGCAGCCGCCGTGACGGATGTGTCCGTGGCGCCTACGGCCATGGCAGGCAGGGCGCTCAGCACCAGTGCCAGACACAGAGCCCAGGCCAATAGCCTTCTGAACGATTTCTTCATAACGTACCTCCTGTATTTGTTATATTATCACCACATCCGGGGGTTCCGGACGTAATAACCCTTTATTCGATTTATTTCGTTGTCTGGTCTAACCGATAATCTAATATGTGTTTACTATACAACCTATTTATCACCATGTCAATTTGGCAAAATGTCGTAATTGCTTAAAATCCGCAGGCCGTTTTTTGTAACAGTTCACAGTTTGTTCATCATTTACCCAGCCGGAGCATTTCTGTTGATTTCGGGGCGGCAGATGTGCTAAAATAACCGGGCGCATAACACTTATATGATACCAAAACCTCCTTATGCGTTTGGGAAGGCGGTGCCCTATGACGGATCTGTTTGATTATCTGCTGTGGCGGGGGGACATTCTCTTCTCCCAGCTTCCTCTCAACCCGGTGGATGCCCTGATTTTTTCCATTCTCTCCTATCTGCGTTGGGGGGATGTGGTGCCGGGCAGCCCCGGGGAGCAGGTGCGCCTGTCCCATGCTGCGGAAACGCTTCTGGCCATGCCGGACGCGGAAAGCCGCACCAGGGTGAAAACGGATCTGGAGCTGCTGCTTGCCGCCGCCCAGGCTCCCCGCTTCTCTCAGGTGGGCCTCTCCTTTTATCAGGATGTGTTCGTACCGGAGGAGGAGACCCAATTTGCCGCCGTCACATTTTATCCGGACGACGGCAGCGCCGTTCTGGCGTTCCGGGGAACAGACCGGACCCTGGTGGGCTGGAAAGAGGATTTCAATATGAGCTTCCGGGAAAGCGTCCCTGCCCAGCGGAAGGCAGTGGAATATGTCCGGGCCTTCGCCGGGGCCAGCCAAAGGCCCATGGTGCTCACCGGCCACTCCAAGGGCGGCAATCTGGCGGTATACGCCGCAGCAAAAAGCAGCGAAGCCAATCAGGCGCGCATCCTGGCGGTATATAACCAGGACGGTCCGGGCTTTACGCAAAACCTCATGGGGAACCCGGGCTATCTCCGCATGGTGCCCAAAATTCACACCTATGTACCCCAGTCCTCCGTCATCGGGATGCTCATGGAACGGGAGGAGCCCTGCACGGTCATCAAAAGCAATCAAATCGCCGTGATGCAGCACGATCCCTATTCCTGGGAGGTGCTGGGCAAGGACTTTATTCACGTTCAGGAGTTGACGGCGGACTCCCGGTTCCTGAGCCGCACCTTCAAAAGCTGGCTGGCAGGCATGACGCCCCAGGCGCGCGGCGACTTTTTCGACGCCGTATTCGCTCTGCTGGCAACCGGCACCGCCAGCCGTACCAATGAAATCCTCCAGCCGAAAAATATACGGGCCTACCTGAAAACCCTGGTGGCTGACGAAGAAATGCGGAGCCTCATCGCCTCCGAACTGGCCCAGCTCCTCCGGGCGGCCAGGAGCCAAACAAAAAAA
>JBJDYK010000069.1:0-12369 GCA_051867275.1 Faecousia sp.
ACTGATAAGCAGGCATTTCACAAAAAGACGCTTGTAAATCTGGGACGTTTATAATATAATATACGACTGAAACTATTTGAGCAGGGAGTTTTCTTACATGGCTGCTTTTCAGAGCACAAAAATCAAATCCTTTCTGGTTCCCGGCAAGCATGTCCACCTGGTTGGCATCGGCGGCGTTTCCATGCGTCCCCTGGGCCTGGTGTTGAAGGACATGGGTCTGCTGGTCACCGGCTCCGATATGAACGCCTCCGTTTCCACGGAGGAGCTGATCTCCAAAGGCATCCGGGTCTCCATCGGCCACCGGGCCGAGAATATCCGGGGGGCCGACTGTATCGTCCGCACCGCCGCCGCCCACAACGACAATCCGGAGATTGCCGCCGCCCGGGCGGCAGGCATCCCGGTGTTTGAGCGGGCTCAGGCCTGGGGCGTGCTGATGCAGGCCTACCGCAACGCCATCTGCATTTCCGGCACCCACGGCAAGACCACCACCACCTCCATGGTGACCCAGATCCTCATGGCCGCCCAAATGGACCCCACCGTCATGATCGGCGGTGTGCTGCCCTCCCTGCATGCGGGGCATCGGGTGGGAAGGGGAGACACCATCGTCCTGGAAAGCTGTGAATACTGCGATTCCTTCCTGAACTTCTTCCCCACCCTGGCGGTGATTCTGAATATTGACGCGGACCATCTGGACTATTTTCAGGATCTGGCCCATATCCAGCGTTCCTTCCGGAAGTTTGCCCAGCTTGTGCCCAAGGAGAACGGCAGAGTGCTGGCCAACGGAGACGACGGGAACACCACGGATGCCCTGGACGGTCTGGCCTACATCACCTTCGGTCTGAATGCCCACAACCGGGTCCACGGGGAGGATTATTCCGACGACTGGCGGGACTTCACCGTCGTCTGCGACGGCAAGCCCTACTGCAAGGTGCAGTTGGAGGTCTACGGCCGTCACAACGCCGCCAACGCCATTGCGGCGGCGGCGGTGGCATGGTCTCTTGGAGTTCCCGGTGAGGCGGTGTCTCAGGGCCTGGCCCAGTTCCGGGGGGCGGGCAGGAGACTGGAGTATAAGGGAAACTGCAACGGTGCGGATATCTATGACGACTATGCCCACCACCCCGGCGAGCTGGCAGCCACCATTGCGGCGGTAAAGTCCATGGGCTATGGCCGGATCATTCTGGCCTTCCAGCCCCATACCTACAGCCGTACCGCCGCCCTGTTTGACGATTTTGTCCGGCAGCTTAAGACGGTGGACCAGGTGGTTCTGGCGGAGATCTACGCCGCCCGGGAACGAAATACCATCGGCATTTCCTCCAGGAACCTGGCGGAGAAAATCCCCGGTGCCGTGTTTTTTGAGACATTGCCGGAGGTCACAACATACCTGCGCCGCATTGCCCGGCCCGATGACGTCATCCTCACCGTAGGCGCGGGAGACATCTACAAAGCCGGCGAAGCCCTGCTGAAGAAGTAGAACAAATGTAGGGGCCGGATACATCCGGCCCGAAACCTGATGGGACAGAGCAGAACTGAAAAAACGCAGGATGTTACGGATTCGCATAGGCGTGTAAATTTCGGTGGTGCTTGCTGCCGGGCCGGATATATCCGGCCCCTACAGAAGCGAAATGAATATTTATCATACATCATATATAAATCCCCTCAAAAGCGAGGCTTTTGAGGGGATTTTTTGAAAATGTCAGTCCTTCTGTTCCAGCTCCCGGAACACCGGATTCAGCAGCCGGGAGGCGGCGTAGAAGGTGAAGCCCGGCATGATAAAGAGCCAGACCGGCAGACAGTAGAAAAACGCCATGGGGGACAGGGCTGCCACTGCCAAGGGGGTCAGGCAGATGACTGTAATGACCAGCGCCCGGGGGAACCTGCCCACGGTCAGGGCAAAGGCGTTTTTCAGATGGGCCGGCAGGGTGTTGCTGTAGCGGGCCATCAACTGGTAGGCCACGGCGGGGACTGCGGTGCAGAAAACAGCCAAAAGCGCCAGACCAAGGAGGAGAGCGGTCCGCACCGTACCCTCAGGGGCGTGGAGAACCAAATAGCAGTCCAAAACCAGCACCGCCAGAACCACCAGATTCACAAGCCAGGCCAGGGTGCCCTGCCTGAAATTTTCCTTGAATGCCCGGAAGAAGGTGGAGGCCTTGGTGTCCCCCTCCTGACGGACCAGATTCTGGGTAATCTTCGCCATGGCGGCAAAGGCGGCTCCCGCCGTCACAATGGGGATGCAGCACACCAGACAAAGGGCACTCACCGTCACCATCTGGGCGATGGTATTCAGAATTTGATAAACCGCGCCGTCGGGGTCAAAAAAACCTTTCACAAAACCATTCCTCTCTCTTTTATTCCAGCTCGAAAGCGCCGGTGTACAGACGGTAATAGGTGCCCTTCTTCTCGATCAGATCCTGATGGGTGCCCCGCTCGATGATGCGGCCCTGGTCCAGCACCATGATGCAGTCGGCGTTGCGGACCGTGGACAGCCGGTGGGCGATGACGAAGGTGGTCCGTCCCTCCATGAGGGCGTCCATGCCCTTTTGCACCAGGGCCTCGGTGCGGGTATCGATGGAGGAGGTGGCCTCGTCCAGAATCATGACAGGGGGGTCCGCCACAGCCGCCCGGGCGATGGACAGAAGCTGCCTTTGGCCCTGGGAGAGACTGGCGCCGTTGCCGGTCAGCTCCGTGTCGTAGCCCTGGGGCAGACGGGTGATAAAGTCATGGGCCCCAGCCAGCCTGGCGGCCTCCATGCACTGCTCGTCCGTGGCATCCAGATTGCCATAGCGGATGTTCTCCATCACCGTGCCGGTGAACAGGTTGGTGTCCTGCAGCACCACACCCAGGGAGCGGCGCAGATCCGCCTTTTTGATTTTGTTGATGTTGATGCCGTCATAGCGGACCTTGCCGTCCTCGATGTCATAGAATCGGTTAATCAGGTTGGTGATGGTGGTCTTGCCCGCACCGGTGGCACCCACGAAGGCCAGCTTCTGGCCGGGGTTGGCGTAGAGCGTCACGTCATGGAGTACCGTCTTCTCCGGCACATAGCCGAAGTCCACGGAGTCCATGGTGATTTCACCCTTCAGCTCCTTGTAGGTGACGGTGCCGTCGGCCTTGTGGGGATGCTTCCAGGCCCACAGACCCGTATGCTCCGGGCATTCGGAGAGGCTGCCGTCCGGGTTCCGCCGGGCATTGACCAGGGTCACATAGCCCTCGTCTACCTCCGGCTCCGCGTCCATCAGCTCAAAAATCCGCTCCGCGCCGGCTAGGGCCATGACAATGGAGTTGATCTGGTTGGACACCTGGCTGATGGGCTGGTTGAAGCTGCGGGACAGCAGCAGGAAGCTCATGAGGGCGCCCGGCTCCAGCCCCGTACCGGAGGTCACCAGGTACGCGCCCACCAGGGCCACCAGGACGTATTGCAGGTAGCCCAGATTGTTGTTCACGGGGCCCATGACGCCGGAGAACAGATTGGCCTTATAGGCGTTGCCGCAGAGGGCCTCGTTGAGGGTGTCAAATTCCCGCTCCGCGGCCCGCTCATGGCAGAAGACCTTCACCACCTTCTGGCCCTGGATGGCCTCTTCAATATAGCCGTTGACGGCGCCCAGGGCTTTCTGCTGGTTGACAAAGTACTTCCGGGAGCTGCCGCCGATGAACACTGTGGCCAGCAGGATTCCCACCAGCGTCAGCACCACCACGCCGGTGAGAATGGGGGAGGTGATGAGCATGGCGACGAACACGGTGACAATGGTAACAACCGAGGAGATGCACTGGGGGATGGACTGGGAAATCATCTGCCGCAGGGTGTCAATGTCGTTGGTATAGCGGCTCATGAGGTCGCCGTGGGTGTGGGTGTCGAAGTAGCGGATGGGCAGACGCTGCATATTGGTAAACAGCTTGTCCCGTACGTCCTTCTGGACGCCCTGGGCTACCCGTACCATCAGGAAATTATAGAGGAACGACGATACGATGCCCATCAGGAAGATACAGGCCAGGCGAATCAGAAACTTCAGCAGGGGGCCGTAGTCCGGGCTTTGGGAAGTCAGCATGGGTGCAATGTAATCATCCACCACATGCTCCAGAGACTTGCTCCCGGCCACGGTTGCCAGAGCCGAAAGCAGGATGCAGACAACCACCAGAAGCAGCGTCGTTTTGTAGGCGCCCAGGTAGGCCATGAGCCGCTTCAGGGTCTGCTTTGGATTTTTGGCCTTCCGGCCGTCGCCCTTCATATGCACTCTAGCCATTGTCCGCATCTCCTTTCCTCTGGGACTGGTAGACCTCCCGGTAAATGTCGCTGGTTTCCAGAAGGGTCTCATGGGTGCCCTGGGCCACAATCCGGCCTTCGTTGAGTACCAGAATCAGGTCCGCGTGCTCCACGGAGGCCAAACGCTGGGCGATAATCAGTTTGGTGGTATGGGGAATTTCCTCCCGGAAGGCCTGCCGGATTCTGGCATCGGTGGCCGTGTCAACGGCGGAGGTGGAGTCGTCCAGAATCAGAATTTTGGGCTTTTTCAGCAGGGCTCTGGCGATGCACAGCCGCTGCTTCTGGCCGCCGGAGACGTTGGTGCCGCCCTGCTCGATTTTTGTCTCGTAACCGTCGGGGAAGGCGGTGATGAACTCGTGGGCGCAGGCCAGCTTACAGGCGTGCTCCAGCTCCTGCTGGGTGGCCTCCGGGTTTCCCCAGCGCAGATTTTCGGCAATGGTGCCGGAAAACAGCACGTTTTTTTGCAGAACCATGGCAACGGCATCCCGCAGGGTGTCCAGGTCATACCGCCGGACATCCACGCCGCCCACCTTTACCACACCCTCGGTGGCATCGTACAGCCGTGGAATCAGCTGCACCAGGGTGGATTTGGAGGAGCCGGTGCCGCCCAGAATGCCCACGGTCATGCCGGAGGGAATGTGGAGATTCACATCCTCCAGAGCGGCCCGGCGAGCTTTTTTGGAATAGCGGAAGGACACGTCTTCAAAATCGATGGAGCCGTCGGCCACCGCCGTCACCGGCTGGGCGGGAGAGTCCAGGTCCGGGGTCTCATCCAGCAGCTCCGTGGTTCTCCGGGCGGCGGCTGCGGACATGGTCAGCATCACGAAGACCATGGACACCATCATGAGGGAGCTGAGAATTTGCAGGGTGTAGGTAAACATACTGGAAAGCTGGCCGGTGGTGAGGCCCAGAAGCCCGTTGTCCCCGGAGGCCACCACCAGCTTGGCGCCGAACCAGGAGATCAGCAGCATACAGGTGTAGGTGGAAAACTGCATCAGGGGATTGTTGAAGGCCAGAATCCGCTCCGCCTTTACAAAGTCCTTGTAAATGGAGCCCGAGACGGAGGTGAATTTCTCCGTTTCCCGGTCCTCCCGGACGAAGGATTTTACCACCCGGATGCCGTGGAGATTCTCCTGGACCACGTTGTTCAGCTTGTCGTAGGTTTTGAATACCCGCTCGAAGATGCCCCTAACCTTGCCAATGATGAAGAACAGACCCACACCCAGAATCGGCATGACCACGCAGTAGATCAGGCACAGCCTGGGACTGATGCGCAGCACCATCACCAGAGACAGTATCAGCATCATAACGCACCGGATGGTCATACGGATGGAAGCCTGAAATGCCGACTGTAAATTGGCCACATCGGTGGTCAGCCGGGTGACGATGGACGAGGACGAGAATTTGTCGATATTGGCAAAGGAATAGGTCTGCACCTTGTAGAACAGATCGTGGCGCAGATTTTTGGCAAAGCCCGTTGCCGCCTTGGAGGCCAGGGCCGCCGACGCGATGCCGAAGCACAGGGAAGCCAGGGCGCACAGCACCAGCTTGCCGCCCTGCTGCAGGACGAAGCTCATATCCGTGGCCTTCACGCCGGAATCCATAAATCCGGCCATCAGGGTGGGGATCAGCACCTCCATGGCCACCTCGCCCACCATGGCCAGGGGGGCTAATATGGCATAGAGCTTATATTCCCGCACGCTTTTTAAAAGTTTTCGTATCATGTTTGGGATTCCACCTTCCGGGAGCATTTGTGAGGACCGCCGCCTAAATTGCGGATGGCCCGGTCAAGATATTGAATGAACTGCGCTTTTTCCTCCGGCGTAAAGCCCTTCACAATCTCTTTCTCCAGAGCATCAATGCTGCCGCGAATCCGCTCGGCGTAGACTACCGCCTGCTGTGACACAATGATCCGTTTTATTCGCCCGTCATCCGTGTCGGCGCGGAAGGAAAGGAAACCTTTTTCCTCCAGCCGGGACAGAATGCCGGACACCGTGGGATGGCTCAGGGCAAAAAAAGCTTCCACATCCCTGACACAGGGCGGGTCCTCCGGATGCCCCACCAGAAAGCCCAGCACGCGGCTCTGTACCGGCGTCAGCCCCATGGACTGGGTCTCCTGGCTCACGGATTGCTCTGCCAGAATGCCCAAATGCTTGGCCCTGGGACCGATTTGATCCTTGCGATGCAAGCGCAAAACCTCCTGTCAAATAAATGTCGCTTGCTACATAATACCACAGACCGTTAAAAATTGCAAGAGGGGATTATTTTATTTCCGCATAACGGCGTAGGGCGGGGTCATGACCCCGCCCTACAGGCGCGGAGGAACATAGAATATCCGGGAATCACAAAATCGGTGATTCCCGGATAAAAAGGCATATTTTTAATCTCTGCGGAGGGCTTCGATGGGGTTCAGTCTGGCAGCCTTGACGGCGGGCAGAAGGCCGAAGATCAATCCGATGAGGGTGGAGAACAGCACCGCCACCAAAATGGCAGGGACGCTGATGGACACCGGAATCTCCCCCCACCGGGATAACAGCTCTGCCAGACCCACGCCGGACAGAACGCCCACGAGGCCGCCCAGGCAGGTCAGAACGGAGGCCTCCGTCAGGAATTGCAGCAGAATCCGGCGGCGTTTCGCGCCCAGGGCCTTCTTCAGGCCGATTTCGCTGGTCCGCTCCGTGACGGACACCAGCATGATGTTCATAACGCCGATGCCGCCTACCAGCAGGGAGATGCTGGCGATCCAGATGAGCTGCTGGTTGGTGGAGCTGCTCATTTCCTGAAGCTGCTGAGCCTGCTCCAGCAGGTCCTCGCTGCGGTAGGAGAAGCCGGAGCTTTCCTCACCGGCACCGTCTCCCTCGGCTATGACAGTGCCGGAGGTCATAATCTGGTTGGCGGTGAGGAAATCTGCCACATTTTTGCCGGCCCGGGTCATGGCGTCGGTGCTTTCGGCCTTCACCGCCACGCTTTGGGGCTCGTCAAACTGGTACAAAATGGGCCAGGCGGCATCGGGGATGAAGACGGAGCCGCCGGAGGTTTCCACATACAGATGATAGTCGGAATAGCTTTCGATGTTGGGGGTGAAGGTCTTCATCTGGGCCACCACACCCACCACGGTAAAGGCATAGCCCTTCAGCTCCAGCACCTTGCCTACCGGCTCCTCGTCACCGAAGAGACTGGAGGCGGCGATGTTGTCGAGAATGGCAACCTTTCTGCTGGTGTCAAAGTCCGAATCCAGGAAGCCCCGTCCCTTTACAAGCTGGTAGCCCTTGACGCCGAAGTAGGCCCGGTCCACGCCGCAGATGTTGCCGGTAAATTCCTGGCTGCCGTAGTAGGCTACGCCGGAGCTGTTGCTGCGGGAGCGGAAGAAGGATACCTGCTCCACACCGCTTAAGGCTTCCAGCTCGGCCCGGCTGGATTCCGCAATGGGGCGGACCCCGCTGGGCAGACCGTTCCAGGTCATATCGTAGACATAGTTTGACTGATACAGCTGTACCGTCACCACGTCGTTGCCGGCGCCGATGAGGTTCTGCTTGATCTGCTCGTTGGTGCCCTTGATGGTGGAGACGATGGTGATGATGGAGGCAATGCCGATGATGATGCCCAGCATGGTCAGGAAGGAGCGGAGCTTATGGCTCCAGATGCCCTGAAAGGCCAATCTGATATTTTCCATAGGTTCCCTCCTTAGTAGTACATACCGCCCCACAGGTCCTCAGAGGTGCCCACCACGGTGGGCGCGCCCTCCTTGAGTCCCTTGCCGTAGGGGAAGGCGATATAGTCCGATGTGGTCAGGCCGCTGAGGATCTCCGTATAATAGCCCTCGCTCATAATGCCGCCCACCTGGACAGGCCGCTTTTCCAGCAGATCCCCTTCGCCCCGGACATAGACATAGTAAGCGCCGTTTTCCGACCGGAGGAAGGAGGTCTCCAGATACATGGAGCCGCTCTCCATATCCTGCTGGCCATAGGTGATGCTGACATAGCTGCCTGCCCGCAGGCCTGCGGATTCGTCAACGGAGACGGTAAAGGGATAGTAAGAGGTATTGGGATTGCCGCCAAAGAAGCTGCCCTCTACGGGGTAATCTCCGATTTCCGTAATCGTGCCGGTGCAGGAGCCGGTTTCCCAGCTTTCCACCTGGACCTGCTGGCCTACGGACAGCTTATCCAGCATCAGCTCGCTGACGGAGCCTTGAATCAGGAAACCGCCGCCGCCGGATACCTTCACAATGGGCTCTCCGGTGGCCAGAGCCTCCTCGGGGGTCAGGACGGAGGAAACATAGCCGTCGGTCTCCGCCGTGACCACGCCGTTGTCGAATTCCTTCTGCATGATCTTGTATTCCGCCTCGGCCATCTTGATGTTGAATTCCATCTCCTTGATCTCGGCTTCCTTTTCGGCCCGCATCTGGGCGATCTCACCGGAGGTGTAGCCGGAGTTCATGTCGATGCTGGGGCCGGGAGCCGGTTCCGGGTCCGGCGTTACGGGATCAATCTCCTCCTCCGCGTCAAAGAAGGAGAAGCTGTACCGGGTTACGGTGACGGTCACAGGCTCCGTGGGTTCCGGTTCCGTGGGCTCCGTGGGGTCAGAGGGTTCCATGGGGTCGGTAGGCTCCGTTTCTTCCACAGGCTCCGTGACCGCAATGGTCTCCAGGGTTTTCCGGAACAGGACGCCTATTTGGCTGACCACCTCACCGGCGGCCTTGTCTTTCTCCCGAACCTGGACAATGGCGTACAGGGAGCTGTCCTTGCCCTCCATGATTCTGGACACGGTACCATGCTCCGTGGTATCGAACTCCAGTCCGTCCCGGACCCAGATGACGCAGGGGTCAGCAGGGGTGCCGGTACCGCCCAGAATCAGGAAGCCGCTGCTGTCCAGCTCCCGGGAGGGCTTGGTATCCGTGGGCTTGGAGGGGGCGGTGGTGGGCTTGGTGGTAGGCGGCGTGGTGCCGGGGTTATAGGAAATGGGCTTCATTTTTTTGATTTCGGCAAGCTGCCTTTTGGCGTCCTCCAGCCGGAGCTTGCTCTTTTCGATGTCCAGCTTCTGCCGGTCCAGGGATAGCTGGGACAGGGTGGTGTCATAAGCCAGCAGCTTCTGCCCCTTGGTGACGGTCTGCCCCTGCTGGACGAAAATCTCCGTCACCTCCTGGGTAGCCGACAGGGCGACGGCCTGAAACCGGTCGGTGGACACGATGCCGTCGCTGTAGCCGGAGTAGTCATAATTGTAGGAATAGAGCCAGCATTCCTCGATGCCGTACACGGTCACCGGATCCGGCGTCCGGCCGATGAACCAGTAGACACAGCCGCCGATGATGGCCGCTGCCAGCAGGACGCACACCAGGGCAATCCAGATGGGTTTACGCTTCTTCATGGCTGTCTCCTTCCTGCTTTTTCCAGAAATCCGCTGTTTGCCCATCGGTGAGGTAGCCGTCGCGGATGTGGTAGGTCTTATCGGCGCATTTGGCAATGTCAGGCTCATGGGTGATCATGATGATGGTCATGCCCTCGTCCGCCAGATTCCGGAAAATTTCCATAATCTGCCGGCCCGAAGCGGTGTCCAGTGCGCCGGTGGGCTCGTCCGCCAGCAGGAGCTGGGGCCTGCCTACCATGGCACGGGCAATGGCTACCCGCTGGCACTGACCGCCGGAGAGCTGATTGGGATAGAAGCGCATCCGCTCCTCCAGCCCCACGGCCTTCAGAGCCTCCGCGGCCCGTTCCCGCCGCTCCCGGACGCTGACGCCTCCGTACAGCAGGGGCAGGGCCACGTTCTCCAGAGCCGTCATTTTGGGCAGCAGATAGAAGTTCTGAAACACGAATCCAATGTACTTGTTGCGGATTTCCGCCAGACGGTTGTCATTCAGCGTGCCCATGTCCTGACCGTCCAGGATGTAGGTACCGGAGGTGGGCAGATCCAGGCAGCCGATCAGGTTCATGAGGGTGGTCTTTCCGGAGCCGGAGGGGCCCATGATGGCAATGTAGTCGCCCTGCTCCACCTGGAGATTTATGTCATGCAGGACCGGCACCGGGTTCTTGCCCCGGAAATAGTCCTTGCAGACATCGCGCAGTTCCAGAATCATGGCTCAGCCCTCCAGGTCGGCACCGGAGGCGATGCCGCTGTCCTCATCGGGATCCAGGTCGCCGTCGGTGGCACTGCCGAAATCTACGGAGCCGCTGCCGAAGCTGTCGGACATACCGCCGTCACCGGAGCCGTAGTCGATGTCCGGGTTTGCAAAGCCACCGTCCACGAAGCCGTCGTCCACAATGCCGTCGTTATAGAAGTTGTCGTCCATGATGGGCTCCGTTCCGCCCGTGCCGTTTTCGGGCCCCTTCACCTGGCTCAGATCCTGGGTCACACCGGCGCCCTCCTTGCAGGCAGGCTCCGGGAACGCGATCCGGTCGTCCAGGGTCAGGCCGTCCAGAATCTCGTAGGAGAAAGTCATGTCATTGTAGTCGCCCAGCTCCAGGGCACGCTGCTCCAGCCGGTCCTTGCTGTTGGCGGCCCAGACGTAGGGTTCCCCGTCCTCCGTGTAGCAGATGTAGTACTCCGGCAGCCACAGGCCCTGCAGGTCTTCGATGTCGCCCCGGTCCACTTCCATGTAGACGTGCTGACCCAGCATCATACCCTCCACGCTGGAGGGCTCCACATAGAAGGTGTATTTGCTGGAGCTGGTCATGTTGTCCGTCATGCCCGTGCCGAACATATAATCGTTGGAGCTGCCCTGGGTGGCGCTCTCCTGGTCGATGACGGTGACGGTACCGGTCCAGGTCTGGCTTTCGTCCGCCCGGGAGACAATGCGCATGGTATCTCCCACGTTGATGGAGCCCATGTTCAGCTCGTTGACGGTACCCTTGATCCGGTAGGAGCCGGACTGCTGGATGGTGATGTAGGCGGCGGGGTTGCCGTTCTGGTCATAGCCGTTTTCGTTGATGGACACCACCCGCCCGGTTACGGGAGAGATCACCTTCACATTGGCCAGGGCGTCCTGAAGCTGGGAGATCTCCTTGTTTTTGACCTTGATGTTGTACTCGTTTTCCTTCAGCTGCGCCTCCCGGTCCTGAATCTCGATGGTGTAGCTGAGCTGGTCATCCTTGCTGGCCTTTTTCTGCTCGTTTTTCAACTGGGTGATCTGGCTGTTCAGGGTGGAGGAGGTGTTTTTAAGTCGCTCCAGGGCCAGCTTCTCCTTGTCCAGTTGGATGCTCATGGCCTCGGAATCGTACTGGAACAGGATGTCGCCCTGGTTCACCTCCTGGCCCTGGGTCACAAACAACTGCTCCACGGTCTTGGACTGATCCCGCTGGACCTCCGTTACATTTTCAGAAACCACAAGACCGGCGAAAAGATTGTCCGTGGCGATGGCGCCGACGCCAACAATCTGGCCCACATTCTGGACATAAACCACGGTGTCAGGCTCGCTGGAGCAACCGGCCAGCCCCAGCAGCAGGGCACCGGACAGCACAGCGGCAATCCATTTTTTACGCATAGGGAAATCCTCCTGAAAGATCGTATTTCTTAGATGCATGATACCGGACAAACCCGGAAATGTCAATGAGACGAATTCTTAAAAAAGTATTAAGACTGGTCTGCCAGCAGGGCGATCATAGGCACATGGGTGGGGGCTATGGGAATGGTACGAAGCTCCTGCGTGGAAAAGAACCCCAATTGCCGGGATTCGGCACTGGGCCGCAGCACAGGCTCCCGGTCCAGCTCCGCTTCATACAAAATGCAGACCATCCGGCGGACCGTCCCGTCCTGAAAGGCGGCAATCCGGCCGGGCTCGTCAAAGACCCGGAGCTTGCGGAAGGCCGACTCCGGCAGACGGATGCCCGTCTCCTCCCAGACCTCCCGGGCTATGGCTCTGGTCTCGGGTTCTGGGCCCTTGACGCCTCCGCCGATGAGGCCCCACTGGTCGCTGTCCCGGCGGTACTCCAGCAGCAGCTTTCCCTTCCGGGTCAGCAGCACGTTTACCCCCAGCCGGGTGGGCCGGTTGGGCTTTGGGGCGCTGGGGTCGTTGAGATAGTAGACTGCGTAGGCCATGGAAAAACCCTCCTGCTCACAGATAATGTAGGGCCTACTGATTAATCACCAAAAGTCCGTATTTTACAAGTTAAAAAATGGAT
>JBJDYK010000070.1:0-12252 GCA_051867275.1 Faecousia sp.
GAGGGTCATGACCCTCCCCTACGGGTGCGGCGCGGTAAACAGAAATTTACCGCGCACCTTCTATTTGTCCTTCTGAACGTAGTAAAGGATTTGGTCCACGGCACTCCCCTGCATCATGGCCTTTACCGCCTGAAGCCAGCCCCGGGCGGCCTGATCCCCGGTGGGCAGCGGCAGGCACTCGGCGCTGAGAACGCCCCGGTAGCCCACCTGCCACAGCTTCGCCAGAATGGCGGGAAAATCCAGGTGCCCGCAGCCGGGATAGCGACGGTTGGAGTCCGCCACATGGACATATCGAATCTCCGGCCCGCATGCCTCAATGGAGGCCAGCAGGTCCGGCTCCTCGATGTTCATATGGAAGGTGTCCGCCAGCAGGCCCGTATTGGTCAGATGGTTGCCCCGGATAAAGTCGGCGATTTCTCCCATGGTACACAGGAAATTGTTCTCGTACTGGTTGATGGGCTCAAGCACCAGGGTTACGCCTGCCTGTCGGGCCCTCCGGTCCAGCCGTTCCATGGACCGGGTGAGGCGCTCCATGGCCTGGGGCAGCTCCTCCGGGGCGGACACGTTGCCCCGCATGCAGCCGATGATGACCACGGCGTGAAGCCTGGCTCCCAGGTCTATGAAGTCCTCCAGCCGTTGGATTGCGGCCAGGCGGCGGTCCTCCCGGGGGTCCGTAATGGACAGGCTCTCGTTGACATAGGCCCGGCCTGTGCCGATGGCGGTCAGACCCAACCGGTTTTCCGTCAGAGCTGCCTCCAGAG
This sequence comes from Faecousia sp., assembly GCA_051867275.1. Lineage (GTDB taxonomy): Bacteria > Bacillota > Clostridia > Oscillospirales > Oscillospiraceae > Faecousia. The sequence continues at coordinate 762 of JBJDYK010000070.1, forward strand.
CCGGAAGGTCCACTCCGGCGGGGTCCGCGATGTGCAGCTCCACGCCGTCAAAGCCCAGCTCCGCCGCCCTGGCCACACCCTGGGCAAAGTCCCCCTCCCATACAAAGGGCGCGCTGCCAATGCGCCGGTCCACCATGGTCATAGAGGTCATAAACTCCATCATAAGGTCCTTTCTTATGACAAAGGGGCTGTCTCAAAGCTTTGAGGCAGCCCCTTTGCCTGTATGAAATGGGGAAATGAATGGTGCTTAGTCGATGAACATGCCCCGTCTGGGCAGCTCGTGGACGCTCTTCCAGCCCTCGCTGAGAGGCTCGCGGAGGCAGGGCTCAATCTCCTCGTAGGGGCGCAGGGAGAACTTCCGGGGATCGGGCACCTGACCGGCGGGATAGGCGGCGAGAATGTCCTCCACCATGGCGTTGAGATACTCGCAGATGGCGGCGATGGCGCGCTTGACCCGGCGGGCGTCGCCCCGGGAGGGGTAGCCCACAACACCCTCGGGGGTGCCGAAGCGCTCGATGACCCGGTGGCCCTCCGCCTCGGACCACTTGTTGGGCCGGTGGAAGGAATCCACGGAGCCGTCATAGAAGCCTCCGTCCAGCATGCCGAAGCTCTTGGCCTGGGCATCCACCACGCAGCTCATGTCTACCATGCCGGGGAACATCAGCAGAGCAGCGGAGGTTTCGGCCTCGTCGGCATGGACGAAGGGGGTGCTGACAAAGTCAGGCCGCTCGTCGCCCAGGGGGTAGAAGAACTCACGGACAGCCCGGTGCCACTCCACCACGGTGGCGAAGGCCGGAAGCTGATAGCGCTTGAAGAACTCCTGAATAGCGGACTCCATCATCCAGTCCATGCCGTGGTTGTTGACCAGAATGATTTTCCGGAAGCCGTCGTCCCACAGACCCAGCATCACGTTGATGAGGGTGTCCACAATGGACTTCTCGCTGGTCATGACCGTGCCGGGCATGCCGCAGTGGTGATAGGGATGGCCGCCGTAGTTGATGGGCGGGAAGGCCAGAGCCACCTCATGGCCGGCCTTGGCGGTCTTGCGCCGGACGGCCTCACAGATGGAGGTACACATAAAGGTGTCCAGGCCGGAGTTGTTGTGAATGCCATGGTTTTCGGTGCAGCCGATGGGCACCAGGACGATGTCGTTCTTATGGCGCTTGTCGATGACCATTCTCCGGGGGGAGTTCTGGATGTAGCAGCCGGGCTTGCCCAGCTCACTGTCGGAGGGAATGCCGTAATCGTCCAGAATCTTCTGAATTTCTTCCTCGGAAGCGTCCCAAAGTCTTTTCTTCAGTTGGCCAACCTTGTTGTCCTCAAAGAAAATGTTGGGGTAATTTGTGGTCAAATATTTTTCCTGCATGATCTGTTCCTCCTTTTGAATTGCAACATATCAAGTGGAATCGGGCACCGCCGTCAGGGAAGGCCCCTGGTCCTTTCCTCACGGTAATCCCCGAAGGGGTACTGGGGTGGTGGCCGCGACGGCTTACGCCGCCGCGGCCGGGGGGAGAAGTAACAAATGAGAGGATTAGTTGTTCTTAAAGGTGTCGGCGTTCTCGATGGTCACAACCTTGGTCTTGACCTCGTAGAAGGGCTCCACGGACTTGCCCTCCAGGACGTCAACGGCAGCCTGGATGGACATGTAGCCCTGCATGTAGGGGTTGCCGAAGGAGGTGGCGAAGATCTTGCCTTCCTTCAGAGCGGCAACGGCGTCGTCGTTGGCGTCCTGACCGGAGATCAGGATCTGGCCGGTCTTGCCGGCGGCGTCAACGGCCTCGGCGGAGCCCAGAGCCATTTCGTCGTTGCAGCAGAGGATGGCGGTCACGTCGGGATAGGACTGCAGCAGGTTCTGCACCACGTTCAGAGCGTCGGCGCGGGAGTAGTTGGCGGACTGCTGGGCAACCACCTGGATGCCGGGGTACTCGGCCAGAGCCTTCTCAAAGCCCTTGACACGGTCGATGGAGGTCTGCGCGCCGGTGGAGCCCTCGATGATAAACACGGTGCCCTGACCGTTCATGCCTTCAAACAGAGCCTTGGCGGTGTCGTAGCCCTGGTTCACGTTCTCCAGGCCCACGAAGGTCTTGTACTGGGTGCTGTCGGAAATCTTGGTGTTCAGGTTGACAACGGGGATGCCGGCGTCGTTGACCTTCTTGACGGCGGGGATGATGGCCTCGGAATCCACAGGCGCGATGACCAGGCAGTTGGCGCCGCTGACGATGGCTTCCTCACAGAGCTGGCTCTGCTGCTCGTTGCCGGAGCCCTCGGCGGTGTCCACGGGGGTCTTGACGGTGACGTTGTAGCCCAGCTCCTGGCCGGCTGCCTTGGCGCCCTCGATGGCGCTGATCCAGAAGGGAGCGGTGCTGTTCTTCACAATAAAGGTGATGTTCTTGCCGCCGGAGGCGTCTTCTTTCTTGCAGCCGGCGAAGCAGGCCGCGACCAGGATAACTGCCAGGACCAATGCGATGATCTTTTTCATGATGTTTCGTACTCCTTTTATTAGTTTTTTATCAAACAGCTATTGCTGTATTGACTTACCTGAGGCCTTCTTCTTGCCTGTGAATTTGGCCATCAGCAGGTTCAGGGCTCTCTCGTAGAAGATGGAGAAGAGAATGACGAAGCCTACCACAGCCTGCTGCCAGTTGGTGGAGACGCCCATGATGTTCATGCCGTTGCGGATGAACATAATCACAAGGGCGCCGATGACGGTGTTCACCACGGAGCCCTTGCCGCCGCCGAAGGCGATGCCGCCGATGAGGGCCGCCGCGATGGAGTCGATGGTAAGGGTGCCCTTGATGGTGGGGTCCGCCGCGTTCAGGCGGGCCAGGTACAGGATGCCGGTGGTGGCCGCCAAAATGCCGTTGATGACGTAGACGGAAATGATGATGCCGTCGCTGCGGATGCCGGAGAGCCTGGCGGCTTTCCGGTTGTGGCCCAGGGAGTACAGGCCCCGGCCGTAGGTGGTGCATTTGGTCACGAAGAACAGCACCGCGAAAATCACCAGCGTAATCAGCGCCACATTGGGGACGCCGGGAATCAGGGCGCCGTTGGTCAGGGCACGGAAGCCGTCGGGGAAGCCGTAGACATACTTGCCGTCGCAGACCACATAGGCCAGGCCCAGGGCCACGAAATCCACGCTGAAGGTGGCGATAAAGGGCTCAATCTTGACCTTGCTGATGAGGATACCGTTGCACAGGCCGAAGCCCGCGCCCACACCCAGGGCGACCAGCAGGCCCACCAGGTAATTGCCGCTCTGGAAGAAGGTGGCGCTGAGGTAGCTGGACAGGACCATGGTGGAGGCCATGGAGATGTCGATGCCGTTGGAGATGATGGCCAGGCTCATGCCGAAGGCCATGAGGATGGTGAAGGGGGCCTGCTGGAACACCACCTGGGAGATGTTGTCCACCGACAGGAAGGCGTCCGGCCGGATGATGGCCAGAGCGGCCATTACCACCACCAGAATCAGCAGGCGGGAGAGCAAATCGATCCGGTTTTGCTTTTTAAGCGACATGATTGTACACCCTCCTTATGCCCTTGATATTTTTCCGCTGCTCGTTCAGCACGTCCACCACGATGAGGGATACGATGACCAGACCGATGATGGCCTTCTGCCAGGTGGCCTCGATGCCCATGAGGCTCAGACCGCTGGCCAGAATCCGCAGCAGCAGGGTGCCCAGGACCGTACCCGTGATGCCGCCCTTGCCGCCGGAGAAGGAGGTTCCGCCGATGACCACGGCGGCCATGGCGTTGAAGGAATAATCCACACCCACCGAGGGGCTGCCGGAGTTGGTCATGCAGGCCACGGCCAGACCGGCCAGGGCCGCGAACAGGCCGCTGATGGTATACACCAGGATGCGGGTCTTGACCACCTTCACGCCGCTGACCGCTGCCACGTTCTCGGAGCCGCCGATGGAGTACACATCGTAGCCGAATTTGGTTTTCTTCTGGACCCAGATCATGAAGCCCACCAGGAGGATGACCAGCCAGATGATGACATACAGACCGGCGATTTTGCCGTTTCCGATGTAGTCCAGAATGTCGCTTTTGATGGAGACAGTGATGCCGTTGGTGGCCACCAGGGCAAGGCCGGCGAAGATACTCATGCTGGCGAAGGAGACCACCCAGTAGTCGAATTTCAGCTTCGCCACCAGGAAACCGTTGAAGGCGCCGATGGCCGCGCCCATCAGAAGGGGCAGCAGCACCACCAGGACCAGAGGCACCCCGGCGTTATACAGCAGCGCCACCGAAACGGCGGACATGGACACCACGGAGCCTACGGAAATGTCGTTCTTGCCCATGAGGATCACCAGGGTCAGGCCCGTGGCGGTCAGCAGCAGGGTACAGGTGTTGCGGAGAATCAGCATCAGGTTATAGGCCGTCAGGAATCTGTCCGTCACCAGGCTGAAGAAGATGAACAGGGCAATGTCACCCAGCAAAATGCCCGGCACATTCAGCTTCCTGACCTTCCCCAGCAGGGTTTCCCCGGCACCGAATCGCGGTTTACCCATTGACCTCACGCTCCTTTCCGCCTACGGCATAGCGCATGATGTTCTCCTGGGTCAGATTCTGCCGGTCCAGCTCGCCGGTGATCTCGCCGTCCTTCATGACGTAAACCCGGTCGGAAACGCCAATGACCTCGTTCAGCTCCGAGGAAATCATGAGAATGCCATAGCCCTCATGGACCAGACGATCCATGAGCTTGTAAATTTCACTTTTCGCGCCCACATCAATGCCCCGGGTGGGCTCGTCGATGATGAGGAATTTGCAGCCGGTCTCCAGCCACTTGCCGATGACCACCTTCTGCTGGTTGCCGCCGGACAGCTCACCCACCAGCTTGTCCGCGTTGGGTGTGGCGATCCGCAGCTCCTTGACATGCTTTTTGCCCACCTCGTCCTCGGCCCTGGGACGGATGATGCCGCACTTGAATACCTTTTTCAGGCTGGCGGAAACCAGGTTCGCCTTGATGGGCATTTGCAGCACCAGGCCCTCCACCTTCCGGTCCTCGGACAGGTAGCCCATGGAATTGGCGATGCTCCGTCCGGGGCTGGTCCTGCGGATGTGCTTGCCGTAGAGGGTATAGTCGCCGTGCTCAATGGGTTCGTCGCCGAAGACCGCCTTGGCGATTTCCGTGCGTCCGGCGCCGATGAGGCCGGACAGGGAGACGATTTCGCCCTCCCGCACCTTGATGTTCACGTTGCGGAACCGGTAGCCGCTCAGGTCGTGGGTTTCGAAGATCACGGGGCCTGGCTCCCGGTAGTTCCGTTCATACATTTTTTCAATCTTCCGGCCCACCATCATGGAAATCAGGGTGTCCATTTCCACATCCTTCACGTTCACGGTGTCGATGTACTGGCCGTCCCGCATGACCGTCACCACGTCGCCGATTCGCTTGATCTCGTCCATGCGGTGGGAAATGTAAATGATGGCCACACCGTTTTTCTTCAGCCGCTCCACAATCTCAAAGAGCTTGGTGATTTCCCGGCTGGTCAGGGAGGAGGTGGGCTCGTCCATGATGACCAGCTTCACGTCCTTGGACAGGGCCTTGACCACCTCCACCATCTGCATCTGGGCAATGCTCAGCTTCTTGACCAGGGTGTTGGGGTCCAGATCCAGGCCCAGGCTTTCCATCAACTCCCGGCTGTCCTTCACCATCTGCTTGTAGTCCACCACGCCCTTCATGCCCTTGACCATGGGCTCATGGCCCAGGTAGATGTTCTGGGCGATGGTGCGCTCCGGCAGCAGGTTCAGCTCCTGATGGATCATGCTGATTCCGGCGTCCATGGTCTGGCGGACATTGGTGAAGTCCACCTCGCGGCCGTCGTACCAGATGGTGCCCTCATCCCGGCTGTACACGCCGGAGATGATCTTCATCAGTGTGGATTTACCCGCGCCGTTCTCACCCAGCAGGATGTGGACCTTGCCCTTTTCACAGGTGAGCCGGACATGATCCAGGGCCAGGGTTCCGGGAAAGCGCTTGGTGATGCCCGTCATTTTCAGGATCACGTTTTCTTCTTTCACGTCCACGGTGTTGCCTCCTTGTTCTTGGTTTCGCCGTGATCCAGCCGGTTCAGCGCTTCGTTGACCGGGAGGATCGAGGTATTGTCCTTCTGCCGCAGGCCCATGGCCATGAGGCTGTTGTACATCTGTATGGTCAGGCCATCCCCGGCCTTAGATTGGACGACGGGGCCGCCCATGTTTCCCACGCCGATCCAGCCCAATGACGTTCCGGCACTCACAGGGTCAGCACCACCTTCATGGTTCCCTCCGGCACCCGGGCGGTGGCGAAGGCTTGAGGGGCCTCAGACATGGGATAGTAGTGGCTGATGAGCTTGGAGGCCGATTCCGGGAACCGGCACAGGTATTCCATGGCTCTGGGGAAATCCCCGGTGCCGCCGATGGAGCCTACGATGGTCAGGGACTTGGTGACGATGAGCTTCTGGGGGATCTCCACCCTGGCGATCATACCCACGCAGCCCAGAACGCCGCCGGGCTTCACCAGATTCAGGGCGTTGGCGAACACGGGGGCCACGCCGGTGGTCTCCAGAACCACATCATATTTGGCCGCCGCGTACAGGGAGGCGTAGTCGCCGCCTCCGTCGCCCACCGCCAGCTCCCCGGCCTCGGGGACCCGGGCGCCCTCGGACCGGGCCAGCTCCACTCTGGACTTTGCCAGGTCATACAGCTCCGCCTGTTGGCAGCCCTCCATGTGGAGCAGCAGCATCAGGGCGCTCATGCCGATGACGCCGCCGCCCAGGACCAGGACCCGCTTGTCCGCGAAGCCCTCGGGCAGAACCCTGCGCGCCTTCTCCAGCAGGTGGGCCGCCACGGCCACCGGCTCGGACAGGCACAGCAGCTTCTGATCCATGCCCTGGGGTGCTTTGTACAGGTATGTTTCATCCCGGAGTATATACTCGGCGGAGGCGCCGTCTATGGTAATGCCGAACTTTTCAATGTGTTGGCACAGATTCTTGTCCTTCTCGCAGCCGGAGCAATGGCCGCAGAACCGGGAGCAGTCGCCGGTTACAACGTCGCCGGGCCTGACCCGGGTGACCTCCGGACCTACGGCCTCCACCACGCCGGACCACTCGTGGCCAAAGCGCATGGGGTAGCTGTGGGGACCGTTGTAGGTGCCGCCGAACAGATGGATGTCCGAGCCGCAGATGCCGACGTACCGGACCCGCACCAGGGCCTCATGGCCCTGGGGTACCGGCTTGGGCCCCTCCTGGGGCTCCACGCGTTTGGGTTCCTTCAGAATGTAAGAGATCATATGGGCCCTCCTAATCACCGTTGGGGTGGACGATCACCTTCAGAGCGCCGTCCCGGCGGCCGGTGAAGGTATCAAAGGCTTCGTGAATTTGCTCCATGGGGAAGGTGTGGGTAATCATGTTCCCCAGCTTCAGGCTGCCCTGGGACATAAGATCCAGCACGATTTTGGAGCAGTTGGGATTGGCCCGGACACCGTGCAGGGTAATCTGATTCATAATCAGGGATTTCAGCGCCGCCTGCTGTCCGTCCTGGGCCGGAATGCTGATGAGGGCCACATGGCCGCCCTTCCGGGCCATCTGCACGGACTCAAAATAAGCCGTGGCGTTGCCTGCCGCCTCGATGACCTGATGGGCGCCGCCGCCTGTGAGCCTGCGCACCTCCGCCACCGGGTCGGAAACCTTTTCATAATCGATGATGTAGTCGGCGCCCAGTCTGGCGGCCATCTCCAGCCGCTGCCGGCGGCCGATCATGACGGTGGCCGAGCCCATGGCCTTGGCCAGGCACATGGCGGCGATGCCCATGGGGCCGGGGCCGATGATGGCGGTGTAGCCGCCGGGCTCCACGCCGGTCAGGCGCAGGGCGTTATAGGCCGTACCGGCGGTGTCCACCAGGGTGCCCTCGTCGTAGGAAACATTGTCCGGCAGAAGGGTCAGAGCCTTCTGGTCGTAGACCTGGTACTGGGCGTAGCAGCCGGGGGAGGAATGGCCGTAATGATGATGGCCCGCTTCCTTGTTTCCGTAGTTCAGGCACAGATTGTAAAAGCCCTTCTTGCACATTTCGCAGGTGCCGCAGCCGCAGTGGGCCTCCCCGGCCACCCGGTCGCCGGGCTTCAGGTTTGTGACACCCTCTCCCAGCTCCAGGACCCGGGCCGCGAATTCATGACCCGCCACGAAGGGGAAATAGGGGGGCCAGCCGTTGTGCAGGACCTTTCCGCCGAAGATGCCGGGGTCGGAGCCGCAGATGGCAACCGCCTTGATTTCCACCAGTACCTCTCCACGTCCGGGCCGGGGCACCGGCACCCAATCCACGGAAAACTCTCCTGGGGCGTGAATTTGAACCGCTCTCATTTTCTCCCGCAACACAGCAAGCGTCTCCTTTCCAACGCAAATTATCAATCATTTTCTAATCATATTTTCAAACTTACCAATTTTTTGTGTGAAGTTGGTAAGTTATATATCCCGTGGCATTTAGATGGCATGCCATTTGGATTAGCGGAAAAGCCGCCTCCCACGTCTGTCTTCCCGGCGGCATCTGGAAGATTGGTATTATTATGCAGCATAATGCCTGAAAAATCAATTGCTTTTTACAAAATTTTGGTTTGTTTTTTGACTAAAAAATTTAGCACTTCTTTGGGTAAAATCACGGAAATGCTACATTAGCAGATTTTCTTCTTTTTTTCCCTTGCAATTCCGAACTTTTCTGCATATAATACTTCCAACCGGCATGCCACCGGCATGACAAATATACCAATTGGCGTGTCACACCGGTCGCTACACCCTACAACCTTCACACAAGGAGCAGAAAGGCAGGTTTTTACTTATGAGCAAATGGCAGATCCCCGCAACGGGCGGAAACATGGAAGTCAACAACGGCATTTACTATCAGAATATGACCAATCGGGACGTGGCGGAGCGTCTGAAAAAGAACGACGTGATTCTGATTCCCGTGGGCTCCACCGAGAACCACGGCCCCAGCGCCCCCTACGGCGAGGACACCTACCTGGACACCCGGCTCTGCGAGCAGGTGGCCAAGGCCACCGGCTGCACCGTGGCCCAGCCCATCTGGTACGGCTCTCACCCCTACCATCACCTGGGCCAGAAGGGCACCATCATGATCCCTGAGGAAACGTTGGCGGACTACCTGGTCTATGTGTTCGCCGGTTTCTGGAATGCCGGCTTCCGGAAGATGATCGTAGTCAACGGCCACGGTCAGGACTATGTGATTCCTCTGGCCATTCACAAGTTCGGCAAGAAGTTCCAGGTCCCCGCCATCATCCTCTACACCCATTTCTGGAACTGCGCCAAGGAGCAGTTGGACACCAAGGACAAGGGCGGCCCCTACGACACCCCCTTCGTCCATGCCGACGAGGTGGAGCAGTCCTGGTCTCTGGCCCTGTTCCCCGAGCTGTGCAAGCAGGAGTACGCAGTGAAAGTGCCGGCCGCGCCTATGATCCCCAAGGGCCACATCAACAACTCCGCCGAGCGGGGGGAAGGTCCCATCAAGTGGTATAACGCGCTGGGCTCCTGCGGCATGGAGTGCATCTGCCAGCCCCAGGGCGTCATTGGCGACGCCTCCCTGGCCGACGCCGAGAAGGCCCGCAAGGGTGTGGAGATGACCCTGGACTATCTGGAGAAGCTGGTGAACGACATTCTGGAGCGCTACCCCGCCGGTCAGCTTCCTCCCGTCGAGATGATGACCCAGCGCGACCCCGAGGCCGTCCGTGCCGTGGTGGCCGGTGAGCGTCACATCTACACCCTGGCTTATTAAGAGGGTTCGCCATGACCAATCAGCTTGCGATTACCGCCATCTCCAACGGCGCCCCCCGGGCGCCCCTGGTTCTCCGGGGGGACCTGATCGGCGCGGTTCATGAGGCCGCCCGGCTGGGCTATGACGCCCTGGAAATCCACGTCATCGAGGCAGGGTCCTTTCCCCTGGAGCCTCTGGAGGCGGCCTGCCGGGCCTGCGGCGTGAAAATCTCCGCCATTGTCACCGGCCAGATCTTCACCCGGCGGAAGCTGTGCATCACCTCTCCGGACCCCGCCAACCGGGACGCTGCCATGGGCGAGCTGCGGGACTACATCGACCTCGCGGCCCGGCTGGGCGCCACCGACGGCGTGGTCATCGGCTGGGTGAAGGGCAACCGCCCGGAGGGACCCCAGGAGGAGTTCGACCGTCTGCTGGCAGGCCAGCTTGCCGAGCTGGGGGACTACGCCGGGAAAAAGGGGCAGAGGATTCTGGTGGAGGTCATCAACCGCTACGAGACCAATCTGTTCAACACCGCCGCCGAGCTGAAGGAATTCCTGGAGAAATGGCAGCTTCCCAACTGCTGGATTCACCTGGACACCTTCCATATGAACATCGACGAGGCGGATATGGCTCAGGCCATCCGCACCGCCGGAGACCGGCTGGGCTATTTCCATGTGGCCGATTCCAACCGGCTCCACCCAGGTGCCGGACATCTGGACTTCGGGCCTCTGTTCCGTGCGCTGCGGGAGGTTGACTACCGGGGCTCCGTGTCTCTGGAGTGTATTCCGGAGCCGGACGGTGCCACCGCCGGTGCGGCGGGAAGAGCATTCCTCTTGAATTTAATGAATAATTCTTGACATTTTTTGACGGATATACTAAAATTATCCATAACAGATTGATATTCAGTTCTTCCTATCCAACACACAGTAAGGAGCGGATCTCTATTTATGGGATACTTTGACGAGGACGTAGCCGGCAGTTCCAGCAAAGCCGAATTTGTATACAGGACCCTGCGGAACAACATTCTCAACGGCATCTACGCCCCGGGCACCGCGCTTTATATCCGGGAGCTCAGCATCCAGTTGAATGTCAGCCGCACGCCGGTGAAGGAGGCAATCAGCCGCCTGGCCTACGAGGGCTATGTGGAGCTGCTGCCGAACCGGTGCGCCATTGTCTCCCGCATCAGCTCCACCGAGGTCATCGAGCTGCTGGAGCTTCGGGAGACCCTGGAGCGGTCCGCCGCCTTCTACGCCGCCCAGCGGCGTACGGAGGAGGATGTTCTGGAGATGCAGCAGATCAGCGAGCGTCACCGGTCCATCCCCGTTGACCAGATCGCCCTGGTGGCGGATTGGGACAAGCGGTTCCACATGGCCGTGGCCAAGGCCGCCTATAACCGGCAACTCTATCAGGCCATCGAGAAGGTGTTCGTGCGGCTGGTCCGCATCGCCCTGCCCATCAGCCGGGACCGCTTGCAGGACTCCATCCGGCAGCACGAGGCCGTTCTCACCGCCATTCGGGAACAAAATGCCGAGGCCGCCCGCCGCAATATGTCGGAGCACAACCAGGACATTCTGAATTCCGTAAAGCTGTTCCAATATCAGAACATCCACCTCTTCAAATAAAAAACCGGACCTTGTGAAGCTACCGCTTCATAAGGTCCGGTTTTAAATTCAAGCAGCCCGTAGGGCGGGGGCATGCCCCCGCCCTACAGGGCGTTACCGGAAGTACCACCGTAAAGTGCGATAAACGGAAATTTATA
>JBJDYK010000071.1:0-12028 GCA_051867275.1 Faecousia sp.
CCATGCAGGTGTAGCAGTGGCCCTCGCCGTTCTTGTCCACCTTCAGCTCCAGCATTTTCTTCTCGCTGATGTAGTCGGGTACCATGCGCTTGGCGGTGCATTGGGCCGCCAGCCGGGTCAGGTACCAGTAGGGGGTTCCCTCCCGGACGTTGTCCTCCTCCAGAACGTAGATCAGCTTGGGGAAGGCGGGGGTAATCCACACGCCCTTCTCGTTTTTCACGCCCTCGTAGCGCTGGCGCAGCATTTCCTCGATGATAACCGCCAGATCCTTCTTTTCCTGCTCGTTCTGGGCCTCGTTGAGGTACATGAACACGGTGATGAAGGGGGCCTGACCGTTGGTGGTCATGAGGGTGACAACCTGGTACTGGATGGTCTGGACACCGCGGCGAATCTCATCCCGGAGCCGTTCCTCCACCACCCGGGAGATGGCCTCCTCTTCCGGGGACACACCGAAGGATTGTAGCTCCTTCTCCACGCTTTTGCGAATTTTCTCCCGGCTGACCTGGACGAAGGGGGCCAGGTGGGTCAGGCTGATGGACTGGCCGCCGTACTGGTTGGAGGCCACCTGGGCAATGATCTGGGTGGCGATGTTGCAGGCGGTGGAGAAGGAGTGGGGCTTTTCGATCATGGTGCCGGAGATGACGGTGCCGTTTTGCAGCATATCCTCCAGATTTACCAGGTCGCAGTTGTGCATATGCTGGGCGTAATAGTCGGCGTCGTGGAAGTGGATGATACCGGCCTCGTGGGCCTCCACAATGTCCTTGGGCAGCAGAATCCGGCGGGTGATGTCCTTGGACACCTCGCCTGCCATGTAGTCCCGCTGAACGGCGTTGACGGTGGGATTTTTGTTGGCGTTTTCCTGCTTGACCTCTTCGTTGTTGCTTTCGATAAGGGAGAGGATGCGGTCGTCGGTGGTGTTGGAACGGCGGATCAGGCTCCGGGTGTAGCGGTAGGTGATGTACTGCTTGGCCACCTCGTAGGCGCCATGGGCCATGATGGCCTTTTCTACCAGATCCTGAATCTCCTCCACGGCGGGGCTGCGGCCCAGCTCCTGGCAGTTCAGCTCCACGCTTTCGGAAATCCGGCGGATCTGCGTCTCGGTCATGCGGTGGGGTTCGTCTACCGCCAGATTGGCACGGCTGATGGCGCTGCGGATTTTCTCCAGGTTAAACACTTCTTCGGCGCCATTGCGTTTGATGATCTTCATTACGGGTCTCCTCTCTGGTACTATGGTGGATAATCTTGAAATCGCCAGTCCACAGGGGACAGCGGTGATGGTTGCATATAGGGCCCTCGATTTGAGAGTAGCCATATTATACAACATCTTGTGTTTATTGCAAGTGTGCGCCACTAAATTTTGTATTTCCGGTTTGGTACTTTTTTCGGCGAGCATTTGGAAGGTGGACATAAAACCGTTGGGCGCGAAATCCTTCTGAAATTCTCACAAAAGGGGGCAAAGATAATTGAAAATCCCGGGTTCATGGGATATAATGGGACGGCACAGTAAAGTGCTGAGAGACGTTTTTGTACTGTTTTGAAATGGGGGCACGAAAAATGGAAGAAAAATTCGGAGTTTTGCCCAGTGGTAAAATTGCCCGGCTATACACAATATCTTGTGGTTTTCTTACGGCACAAATAGCAGATATAGGGGCCACCTTAGTAAAATTGCTGGTTCCGGACCGGGAAGGATGCCTTGCCGACGTGGTTCTGGGCTACGATACCGCCGGGGAATACCGCACAAAGGACGGCTGCCTGGGGGCCGTGGTGGGTCGCCACGCCAACCGCATGGGGCGCGCTCGATTCTGCCTGGAGGGGCGGGAGGTTTGCCTGGAAGCCAACGAGGGACCCAACAACCTCCACAGCGGGCCGGACTTCTGGTTCCGCCGCCTCTGGACCCTGGAGTGCCACAGGGACAACGAGATTGCTTTCTCCCTGGAGACCCTGGATGGCGACCAGGGCTTCCCCGGCGGCGGAAGGGTTCTTGTGACCTATCGGCTGGAGGGAAATGGCCTGACGGTGCGCTATGAGGGTATGTTTGACCGGGACACCCTGTTTAATCCCACCCAGCACAGCTATTTCAATCTGGCAGGCCATGACCGGTATGACCGGGCCATGGAGCAGACCCTTTGGGTCCGGGCCTCCCGCTTTACGCCGGTGGACAGGGCCTCCATTCCCACGGGGGAGACAGCTCCCGTAGACGGTACGGCACTGGACTTCCGGAAGCCCCGGATCATCGGCACCGGCTGGGAGAAAGATCCCCTGACGGGGCCCCAGGGCGGCATCGACCACAACTTCATCCTGGATTTTGCGGGGATGGAGGCCCCCGCCGCGGAGCTGGCGGACCCTGCTTCCGGCAGAGTCATGACCGTCTATACGGACTGCCCGGGGATTCAGGTCTATTGCGCCAACTTCCTGGACACCACCGGCAAGGGCGGCGTCCCCTATCCCCGCAACAGCGGCGTGTGCCTGGAGACCCAGTTTTTCCCCGACAGCCCCAACCACCCCCAGTGGCCCCAGTGTATCCTCCCGGCCTATACGAAGGTGGTGCATACCACCCGGTTCGTATTCTCTGCCGTATAAGCGGATTTTGTAACTGTTCTGTTGTAGCCGGAAAGAGTGGAATCCGTGCGTGTTTTGCTGGCACTTACTGTAGGGCGGGGTCATGACCCCGCCGGGCACCGTAAGTTTTGAAAGCAATGACAGAAATCAACCGGTATCAACTTACCTGCGCAACGAATTGTGCGTTTTGTCGGTGATACCTACAGATTTGCAACTGCCCGGCGGGGTCATGACCCCGCCCTACAGTTGGTGCTACGCGAAACAACCATTTCCGACAGCTTTTCGAACGAATGAATAGATACCGGATTTTTATCCCTGTGGGTATCGAACCTCTTGGTACGCACATCCCTGAATTGCCTTGGGCAATTCAGGGATGTGTTTTTAGGAGATTTCTTTGTCGTATTGGCTGGCGTAGAGGTCGGCGTAGAAGCCGTGGCGGGCCAGCAGCTCCTTGTGGGTGCCCTGCTCCACAATGTCGCCGTCCTTGATAACCAGAATGCGGTCGGCATGGACGATGGTGGACAGGCGGTGGGCAATGACGAAGCAGGTCCGGCCCTTCATCAGCCGGTCCATGGCCTTCTGAATGAGGATTTCCGTTCGGGTGTCCACGTTGGAGGTGGCCTCGTCCAGAATCAGGAGCCTGCGGTCTGCCAGCACCGCCCGGGCGATGGTCAGAAGCTGCTTCTGGCCTCCGGAGAGGGTGGTGGCCTCGTCGCCGATGATGGTGTCGTAGCCCTGGGGCAGGGTACGGATGAAGTGGTCGCAGTAGGCTTCGTCGCAGGCCCGGATGATTTCCTCCCGGGTGGCGTCGGGCTTGCCGTAGGCGATGTTCTCCGCCACGGTGCCCCGGAACAGCCAGGTGTCCTGCAGAACCATGGCAAACAGCTCTCTGGCCTGGTCCCGGTTCATCTGGGACATGGGCCGTCCGTCGATGCGAATCTCACCGGCGTTGATGTCGTAGAAGCCCATGAGCAGATTCACGATGGTGGTTTTGCCCGCGCCGGTGGGACCTACGATGGCGATGGTTTGACCGGGTTCGGCCTTGAAGTCCAGATTCCGGATCAGGGGAACCTGGGGGTCATAGGAGAAGGCAACATGGGAGAACTCCACCTGCCCCCGGACCTCCTCGGGATGGACGTCGCCCTGCCTGGGGTCCTCCTCCTCCATGTCCAGAAGGTTGAATACCCGGCGGGAGGCGGCGGCGGTGCGCTGCATCTGACTGAAGCCGGCGGCGATCTGCTCCAGGGGGGAGGAGAACTGTCGGGCAAACAGGATGACGGTCACAACGGTACCCACGGGCAGCACGCCCTTTACCGCCAGATAGCCGCCCAACAGGTTCACGCAGATGAAGGTAAGGCCGTTGACCAGGGTGATGACCGGCTGGGCCAGGCCCGACAGGAGGTTGGCCTTGGTCTGAGCCTTCCGCTGGCGGTTGTTGACCTGGGTGTGCTTTTCGGCCATGGCTTTTTCCAGATTGTAGGCCTTGGTGGTGGAGAAATTGGTGTAGCTCTCCTCCACCACGGAGAACAGATTCGCCGACTCGGCGAAGTTCTCGTGGTGGTGCTTGCGGCTCTTGCCGGAGATTTTCACAGACAGCAGAACCGATATGGGGGTGGTGGCCAGCACGATGAGGGCCAGACGCCAGTCCTCCAGCAGCATGGCCACGGCAATGAAAATCATTTGCAGCACGCCCTGCATCAGGGTGTTCACCACCTGATGGATGGAGTTGCCCATGGCGGACACGTCGCCGGTCATATTTTCCAGAATCTGACCCACGGGGGTGGTGTCGATGAATTTCACCGGCAGCCGCTGAATTTTGTCGGACATACGGATGCGGATGGCGCAGGTGTAGTGGTGGCTGACCACGTTGTTCATGAGATACATATTGAGCCAGCGAACCAGGGCGCTGAGGCTATAGACCCCAAGCAGGGCCAGCAGGGCAGGGGTGACGGATTCCACCAGACCGCCGCCGGCGGCGCCGGACTCCCAGTAGGCGCAGATTTTTTCGGTGACGGAGCCGGTGAGCTTGGGCCCCGCCACGGAGCAGATGATGATTACAACGCACAGAAGGCAGCTGACAATCAGCCACTTCCAGATGGGCCGGGCTTCCCGCAGAACCTTGATATAGAGGGAAAAACGCTCCTTGTTGGACAGCTTAGGCTCCGGCTGACGCAGACGATGTCTCATTCTTCCCCACCTCCTGTCTGGGAGACATAGATCTCCCGGTAAACCTGACACCGGGGCAGCAGCTCCTCATGGCGTCCGAAGTCCACGATGCGGCCCCGGTCCATGACAAAGATGCAGTCGGAATTTTTGGCTGTGGTCACCCGCTGGGTCACCACGATTTGGGTCTTGCCCTGCAGCTCCTGCCGAAGTCTTGCCCGAAGACGGGATTCGGTCAGGAAATCCAGGGCGGAGAAGCTGTCGTCAAAGATGTAAATGGGGGCGTCCTTAATGACGGCCCGGGCGATGGCGATGCGCTGCTTCTGGCCACCGGACAGGTTGTTGCCGGAAAGCTCCAGCCTGTGGTCCAGCCCCTCGGGCAGCTTCCGTACAAAGTCGCCGATCTGGGCGATGTCCAGGGCCTTCCAGATTTCCTCGTCGGTGGCGCCGGGCTTGCCCATGGCGATGTTTTCCCGGATGGTGCCGGAGAAGATGGCGGTTTTTTGCAGGACGCAGCTGATCTGCCGGCGAATGCAGGAGCCTGCCAGCTCCCGGCTGTCGTGGCCGTCAAAGAGAATCCGGCCTTCCCCGGCCTGCCGGAAGCCCAGCAGAAGCTGCACCAGGGTACTCTTGCCGCTGCCGGTGCTGCCGATGATGGCCACCCGCTTGCCGGGGTAAATTTCCATGGACACATCCTTTACAGCAGGCTCCGCGCCGGGTTCAAAGGAAAAGGTCAGATGCTCCAGGGTCACGCCGCCCTGCATGGTGACACAGGCCCCCTGCTCCTGCTCGTCGTCGGGCAGGTCCAGCACCTGCTGCATCCGGCGGCAGGCCACGGCTGCCTGGGGAATCATGACGATGGCCTGGGAGGCGGACAGGACTCCTACCATAATGTAGGACACATACTGTACCAGGGCCAGAATGTCACCGCCGGTGGCGGCGGAGACGCCGGATTCCATCCGGACCGAGGCCACATACAGAATGATGAGGGACGCCGCGTTCAGAAAAAAGGTGGCGATGGGGTTCAGGGACTGCATGGACACGTTGGCCCGGATGATGTTGTTGGCCATAATGTTGGTGGCGTCGGCGATTTTCTGCTGCTCGTCCGGCTCCCGGCGGAAGGCCCGGATGACCCGGATGCCCCGCAGACGCTGGCGCATCAGCTCGTTCTGCCGGTCGATGTATTCATCGGACTTCTCGTGGAGCGGCGCCACCCGTTTGCCGATGACAGCCACAATGACGAAAACCAGAGGTACGGCGCACAGCACAATGGAGGCCAGCACCGGGTCCACCAGGAAGGAGAGAATCACGCCCCCCAGGAACATGGCGGGGATGGAGATGATGCTGCTCGACAGCATCTCCGCCACCCAGGAGAGGGTGGTGATGTCCTGGGTGGAGCGGGTCACCAGGGTGCCGGTGTCCATTTTGCCGAAGGCCCGGTGGCTGATGCCCATGACCTTTTGAAACATATGGCTCCGCAGGTCGGCGCTGAAGCCGGACACCACCTTGGCGCTGAAGCTCCGCCCCCAAACGGCGGCGCCGGCGCCCAGCAGGGAAATCAGCAGCATGATGCCGCAGCACCACAGAATCACGGAAAAATCCAGTTGGTACACACCGTCGTCCACCACGGTGCTCATGAGGGTGGGCAGCAGCAGTTGACTGACGGAGGACAGAGCCGTCAGCAGCGCCGCCGCGGCAATTTTGCCGCGGTATGGCAAAAGATGGGAAAACAGTTCCTTCATAACACACTTCCTTTCCTTTGGCCAAAAAAATTCCAGCGGGACGAAGCTCCCACTGGCACCTTTTGGCCTTTCCACAGGAGCGAATCCGTTCCGAATCTGCGGACGCCAAGCCGCGTATTCCGGAAAAATTCAACTCCTTCCTGCAAATCTGCCTCAATTGTACCATTGGAGCGGTGTTTTGTCAACAAACCCAGGGTTGGAGTTTTGCCGAATTTTGGGAGAAAACTTTGGCGTAAACATCCGTTGACACAGGGAATAAATAGGAGTATACTGTATGATAAGGCGGATTGGGGCCGTAGAAAAACGGAGGCCCCGATGCGCAAATTTGGCTGTAATAAGGAGGGAACACCATGGACGCTGGCAGTAACGGCACGGCTGCGGGCCGAAGTAGGCCCGGACGGGGCGGCCGTGGTGCGCCCTGTCCGTAAGGCTTCGACCCCGGCGTGTTTTTACTCCCAACTCTGGACATCTTACAGAAACAGGAGGAAACACCAATGGAGAGTCAAATCGTTATTTTGAAAAAGATGATCACCTCCCTGCTGGCAGAGAAGAAATACCCTTCCCTGCGGGACATTTTGGTGACCATGAACCCCAGCGACGTGGCAGGGGTCTTTGACGAGCTGGATCAGGAGAAGATCCCCTTGCTGTTCCGCCTTCTGCCCAAGGAGCAGGCGGCGGAGACCTTTGTGGAAATGGAGCCGGACGCCCAGGAAATACTGATCCGGGGCTTTTCCGACAGCGAGCTGAAGGAAGTGGTGGACGAGCTGTATGTGGACGACGCCGTGGACCTGGTGGAGGAAATGCCCGCCAACGTGGTGCGCCGCATTCTGGCCAGCGCCGACCCGGACACCCGCAAGACCATCAACGAACTGCTGCGCTACCCGGAAAACTCCGCCGGTTCCATCATGACCACGGAGTATGTGAGTCTGCGCCCCGCCATGACCGTGGGGGAGAGCATTCTGCGCATCCGCCGAACCGGCGTGGACAAGGAAACCATCTACACCTGCTATGTGACGGAAAACCGAACCCTCATCGGTCTGGTGTCCGTGAAGGATCTGCTGCTGGCGGAGGACGACGATACTCCCGTCCGGGACATTATGCAGACCCACCTGATTTCCGTGGGAACCCATACCGACCAGGAGGAAGTGGCCAGGCAGTTCGCCAAGTACAACTTCCTGGCCATGCCCGTGGTGGACAACGAAAACCGTATGGTAGGCATCGTGACCTTCGATGACGCCATGGACGTCATGGAAGAGGAGGCCACGGAGGATATCGAGATCATGGGCGGTATGTCTCCCTCGGAGAAGACTTACACCCACGCTACGGTCCGGGACCTGTTCAAGCAGAGAATCCCCTGGCTGCTGCTGCTGATGGTGTCGGCCACCTTTACGGGCATCATCATCACCAGCTTTGAAAACGCCCTGGCCGCCCAGGTGGCTCTGACGGCCTTTATTCCCATGCTCATGGACACCGGCGGCAACTCCGGTTCCCAGTCCTCCGTTACCATCATCCGCGCTCTGTCCCTGGGTGAGCTGGAGTTCCGGGATCTGCCCAGCGTCATCTGGAAGGAGATCCGCACCTCTGTCTGCTGCGGCCTGGTGCTGGCCGTGGCCTGCTTCGTGAAAATCATGCTGGTGGATCATCTTCTCATGGGGAACCAGGATGTGACGCTGCTGGTGGCCCTGGTGGTATGCGCCACCCTGGCCGTGACCGTATTTCTGGCAAAAACCGTGGGCTGCTCGCTGCCTATGCTGGCCAAGAAGCTGGGCTTTGACCCGGCGGTCATGGCAAGCCCCTTCATCACCACCATCGTGGACGCCATGTCCCTGCTGGTGTACTTCGGAATCGCCAAGGCTCTGCTGCCGGGCATATAAAATAATTTTGAGTATCTATTCAGTCGTTCGAACAAGCTGTCAAAAATGTTGGTTTTCCACAGCACCAACTGTAGGGCGGGGTCATGACCCCGCCGGGCAGTTGCAAATCCGTAGGCAATACATGTAATCTGTATAGTATGCGATTTATGGCGGGAAATGCGCATTTGTTGAACTGCAATGCAATAAATCGGTGCCCGGCGGGGGCATGCCCCCGCCCTACAGTAAGTGCCATCAAAACCGATTGGAATTGATGTTTTCTGGCTGCGACCGAAGAATTACAAATAATTTTGATAACTATTATTATTTTATTGACATTTGAGGCGCTGTCCCTTATAATGACGGCACATACTGAAAGGAGAGACCTTCCATGTACTGCGTAAGAAAAGTGACCGATGATCTGACCTGGGTGGGCGGCAACGATCGCCGTCTGTCCGTATTCGAGGGCGTGTACGACGTGCCCCACGGCGTGTCCTACAACTCCTATCTGCTGCTGGACGACAAGACCGTGCTGTTTGACACGGTGGATCACAGCGTGGATAAGGTGTTCTTTGAAAATGTGGAGTATGTACTCTCCGGCCGGAAGCTGGACTACCTGGTGGTGCAGCATATGGAGCCGGATCACGCCGCCACCATTCAGGAGGTGGTTCGCCGTTATCCCGGTGTCCGGGTGGTGTGCAACCAGAAGACCGCCAACATGATGGCCCAGTATTTCACCTTCAACGTGCCTGCCACCGTGCAGATCGTCAAGGAGGGCGACATAATCGAGACCGGCCACCACAGCTATACCTTCGTCATGGCCCCCATGGTTCATTGGCCCGAGGTCATGGTGACCTATGATCTTCAGGAGAAGATTCTGTTCTCCGCCGACGCTTTCGGCACCTTCGGTGCCATCGACGGCGCCCTGTTTGCCGATGAGGTGGACTTCTTCCGGGATTATCTGGACGAGGCCCGCCGGTACTACTGCAACATCGTGGGCAAGTACGGCACCCAGGTTACGGCTCTGCTGACCAAGGCTGCCGGTCTGGAGATCAAGATGGTCTGCCCCCTCCATGGCTTCGTGTGGCGCAAGAACATTGGCGACTTTATTGAAAAGTATCTGGCCTGGGCTACATACACCCCCGAAGAGACCGGCGTGGTCATCGCCTACGCCTCCGTCTATGGCAACACCGCCAACGCCGCCGAGATTCTGTCCTGCCGCCTGCGGGAAAAGGGCATCCGGACCTGTATGTTCGATGTGTCCATGACCCCCGCCTCCCATATCATTGCCGCCGCCTTCCGCTACAGCCACCTGGTCTTCGCCGCCACCACCTATAACGCCGGCATCTTCGTGAAGATGGAGGACCTGCTCCATGATCTGGTGGCCCACAACCTGCAGAACCGTACCATCGCCCTGATCGAGAACGGCTCCTGGGCCCCCACCAGCGGCAAGCTCATGCGGGAGCTGCTGTCCGGCCTGAAGAATTGCACCATTCTGGACCAGGCCGTCACCATCCGCTCCTCCCTGAAGGAAACCGAGCAGCTTGAGATTCTGGCCGACGCCATCGACGAGACCATCCCCAAGCCCCAGCCCACCGTGGCCAATGACAAGGCTCTGGACCCCAACGCCATGTTCAAGCTGTCCTACGGCCTGTTTGTCCTGTCCACCCGGGAGGGTGAGAAGGACAACGGCTGCATCGTCAACACCGTCATCCAGTTGACCGATACCCCCAAGCGTCTGGCCTTCGCCGTGAACAAGGCCAACCTGACCCACGATATGCTGCTGAAGAGTGGCGTTTTCAGCGCCAGCGTCCTGTCTCAGGATGTGCCCTTTGAGATGTTCCGGCACTTCGGCTTCCAGTCCGGACGGGATACGGATAAGTTTGCGGGCTGGGCCTTCTCCCAGAGAGCGGAGAACGGTACGCTGTACCTGACCGCCTTTGCCAACGCCGTGATTTCCGGCAAGGTGGTGTCCACCCAGGATTGGGGGACCCACACCCTGTTCATCGCCGACGTCACCGAGGCCAAGGTCCTGTCCCGGGTGCCCTCCGTCACCTATGCCTACTATTTCGAGCATATCAAGCCGAAGCCCGCACCCCAGCTGGCCCAGAAGAAGGGCTGGGTCTGCAAGATCTGCGGCTATGTCTACGAGGGCGAGGAGCTTCCCGCCGACTATGTATGCCCCCTGTGCAAGCACGGCCCCGAGGATTTCGAAAAAATCGGATAAACCAAAAACCGCGCCGGTCTCCCCGGCGCGGTTTTTTACCGCCTGTAGGGGCCGGATATATCCGGCCCGAAACCCAACGAAACTGAGCAGAACCGAAAAAACGAAGAATGTTACGGATTCGCATAGGCGTGCAGTGTAATTGGTGCTTACTGCCGGGCCGGATATATCCGGCCCCTACAGAGTGCAGACGAAAATTCGCTTAGATTTCCGCCTCCGGGGACATGGCGTAGGTCAGGATGCCCAGATTGTCCCGGTAAATTTGGGGAAACTGCTGTAGCGGCAGGGGATTTTCACCGAGGCCCACCTCGATGGTGTAGCCAGGGCGGCGGAAATCCTGAATGAACCAGTCCTTGTAGCCCGCGAAGGAGGAGGCGTAGGGGGTGTCCTCCAATTGGTAGCCGCTTAAGGCGGCGAATTTCTCCCCCAGCTCCCGGGCGCCGGGCACCTCAATGTCCTGGAATTGCCAATAAATCACCTCTCCCTGGCTGTGATAGGCAAGCACCAGGGCCGGGTCCACCCGCCGGGTCAGCGCGGCCAGGGCGCGGCTCTCCCGCTGGTCCAGAGGTGCCTGCCCCACAAAATCCCTGGGGCCGGGTCGGGTGAAGCCCTGGCTGAATTTGATTTCCCGGGCCGTCTCCCATCCGGCGGGGTAGTTCAGATTCAGGTCCACCCCCAGCCCGTTGGCCTTCCAGCCGTTGGGGAAGGGGATGGAGGGGTAGTAGGCGGCCAGGCTCCGGGCGTATTCATATTCCGGGTCCCCGGGCACAAGTGCCCCCGTAACCAGATCCACCCCGTCCGGGTCCACCATGGGAACCAGATACACCGTGGAGGTTCGGGCCAAGGTTCGGGCGTCATGGCCGCCGATGGAGCCGCCCACGGCAATGGCCTGAGCCAGCTCCTCGGCGAAGGTCAGCAGCAACGTGGCTGTGATCCACTCATTGGCGTGGTGGGCGGCGGAATAGATGAGCCGCCGGGGCCCCTGGCCAAAGCGCAGGGATTCCACGGGTCTGCCGAAGGCGGTGGTGGTGAGAACCTGCCGGGTGCCGAAGGGATACCGGGCAGCCAGTCCCCGGACGCAGAGGCTGCACAGCCGGGAGGTCATAGGTACATCGCTGGGCACCAGAGGAAAGGGCAGAGGCACCGTGACCGTGGCCCCGATGGGCAGACGCAGGGGGTCGTATGTGGGATTGGCCGTAGCGATGGCCTGGGGATTGACACCGAAGCGCTTGCCAAGGACCCAGAAGGAATCCCCCTTTTTCAGAGTTACCCGGCGGTAGCCCAGCAGATAGGGCTCCAGAGCGGCCTGGGTGGCGCTGTCCACGGTTCCGGTGGCAGAGAGCCCCATGGCTCTTTGAAAGGCTTCCAGGCCGGAGTAGCCTGCCCGTTTCCAGGCAAGAGTTGTCAAATCGTTCATTGAAAATCGCCTCCGGCTATTCTATGCAAATCCTTACCAGAATGTCCAACTTTTTCTCTGACAGAAAGACGAA
>JBJDYK010000072.1:0-2191 GCA_051867275.1 Faecousia sp.
GAAATTTACCGAACATCGCCCTACGGTTGGTGACAGCAAAACACGCACGGATTTCATGTTTTCCGGCTGCCACGGAACAGTTCATTTCTTCAAAAAATTTGAGCCGCCCCATTTCTGAGGCGGCTCGTCACGCAAAGCGGTTACGCGAACATGTTTTTGAGCTTGGGAAGCAGGAGCCTTCCCACGAATAAGAGCGCGATCAGGACAGACGGGAACAGATAGCCCGCAATCCGCCAGCCCCCGTCCCCGGAAATCAGCAGGTTATAGGTGGCATGGAACACAATACAGGCGCCCAGCAGCCCCACCGTTCCGGTAAACGCCAGCCAGCGGCGGCGGAACACATAAGACAGTCCGAACCCGATCAAAATGCCGCAGAGGATATGCAGCGCCCCGGCGGAAAGCCCGCGAATCAGCAGGAACGTCAAATCTTCCGCGCCGTTCTCCGTCAGATAGCACACATTTTCAAAGGTGGCAAAGCCTACGGCAAGGGCAACGGCGGCTTCGGGCAAAGTCCGGACCTTTGGCTCAAAAATCAGAACGTAGAAAAGCAGCGGCAGCAGCTTCATCACTTCCTCGCACACCGGCGTGATCTCAACGACGGCAACGGTGGCGCTGACGCCATAATATCCCATGAAGAAGCTGTTGACATAGGCGGACAGCAGGCATACGCTCATTCCGGCCATCATAAACAGCATGAACCTCCGGGTGCGCCCCCCGATAAACAGCATGCACAGCGCCAGCGGGATCGCGAGGCAAACGAAAACATTCTCAATATAGATCATTTCCCCGCCACCTCCCGAAGCGCCAGCGGCAGCAGAGCCGCGAAGGAAAGCGTCAGCGTAATGTCTACGGCGAAGTAAAGATTAAAGTGGGTAAAATTCCGCATAAAATCGGACACCACATACAGCAGAAGCTGCAAACCCACACAGAGCAGCAGCCAGCAGTCAATCAGCCCTCCGCCGCCTCTGCGGGTCAGCCGCCATGCCGCAAGATATACAATGGCAGACACAACCCCGGCAAAAGTCACAGAAACAAAAACGGCCGGGCCAAAAATCTGAAACACCAGTACGACCGCAGCCGTAAGCAGAGAGCAGGACAGGGAAAGCAGGGAAAAAGACGGCTTGCTTCCTTCTGCCCGCAGCATTTGGAACGACAGCAGGAACAGATACGCCGCCAGCCATGAAAACTCCGAGACATAGAAAACCTGTGGTACGTCGTCAAAAATGAAAAGGTGCAGCACCCAATAGAGCGTTCCCATGGAAATGCAGATAAAAAACAGGGCGAGGAGCAGGAAACGGCGGTTTTTGTGCCGGAGCGCCGCCGCAATCGCCGCCAGTGCCGCGCAAAACAGCACGGCAACCTGAAAACAGTTGTCAATCAGTTCAAAGTTCATCGTTCCGGTTCTCCCGCCTCTTTCTCTCATTCCTGCGGCGCAGGCGGTACAAAAGCACCGTCACGCATACGCCAAGCAGAAAGGCCATAAGCCCCATCAGGATATAGCCCAATGATGCGTGGCTTCCAACAAGGCTTGCCGCGCCGGAAGCATGGTGTGCTTCACCGCCGGTAATGCCCGTTGCCCATCCGGGCATAGACGAGCCGATCCCAACGACGAGGATCAGGCAGGCCCCGATACAGACCATATCCAAGGCACGTTGTTTTTTCTTTTGCCGTTCCCGTTTGATTTCCGCCGTCCGCTTATGAACCAATCCGGCACGTTCTTCATTCGTCCGCATAGGTAAATCCCTCCTGTTCCAGGATCGCTTTCAGGCTTTGCTTCCCACGGTAAACCAGCTTTGTGATCTGCCCCTCGCTCTTGTTCATAACCGTTGCCGCGTTGCGGTAGCTCATTTCCTCAAAGTAGACCAGATAAAGCGCTTCCCGGTATTCCGCCTTCAATTTTTCAAGGGCGTCATAGAGCTGGCGGCTGCGCTCTCTGCGGGAAAGCTCCGTGTCAGCCAGCACGTCGCTCTGCGGCTCAAAGTCCAATTCCTCAAAACGCAGAAAGCTGAGCCTGTGCTTATTCCTGTGGCGCAGGGCGAGATTCCGCGCCGTTTTATACAGATACGCCTGAAACGCTCCCGCGCCTGTAATGGGACGTTCCTTCGCGAAAATCTGTGAAAATGCTTCGATCATCAGGTCCTCGGCTTCGTGCATATCTTTGAGATAGCCATTTATGTACAGCGTCAATGGG